>NC_015067.1:1800000-2100000 GCF_000196555.1 Bifidobacterium longum subsp. longum JCM 1217 | reverse complement strand
CAGCGCATCGCCATCGCCCGTGCACTCGCCGTCAAACCTGCCGTGGTCTTCGCCGACGAGCCGACCGGCGCGCTCGACCAAGCCACCGGCCGCGAGGTCATGGGCATTCTCATGGCCGCCGCGCGGGACAACGGTTCCGCCGTGGTCGTCGTCACCCACGACCCCAACGTCGCTTCGTTCTGCGGCCGTACCGTAATGATGCAGGACGGCCGTCTGCACCAGACAGACGCCAACCCCAACTCCGCCCCCGCTGGCGGGGGCTGTCAGCCGCAGGCTGACTGGGGGTGGCCCGAGGGCGCTGAACCACCCTCAGCCTCGCTACGCTCGGCAGCTCCAGCCGGCGGGAGCGAAACCACCGCAGGAGGCGCGCGATGAGCACGTTCGCCCTCTGGCGGCTGTTTCACCGCCCCGGCTTGCGCGGCAGCGCCGGCCACACCTCGATGCTGGCAATCATCGCCTTCGCCGCAGCCACCACCATCTTCCTCACCGTGCTCGGCGGCGTACACGGTTTCATCTGGCGGGCTTCGGCCGATCATACCGTCGCCTGCGCGTTCGACTTCGGTGCCTGCCGGCCCGATACGGTGGCCGCGTGGAAACGGCAGATCAGCGACCCGACGAGCCTGGCCCAATTCTCCACCGCCTATGTGGCGTTGGCGGTATTCGCCTGCATGCTGCTCGTCGTGCCGTTCGTGGCGCTCGCCGGTTCCGCCGCACGACTGGCCGCATCCCGCCGCGACGCCCGTCTCGCCGCCCTGCGTCTGGCCGGCGCGACCACCGGTCAGGTGGTGCGTCTCACCGCGCTTGACGCCGCCGGACAGGCGCTGATCGGCGCGCTTATCGGCATTGCCGGCTATTGCGCCCTGATGCCGGCAGTCATGCTGATTCCCTTCCAGGAGCAGCGGTTCACCTTCGAACAGCTATGGGTCGGCCCGCTGGCGCTGGTAATCACCTTGGCGGGCGTGGCCATCTTGGCGCTGATATCGTCGCTGGTCACCTTGCGCCGCGTGGCAATCACCCCATTGGGCGTCACCTCGCGCACCGCCACCGCACTGCCCTCGGGCACCCGTATGGTGCTGTTCGTGGTGGTCATGGTGGCGGCTGTGATCGTCTTCAAGAACCCGGCCATGCTGCCTCAGGCCGGCCAGGCGGTGATGGACGCCGTGATCATCGGTTTCATGCTGCTGTGCTTCGCACTGGTGAATCTTATCGGCACGTGGGTGGTCACCGCTCGCGCCAAGGCCAAGGCCAAGCGCCCCAAGGATGCGGCCACGATGATTGCCATGCGCCGTATTCTCGACAACCCTAAGCGCGCCTGGCGCAATGTGTCCGGCATTGCGTTGGCCGTGTTCATCGCCGGCATCACGTCGATCTGCGGATTCTTCGGATCGGCCGCCGTGGTCGATGACGCCAACGACCCGTCCACCGTGTTCATTCGCGACATCGGCACCGGCGGCATCCTGACGCTAGTGTTCGCCGCTGTGCTTGCCGCGGTCAGCTCCGGTGTGATGCAGGCCGGCAGCGTGTACGATCAGGCCGGCGAATATCGCATGCTGGTGTTGGAGGGCACTGATGTCAAGACCTTGAACCGTGCGCGATTCATCGAGGTACTCACCCCGCTCAACATCGTGGTGATCGTGGCCGGCGGCTGTTCCATGCTGCTTATGGCCCCTCTGTTCGCCGCTTCGATGACCGAACCGGCCACGCTGGCCAGCTTCTTCGGCGGGCTTGTGTTGTGCTATGCGCTGGTTTCCATCGGCGCGTTCGCGTCCAATCATGTGGCGGCCAGCTTGAATCTGACCGATTATCGGGCTGATGACTGAGCCGAGCTGCGCAGCGAATCGTTCTCAATAACAACTGTGCGTACTTTCGTATACGCAAATCGAACGTAGAAACGCTGAAATCACCGCAAATATGCGGATGAGCAAATGTTCGTTTGTGCGATATCTGTGCATTTGCGCGCACGGATACTATTGAGAACGCTTCTCTGCGCACCCATCACGACAGCAGCGCCGCGATGATCGCGATAAACACCGGGCTGGTCATGGTGCTCATCAGAATGCCGTCGCGCGCGAAGGTGAGACCCACGTTGTAGCGGGCCGCGTAGTTGTATACGTTCTGGCCGGTGGGCAGAGCGGCGAGTACCACGCAGGCGTACAGCTCGGAGCCGCGGAAGCCCATCACGAAGTAGGCGAGCAGGAACGCGATAATTGGCATGATGATGTTCTTGAGGACCGCGACCGTGAAGATGGCCGGGCGATCGCCCTTCTGCTGTAGCGGCTTGGTGCCGTGCAGGGACATGCCGAACGCCATCAGGATCATTGGCACAGCCGAATCGCCGATCATGTCGATCGGGTCGAAAATGAATTTCGGCACTGGGAACCAGCCGCTTTTAGCGGAAATCGCAGAGACCACAATGCCCAGCAGCGAGCCGATAAGCAGCGGCTGATGCAGTGGCTGCTTGGCGATTTCCTTGATGGAGACCTTGCCCTTGGTGGTCACGTCCAGCACTGTCAGGCCCACCGGTGTGAAGATGGCCTGCTGCATGACCAGAATCGGTGCCACAAGAGCCGGATTGCCCAGAATGTAGGTGGCGATTGGCAGGCCGATGTTATTGGAATTGAGGTACAGCGAATTCAGGGCACCGATGGTGGCGTCCGGGGCATTCAGGTGGAAGAACATACGGTTGAGCACCAAAAACACCACGCCTACCAGCACGGCGGAGAAGAACGCCACGATAATCGAGGGGTGGAAGATGTCGAAAATCGGCTCCTTGGAGAGAATCGCGAACATCAGGCACGGGCTCGATACGAAGAAGGAGAACCGGTTGAGCACCATCTGAGCGGACGGCCCGCCGATTCGCATTCGTGCGGCAACATATCCCACCGCGATTACGATGCCGATAACGCAGAAGCCTTGCATGGCGCTGATTAGACCTGGCATAATCCTCCCTTTCGCCACCCCAGTGTGGCACATAAAAATGTATTCGGCCGCAAAATCTCATGTAGTGAGTGTGCTGGGCCCGCCGCCCACGCGGTACGCTGTTCACATGACGCTTGAATTGAACCGCACCGCATCCACTGCCGAGCAGCTGAACAGCCTGCTCACCCAGATCATGGAGAACTTCTCCGTGTCCGACCACGAGGGCCCCCTCACCGACGAGGTCGAGGCCTTCCTTAACGAGCAAGAGCACCTGACCGTCCGCCGTCACGGCGACACAGTGGTGGCCAGCACCGACTTCGGCAAGCCGAGCCGTGTGATCTTGGCCGGGCACCTCGATACTGTGCCGGTCATCGACAATTTCCCACCAAAGTGGCTGGAGCCCGGCGATTCGCTGATTCGCGAAGAAATCGCCCACGCTCATCCCGAAGACCGCGTGCTGTGGGGCCGCGGTGCCACCGATATGAAGGCCTCCGACGCGGTGATGCTCTACCTCGCCGCCACGCTCGACGGCCGCACGCCGGAAACCACCCCGAAAGTCGACCTCACCTACGTCTTCTACGACCATGAGGAAGTCGTCGCCGAAAAGAATGGCCTACGCAAAGTCGTCGAGGCCCATCCCGATTGGATCACCGGCGATTTCGCCATCATCGGCGAGCCCACCAACAGCGGCATCGAGGGCGGTTGCAACGGTACGATTCGCTTCGACGTCGTAACCCACGGCGTGGCCGCGCACTCCGCCCGTGCATGGATGGGGGAGAACGCCATCCACAAGGCGGCCGACATTCTGAACCGACTCAACGCCTACGAGCCGGCCACCGTGAACGTGGACGGGCTCGATTATCGCGAGGGCCTCAACGCCACGCTGATCTCCGGCGGCAAAGGCACGAACGTCATTCCGGATGAATGCCGCGTACACGTCAACTACCGCTTCGCCCCGGACAAGTCGTTGGCCGAGGCCAAGGCTCTGATGATGGGCGCGGACGCCGGTGCCGAACTCGGCAATGGCGAGCATGTGGCTACCGGCGGCGTGTTCGAGGGCTACGGCATCGAAATGAAGGACGAAAGCCCCTCCGCGCGCCCGGGCCTGAACGCCCCGCTCGCCCAGGATCTGGTCCGACTGGTTAAGGAGCGCACTGGCCGCGACCCGCTGGCCAAGCTCGGCTGGACCGACGTGGCACGCTTCTCTCAGCTCGGTATCCCGGCCGTCAACCTCGGTGCCGGCGATCCGCTGCTGGCTCACAAGCACGACGAGCAGGTGCCTGAATCCGACCTGACCGCCATGGCCGCAATCCTTACCGACTGGCTGGTCTGACACCTCTCTAGCTCCCCTCCCTGAGGGGAGCTGTCACCGCGGGGGAGGGGAGCCGAGAGAACGTCAGCCTCGCCGGGCCACGCCCGCACAAAATATGTGGCATACTAAAGGATGGTGGTTCTGCATAACCATCAGCGTGCGAGATGGCGTCGATCCCCTTGCGGCTCTTGAGAATGAGACAACGCAAGCGCCGGTGTCCGCCACCCGCAGGACAGACTTGAGACGAAGTTGCCTTTACGCGGCGCGTTTTCGTGCGGCCACGGTGAGAGCGTGGTGTGAGACAAGCGTATAGGCCTGGAAATAGGCGTCGTGATGCAGCGCGCCGCGAGGAGCATTGTGCCCACTGACAACCGTGAAGGTTTCGTCAACGACGGAACCGATAATTCAACCGTATCCAATGCCGATTCGGCTGCAGCCGTGAACGCTGCGCCTGCCGCCGCCTCCCAGCCCGCCGAACCTGTTCGCCGTCGTCGTGGCGGCCGCCGCGTGGTCCGCGGCACCGGTGCTGCCGGCGCTTCTCTGGAACTGCAAGTGCAGGAACGCGCCCCGCTGTTCGAAGCCCCCGCGCTTCCCGATGCCGGCACTGCGGCCGATTCCAAGTCAGCCGATTCCAGCGATTCCGATGAATCCAGCGATTCCCAGGATTCCGCCGAACGTCCAACCCGCCGCCGTTCGCGCCGCGCCGCTTCCGCAGTGGCCGACTCGGATAGCGAGGATGATCGTCCTCGTCGTTCGCGCCGCACTGTCAGTGCCGATGATTTCGATGACGATGACGCCCCACGTTCCCGCCGCCGTTCGGTTGTGGACGATGACGATTACGACGAGGACCGCCCGGTTCGCCGCCGCTCTCGCTCCCGCCAGTCCGACGATGATGACTACGAGGATCGGCCGGTTCGCTCCCGCTCTCGCCGTGCGTCTATGGATATGGATGATGATGACGAGGACCGTCCGGTTCGCCGTCGTTCTCGCCGTGCAGTTGCGGATACGCACGAGGACACCCCGGATGAGCGCCTGTTCGACGCGGTCGAATCCCTGCCCTCTGGCCACGAGGCCGTGCGTCGCGGCAAGCCGATGACGTCCCTGCTCTTCCAGGAACCGGTACTGCCCGCCGCTGTGGATGCGCACGATACCGCTGACACTCGTGATGACGATGTTGACGACGACGAACGTCCGTCGCGTCGCTCCCGCCGCTCGCGCAGCCACGATGATGACGACGCGCAGCCGCGCAGCCGCCGCCGTGACGACCGTGACGATCGTGGCCGCAATGCCGCCGACCGTGATGCGTCTCGTGACGCTTCCCGCAACGCTGCCGCCGGTGACGCCAATGCCAGCGCCAACACGGACCATGATGATTTCGATTCCGATGACGCTTCCGACTCTCGCCGTTCCCGTCGCTCCCGCCGCCTGAACGCCCAGGAGCGCCGTGCAGCCGCCGAAGTCGAGCAGATTGAGGAAGACCTCGAGCTGGACGATATCGCCTACTCGCCGATTGCCGAAGAGGAGGGCGACGAAGAATCCGACGCCACCCGCACCCGTTCGCGCCGTCGCCGCCGTCGCGGCTCACGCGGCGAAACCGGTGCCAACGGCGAGCACGATACCGCCGAGAACGATGCCGAAGATACGCGTTCCCGCCGTCGTGACGATCGCGATGATCATGACCGTGATCGCGATGAGGACGATGAGGAGCAGACCATTACTCGCCGTCGCCGTCGCCGTCGTGGCGGCAAGAACGGCGAGGGCACCGACGACCAGAGTCAGAACAGCGAACAGCCGCTGGTCCGACGCTCCCGCAAGCAGCAGTACATCGACGAGATCACTGATGTGGAGGGCTCCACTCGTCTCGAGGCCAAGAAGCAGCGCCGCCGTGACAACCGCCGTGAGCGCAGCCGCCAGAGCCAGCTCATGGAACAGGACTTCCTCGCACGCCGCGAGAACGTGGACCGCCTGATGGTGGTGCGTGAGAAGGAACATCACACCCAGATTTCCGTGGTGGAAGACAATGTTCTGGTCGAGCATTACGTCTCCGACATTCAGGAAGTACAGACCGTCGGCAACATCTACCTTGGCCGCGTGCAGAACGTGCTGCCCAGCATGGAGGCCGCATTTGTGGACATCGGCCAGGCCCGCAACGGCGTGCTCTACGCCGGCGAGGTCAACTGGGATGCCGCTCGTCTCGAAGGCCAGCCGCGCCGCATCGAGCTGGCGTTCAAGTCCGGCGACCCGGTGCTCGTGCAGGTCACTAAGGACCCGATCGGCCACAAGGGTGCCCGCCTGACCTCTCAGGTCACGCTCGCCGGCCGCTTCCTGGTGCTCGTGCCATCCGGCGGCATGACCGGCGTGAGCCGCAAGCTTTCGGAGCGCGAACGCAGCCGTCTGAAGAACATCGTCTCCAAGATCGCCCCGAAAGACATGGGCGTGATCATCCGTACCGCAGCCGAGGGCGCATCCGAAGACGCCATCGTCAAGGATCTCGAATCACTGGTCCGCCAGTGGGAGCGCATCAACGCCAAGCGCGAGGAATTCTGGCACGGTAAGCGCCCGAAGCTCCTGCAGGGCGAGCCCGACGTGGCCATCCGCGTGGTGCGCGACATCTTCAACGACGACTTCAGCAAGCTCATCGTGGAAGGTGACAAGGTCTACGACCGTATCGAGGAATACCTTGACACCATGGCCCCCGACTTGAAGGACAAGCTGGAGAAGTGGGACCCGGCCGAGCATGAAGGCAAGGACGTGTTCGACAAGTGGTCCATCGACTCCCAGCTGCGTAAGGGCATGGAGCGTCAGGTCTACCTGCCGTCCGGCGGCTCGATTGTCATCGATCGCACCGAAGCCATGACCACCATTGACGTGAACACCGGCCGCTTTATCGGCAAGGGCAAGTCCTTGGAAGAAACGGTGACGCGTTGCAACCTGGAGGCGTCTGAAGAGATCGCCCGCCAGCTGCGCCTGCGCGATATCGGTGGCATGGTGATGATCGACTATGTGGATATGGTCATGCCCGCCAACCGCGATCTGGTGCTGCGCCGCTTGGTCGAATGCTTGGCACGCGACCGCACCAAGCATCAGGTGGCCGAAGTCACCTCGCTCGGTTTGGTGCAGATGACCCGCAAGCGCATCGGCCAGGGTCTGGTCGAGGCGTTCTCCGAGGAATGCCCGACCTGCAAGGGCCGTGGTTTCATCCTGCATGATCAGCCGACCGTTTCGGCCGACTACGACGATCCCTACGCGCTTCGCGGTGGCGACCCGTTCGTCAAAACCAACAAGCACGGTCGCGGCACCGCTCCCGCTCCCGAACCGGCTGGTTCCAGCGCCGACGTCAAAGCCAAACTGGCTCAGATTGCCGCCGCTGCCGTCGCTGCCAACAACACGGCGGAAGAGTAAGCGGAAGAGTAACAGGTGTGTCGTGCTTGACACGCGGGCAAAAATCATTTGATTTAGTCCGCATGGTGGTGTAGATTCGAAACTCGGTGTCTGACCGCAAGCTCGGTGCGTGTTAGGCAAGGTAGCTTTCCAAAACATAAAAGGAACGATAATGTACGCGATTGTGAAGGCCGGTGGCCATCAGGAAAAGGTCGAGGTTGGCGACGTCATCCTCGTGAACCGTCTCGACGCTAAGAAGGGCGATACCGTGGAATTCCCGGTCTCCCTCGTTGTCGATGGTGACAAGGTCACCCTTGCCGCCGCCGATCTGGCCAAGGTGTCCGTCAAGGCTGAGGTTGTGAACGACGAAGCCAAGGGCCCGAAGATTAGCATCCAGAAGTACAAGAACAAGACTGGTGTTGCTCGCCGTAAGGGTCATCGCCAGAAGCTGACTATCGTCAAGATCACGGCGATTGCCTGAGTTATAGAAAGGACCATGAATCATGGCACATAAGAAGGGTGCGTCCAGCTCTCGCAACGGTCGCGATTCTAACCCGCAATACCTCGGCGTGAAGAAGTTCGGCGGCGAAGCCGTCGTGGCCGGCAACATCATCGTTCGCCAGCGTGGCACCAACTTCCACCCGGGCCACAACGTCGGCATGGGCAAGGATCACACGCTGTTCGCCCTCACCGATGGCTCCGTGAAGTTCGGTGTGCGTCGCGACCGCAAGGTTGTCGACGTCATCGCCTGAGCGATATAGCGTCAAGCTTTTTTCAAGCCGCGCCCGTAAGGACGCGGCTTTTTTGTAAGGTAATCAATATGAGTGATTTTGTGGATCGAGTAACCGTCCATGTCAAGGGCGGCGATGGGGGCAACGGTTCGGCCGGCATCCGTCGTGAGAAATACAAGCCGTTGGCCGGCCCGAACGGTGGCAATGGCGGCGACGGTGGTTCCGTGGTGTTCGTGGCCGACCGTAACGCCACCAGCCTGCTCGACTATCGTTTCATGCCGCATCGTGTCGCCGGCAGCGGCACCATGGGTTTGGGCGACAATAAGGACGGCTCCAAGGGCGAGGACCTGATTCTGCCCGTGCCCTGCGGCACCGTCGTCTTTGAGGCGCGCGGCGAACAGGGCAAAGCCAAGCATCCCGGCGCGCAGCTCGCCGACCTGCGCCACGAGGGCGACCGCTGCGTCGTCGCCCAAGGCGGTGCCGGCGGCCTCGGCAACATCGCCCTGGCTAACAAGACCCGCCGCGCCCCCGGCTTCGCCCTGCTCGGCGAACTCGGTGAAGAGCGCGACGTGATTTTGGAATTGAAGTCCATCGCCGACGTGGCGTTGGTCGGTTTCCCCTCGGCCGGAAAGTCGTCCCTGATTGCGGCGATGAGTTCCGCCAAGCCGAAGATCGCCGACTACCCGTTCACCACGCTGGTGCCGAATCTCGGCGTCGTTATCGCCGGCGACTCTCGATACACCATCGCCGACGTGCCGGGCCTGATTCCGGGCGCCTCCGAAGGCAAGGGCCTGGGACTGGAGTTCCTGCGCCACATCGAACGTACCGAAATCATCGCCCATGTGATCGATTGCGCCACGCTTGAACCGGACCGCGACCCGATGTCCGACTACCACGCGCTGGAAAACGAGTTGGCGCTCTACGCCGACAAGCTCGAGCTGCCGTTGGGTGCCATCCCGATTCCCGAACGCCCGCGCATCGTGATTCTGAACAAGATCGATGTGCCCGAGGCCAAGGAATTGGCTGAGTTCGTGCGTCCGGAGTTCGAGAAACTCGGGCTGAAGGTCTTTGAGATCTCCACTGCCTCGCACGAGGGTCTAAAGGAGCTCAACTTCGCGTTGTCTGCGCTGGTGCACGAGATGCGTGAGGAAGTGGCCAACCGCGAGCAGGCCGAAGAGGAGGCTCGCGTGGTCATCAAGCCATTGGAGACCAAGGGCCGCCGTCCGCGTCGTGCTGACGAGGGCGGCAGTGCGCTTGAGTTCACGGTCGAGCGCCGCGAACTCGGCAATGGCGAAGTGTTCTTCGAGGTGCGTGGCGTCAAGCCGGAGCGCTGGGTCATGCAGACCAACTTCGACAACGACGAGGCCGTGGGCTACCTGGCTGACCGCTTGGCCAAGCTGGGCGTGGAGGACGAGCTGCGCCGCAAGGGTGCTCACCCCGGCGACGAAGTGCGCATCGGTCGTGGTGCCCGTATGGTCGAATTCGATTGGGATCCGACCATCTCCGCTGGTGCCGAAATGCTCGACGGCTCCAACCTCGGTGCCCGAGGCAAGGATCTGCGTCTCGAAGAGCTGGACCCGCGCACGCACCGCCGCTCCAACGCCGAACGTCGTGCCCAATACCACGAGATGATGGACGCCCGTGCCGCCGTGCGCGACGCGATGATGGCCGAACGCAAGGCCGGCCACTGGGCCGACCCGACCGTTGACGACGATCGCCATGACGAAACCAGCCTGTTCGGCCACGGTGAGTCCAGCGAAGATGGTGAAACCGAGGAATAAATGAGCACTCCGAGTCAGGCCGAGGTGCGGCGCATGATCGCCGCAGCCGGAACCATTGTCGTGAAAGTCGGCTCCAGCTCGCTGACCCAGCCGAGCGGTCACCTCGACCCGGACAAGCTCGACGCGTTGGCCGCGGCCTTGGCTCAGGTCCGATTGATGGGCGGACGTGTGGTGCTGGTCTCGTCCGGTGCTATCGCCGCCGGTTTCGGGCCTCTGGGCTTTGACTCGCGGCCGGTGGACGTGGCCACTCAGCAGGCCACCGCAGCCGTCGGCCAAGGGCTACTGATGGCCCGCTACGAGACTGCGTTCGGTCGATTCGGTATTCGCGTCGGCCAGATTCTGATCACTGCCGAAGATACGATTCGTGCCACCCAGTACCGCAATGTGGAACGCACGCTGGACCGTCTGCTTGACCTCGGCGTGGTGCCGATCATCAACGAAAACGATTCGTTGGCCTCGAACGAGATTCGCTTCGGCGACAACGATCGACTCTCCGCGTTGGTGGCCAACCTGGTGCGGGCCGAAGCCTTGGTGCTACTGACCGACGTGGACGCGCTGTACACTGCGCCGCCCTCGCAGCCCGGCTCCCGCCGTGTGGAATATGTGCCCAACGTGATTGATGCGCTGGGCGACATCCAAGTCTCCGGCTCCGGCTCCAAGGTCGGCACCGGCGGCATGGTCACCAAACTCGAGGCCGCGCGCGTGGCGGCCGTCTCGGGCATCCCCACGGTACTCACCTGCGCCTCGAACGCGGGCCCTGCGATGATGGGCGATCCGGTGGGCACCGTGTTCGCACCGGTTAAGGCCCGCGGCTCCTCACGCCGTCTGTGGATCGGCTTCGCCGCCGACCCGCGCGGCACGATTGTGGTCGATGCGGGTGCCGGCCAGGCGATTCGCGGCGGGCGTGCCTCGCTGCTGGCGGCCGGCGCGCTCGAAGTACATGGCGATTTTTCCGCCGGCGATCCGGTCTGGATCGATGCCGAAAGCGGTGAACACCTGGCCCGAGGCCTCGCCGGCTTCGATTCCGAAGAAATTCCGCAGATGCTCGGGCGTAACACCGCCCAACTCAAGCGTTTCCTCGGCCCCCAGTACGCCCACCCACTGGTTCATCGCGACAATCTCGTGCTCGTGTGACTGATGGAATCTGTCACACGACAGATTCCATCACCATAGTGCGGCTCTGGCGATTTTTCGTGCTGTAGGTTTAGCATGGGAGCCATGACTATGGCGCAATGGCAGACTCTTTCCGACCGTATCAACACTGTGGCACCGAGCGCTACGCTCGCCGTCGATTCCAAGGCCAAGGCCATGAAGGCCGCCGGACTTGACGTTGTCGGCTTCGGCGCAGGTGAACCGAATTTCCCGACCCCCGCAAACGTGGTCAAGGCTGCGGCAGATGCCTGCCTTGACCCGAAGAATTACAAGTACACGCCTACGCCGGGCCTGCCCGAGCTGCGCGAAGCGATTGCGGCTAAGATGCTGCGCGATTCCGGCTATGAGGTCAATGCCGATCAGGTCGTGGTGACCAACGGCGGCAAGCAGGCCGTGTATGAATCCTTCCAGATCTTGCTCAACGATGGCGATGAGGTCATCATTCCCGCTCCGTACTGGACCAGCTACCCCGAGGCTGTGAAGCTTGCCGGTGGTGTGCCGGTCGAAGTATTCGCCGGTGCCGACGTGAACTTCGAGCCCTCGCTTGAGGCGCTGGAAGCGGCCCGTACCGAGCATACGAAGGCAATCATCGTCAACTCCCCGAACAACCCGACCGGAGCCGTCTGGAAGCCGGAAACCGTGGAAGCGATCGGTCGTTGGGCCGTCGAGCACCACATTTGGGTTATCTCCGACGAGATCTACGAGCACCTGAACTATGACGATGCGCACACCACCTACATCGGTGCCGCCGTGCCGGAATGCCGCGGGCAGTTGCTGGTGCTGAACGGCGTGGCCAAGACCTATGCGATGCCGGGCTGGCGTGTCGGCTGGATGGTCGCTCCGCTTGAGGTGGCCAAGGCCGCCGCCAAGCTGCAGGGTCATATGACCTCCAATGTGGCCAACATCTCCCAGCGTGCTGCTTTGGCTGCTGTGGCCGGCCCGCTGGATGAGGTGCACGAGATGCGTAAGGCCTTCGACGCGCGCCGCCGTGCGATTGTGACCGCCTTGAACGATATCGAGGGCGTCAACTGCCCGACTCCGACCGGCGCGTTCTACGTTTTTGCGGACATCACCGCTTTGCTTGGCAAGCCGCTGGGTCCCAAGGGCACAGTGTCCGATACGTCCGCTGACTTTGCCGCTGCACTGTTGGATGAGGCCCACGTGGCCGCCGTCCCCGGCGAGGCCTTTGGTGCTCCCGGTTACCTGCGTTTCTCCTACGCACTGGCCGACGAAGACCTAGCCGAAGGCATGCGTCGATTCAAGGAATGGGCTAACTGAGAAGAGTCGCGTGCTACGCGCGCGACACGCGATTTGCGATAATCCACCGGAGCCGTTACTATAACGACTTGGCGGTTTCGCCGTGGCGAAGCGTTCTCTACGGAACGCACGCCGAGGTGGATTTTCACCTAGGGAAGTGGCGCAATTGGTAGCGCAACGGTCTCCAAAACCGTAGGTTGTGGGTTCGAGTCCCGCCTTCCCTGCCAAGTTTCTAATAATCAAGCAGCTGACGCGAGGTACGGAATGGCTAAGACGAGCAAGAGTGAAAAGGCAGTCAAGCCGAATGTCTTCATGCGTATCGGTCTGTTCATCAAGCAGATCATCGACGAGCTTCGCAAGGTCGTGACCCCTACCGCCAAGGAACTGTTCTTCTGGTCTCTGGCCGTATTCATCTTCGTGCTGCTGCTGATGGCCCTCGTGACTGGCATGGACTTCGGTCTAGGCAAGGCCACGCTGTGGGTGTTCGGCTGATCCGCACAACCTAAGGTGAATAACAACGCATGAGTGATGAACTGAATCTCGAGAACCTCGACGCCGTCCCGGCTGAGGAGCCTGTTGTCGAGGCTTCCGAAGCTGCTGCCGATGAGGCAGCTGCCCCGGTCGAACCGGTCGCTGACCTTTCCGCAGAATCTGACGCATCCGTCGACAATGCAGATGTTGAGTCCGACGCTCCGGCGGCGACTGAATCCGCTCCCGTTGCTTCCACTCAGACCGAGACCGTTTCTCTGGATGAGGACGAGGAAGAAGTCAACGAATCCGAGCAGGCCGAGGAGACCGATGCCGGTCAGCAGGCCGTTGACGAATTCTCCAAGTCCCTGCGTTCCCTTGATGGCAAGTGGTACGTGCTGCACACCTACTCCGGCTACGAGAAGCGCGTGAAGACCAACATCGAGTCCCGCGTCGCCTCCTTCGGCATGGAAGACCAGATCTTCCAGGTCGAGGTGCCGATGGAAGAAGTCGAGAAGCACACCGAGAAGGGCAAGAAGGTCATCACCCGCGTGCGTGTTCCTGGCTACGTGCTGATTCGTATGTGGCCGGATGAGAACGCCCGCCGTATCGTTCGTGAGACCGAAGGCGTGACCGGCTTCGTTGGCCCGACCAAGGATCCGGCGCCGCTCTCCCGCAAGGAAGTCGTGGCGATGATGGCTCCGATGATTGCTTCCGAGGCACTCAAGGCCGCCGGCGACAAGCCCGCCGCCGCCAAGAAGCGCAGGGTCGAGGTCTCCTACGCCGTTGGCGATCAGGTCACCGTCACCGATGGGCCTTTCGCCACCATGGCCGCCGTTGTTTCCGACGTGGAGCCCACCACTCAGAAGCTCACCGTGCTCGTGTCCATCTTCGGCCGTGATACGCCGGTGGAGCTTGGCTTCCACCAGGTTCAGAAGCTAGATTAACTCCCAAACTTTGCAGAGCCCGACCATCGTGGTCGGGCTTTTTGTGTTGTCCGGGTGGATTTGCATAATAGGAAAGCTTGTGTCTGGAGAGGAGACTCGCTAGCACAGCACAGCAATATAAGTTGCGGGAGGAGACCGACCACAGGCCGATTGCCTACAGCATGCACGGATAAATAATGAGTCAAGACCGAGCATGATGGCAGACAGCCGAACCTGAGGACGGCGACCATTCGAACCGCGTTATAGAAAGAAGAACCATAATATGGCTCCCAAGAAGAAAGTCTCGGCGCTGATTAAGCTCCAGATCCAGGCTGGCAAGGCCAACCCGGCCCCGCCGCTGGGCCCGGCTCTGGGTTCGCATGGCGTGAACATCATGGACTTCTGCAAGGCATACAATGCCCAGACGCAGGACAAGATGGGTCAGGTCATCCCTGTCGAGATCACCGTTTACGAAGATCGTTCCTTCACCTTCGTGCTCAAGACCCCGCCGGCTGCAGCTCTGCTGAAGAAGGCCGCTGGCGTTGAGAAGGGCACCGAGAACCCGCTGACCCACAAGGTCGGCTCTGTCACCAAGGCGCAGGTTCGCGAAATCGCCGAGATCAAGATGGAAGATCTGTCTGCTCGCGATATCGAGGCCGGCATGAAGATCATCGAGGGCACCGCTCGCTCGATGGGCATCACGGTTACGGACTGATAAGGAGAAGGACAGATGGTAAAGCGTTCCAAGAAGTACCGCGAAGCCGCTGAGCGCGTCGATCGCAACAACCTCTACACCGCCAACGAGGCCATCGCTCTGCTCAAGAGCATGCCCTCCTACAACTTCGACCAGACCGTCGAGGCTGTGTTCCGTCTGAGCGTTGACCCGCGTAAGGCCGACCAGCTCGTGCGTGGTACCGTCAACCTGCCTCACGGCACTGGTAAGACCGCCAAGGTCCTCGTGTTCGCCCGTGGCCCGAAGGCTACCGAGGCTACCGAGGCTGGCGCCGACATCGTCGGTGATGACGACCTGATCGCAAAGGTTCAGGGCGGCTTCCTCGACTTCGACGCCGTGGTTGCTACTCCGGACATGATGGGCAAGGTCGGCCGTCTGGGCCGTGTGCTCGGTCCGCGTGGCCTGATGCCGAACCCCAAGACCGGCACCGTGACCATGGATGTCACCAAGGCTGTCAAGGACATCAAGGGCGGCAAGATCGAGTTCCGTGTCGACAAGAACGGCAACCTGAGCTTCCTCATCGGCAAGATGAGCTTCGATGAGTCCGCTCTGGACGAGAACTTCAAGGCTGTGGCCGACGAAGTCAAGCGTCTGAAGCCGTCCACCGTGAAGGGCCGTTACCTGACCAAGGCAACCATCACCTCCACGATGAACCCGGGCGTTCCGGTTGACCCGAACACCCTGGCCTGAAGCTAGCGAGCTTCAATAGCTACTGAAAGGGACTTCCCGTAAAGGGAAGTCCCTTTTTGCATATGCGATGACCGGTTGCGAGAAGGTGAACCTGGATGGTCACGCAATCGAATTCTTGCAACACGCCGATGAACACATGAATTTGTTACGCATCGGCAATGCAAAACGGATTATTCTGATATCAGAACAGCGCAAATAGGCTGTTTGCGACACGCCGAGGGAACCGTGTGATTGCAACGATTCCTGGGGTTTTTGTGCGCCTTGATTTGCGTGAATCCGGACATGCGTGTAAGTTATTCACCTGTTGCCGCTCAGCGCGGCGGGTTCCTTCCTCTGGTTGGTTTCCCGTCTGGCTGGTGTGGTGGTGGTTTGAGAACTCAAGAGCGTGTTTGTACTACTTCTTTATAGTCAATGATTGCCAGTTCATTCCTCGCCTGATTGCCTGTCGTGGTGGTTGGGTACCCGGGAGGGTTTGATGAGGGGTGAGGTTTTTTGAGGGCGTCCTTCCTTAAGGACGTGCTCGTCAATTTTTGTTTTGAGAGTCATCTATTCGGATGCTTTTCATGAAGTTTTTTTGTGGAGGGTTCGATTCTGGCTCAGGATGAACGCTGGCGGCGTGCTTAACACATGCAAGTCGAACGGGATCCATCAAGCTTGCTTGGTGGTGAGAGTGGCGAACGGGTGAGTAATGCGTGACCGACCTGCCCCATACACCGGAATAGCTCCTGGAAACGGGTGGTAATGCCGGATGTTCCAGTTGATCGCATGGTCTTCTGGGAAAGCTTTCGCGGTATGGGATGGGGTCGCGTCCTATCAGCTTGACGGCGGGGTAACGGCCCACCGTGGCTTCGACGGGTAGCCGGCCTGAGAGGGCGACCGGCCACATTGGGACTGAGATACGGCCCAGACTCCTACGGGAGGCAGCAGTGGGGAATATTGCACAATGGGCGCAAGCCTGATGCAGCGACGCCGCGTGAGGGATGGAGGCCTTCGGGTTGTAAACCTCTTTTATCGGGGAGCAAGCGAGAGTGAGTTTACCCGTTGAATAAGCACCGGCTAACTACGTGCCAGCAGCCGCGGTAATACGTAGGGTGCAAGCGTTATCCGGAATTATTGGGCGTAAAGGGCTCGTAGGCGGTTCGTCGCGTCCGGTGTGAAAGTCCATCGCTTAACGGTGGATCCGCGCCGGGTACGGGCGGGCTTGAGTGCGGTAGGGGAGACTGGAATTCCCGGTGTAACGGTGGAATGTGTAGATATCGGGAAGAACACCAATGGCGAAGGCAGGTCTCTGGGCCGTTACTGACGCTGAGGAGCGAAAGCGTGGGGAGCGAACAGGATTAGATACCCTGGTAGTCCACGCCGTAAACGGTGGATGCTGGATGTGGGGCCCGTTCCACGGGTTCCGTGTCGGAGCTAACGCGTTAAGCATCCCGCCTGGGGAGTACGGCCGCAAGGCTAAAACTCAAAGAAATTGACGGGGGCCCGCACAAGCGGCGGAGCATGCGGATTAATTCGATGCAACGCGAAGAACCTTACCTGGGCTTGACATGTTCCCGACGGTCGTAGAGATACGGCTTCCCTTCGGGGCGGGTTCACAGGTGGTGCATGGTCGTCGTCAGCTCGTGTCGTGAGATGTTGGGTTAAGTCCCGCAACGAGCGCAACCCTCGCCCCGTGTTGCCAGCGGATTATGCCGGGAACTCACGGGGGACCGCCGGGGTTAACTCGGAGGAAGGTGGGGATGACGTCAGATCATCATGCCCCTTACGTCCAGGGCTTCACGCATGCTACAATGGCCGGTACAACGGGATGCGACGCGGCGACGCGGAGCGGATCCCTGAAAACCGGTCTCAGTTCGGATCGCAGTCTGCAACTCGACTGCGTGAAGGCGGAGTCGCTAGTAATCGCGAATCAGCAACGTCGCGGTGAATGCGTTCCCGGGCCTTGTACACACCGCCCGTCAAGTCATGAAAGTGGGCAGCACCCGAAGCCGGTGGCCTAACCTCTTGTGGGATGGAGCCGTCTAAGGTGAGGCTCGTGATTGGGACTAAGTCGTAACAAGGTAGCCGTACCGGAAGGTGCGGCTGGATCACCTCCTTTCTACGGAGAATTCAGTCGGATGTTCGTCCGACGGTGTGCGCCCCGCGCGTCGCATGGTGCGATGGCGGCGGGGTTGCTGGTGTGGAAGACGTCGTTGGCTTTGCCCTGCCGGTCGTGCGGTGGGTGCCGGGGTGGTATGGATGCGCTTTTGGGCTCCCGGATCGCCACCCCAGGCTTTTTGCCTGGCGCGATTCGATGCCCGTCGTGCCTGCGGGCCGGCCGTGTGCCGGTCTGGTCGGCGTGGCGGTGCGTGGTGGCTTGAGAACTGGATAGTGGACGCGAGCAAAACAAGAGTTTTTGAATCTTTGTTTTGCTGTTGATTTCGAATCGAACTCTATTGTTCGTTTCGATCGTTTTGTGATCATTTTTAGTGTGATGATTTGTCGTCTGGGAATTTGCTAGAGGAATCTTGCGGCCATGCACTTTCGTGGTGTGTGTTGCTTGCAAGGGCGTATGGTGGATGCCTTGGCAGACAGGACCGATGAAGGACGTTTGAGGCTGCGATATGCCTCGGGGAGCCGCCAACAGGGCTTTGATCCGAGGATTTCCGAATGGGGGAACCCACCGACCGTCATGGGTCGGTACCGGCTTCGGCCGGGGGGTACGCAGGGAAGTGAAACATCTCAGTACCTGCAGGAAAGGATATTCCGTGAGTAGTGGCGAGCGAAAGCGGATGATGGCCAAACCTTGCGCGTGTGATACCCGTCGGGGGTTGCGCGCGGGGTGTTGCGGGATCGCGTGCGCCGGCTCCGACGGGCCGGCCGGCAGTTGCAGAAAACCATGTGTCAGGGGAACCGGGTTGAATACCGGGCCGCAGAGGGTGAGGGCCCCGTACCTGAACGCGCATGGTCTGCCGATCGCGTCTCCCAAGTAGCACGGGTCCCGTGGAACCCCGTGCGAATCCGCCCAGACCGTTGGGTAAGCCTGAATATTCCTGTCTGACCGATAGCGAACGAGTACCGTGAGGGAAAGGTGAAAAGTACCCCGGGAGGGGAGTGAAACAGTCTCTGAAACCGTGCGCCTACAATCCGTCGGAGCCCTTTTGTGGGGTGACGGCGTGCCTATCGAAAAATGAGTCTGCGAGTCAGTGGCATGTGGCGAGCATAACCCGTGTGGGGTATGCGTAGCGAAGGCGAGTCTTAAAAGGCGTTTGAGTCGCGTGTCCTGGACCCGAAGCGGGATGATCTAGCCCTGAGCAGGTTGAAGCGCGGGTAAGACCGCGTGGAGGACCGAACCCACCTGGGTTGAAAACCGGGGGGATGACTTGGGGCTAGGGGTGAAAGGCCAATCAAATTCCGTGATAGCTGGTTCTCTCCGAAATGCATTTGGGTGCAGCGTCGGGTCATTACGTCCCGGGGGTAGAGCTACTGGATGCTTGCGGGCCCGTATCGGGTACCAACAGCAACCAAACTCCGAATACCGGTGACGCGTATCCCGGCAGTGAGTCGGCGGGGGATAAGCTTCGTCGTCGAAAGGGAAACAGCCCAGACCGTCGTCTAAGGTCCCGAAGCGTGTGCTAAGTGGGAAAGGATGTGGAGTCGCATAGACAGCCAGGAGGTTGGCTCAGAAGCAGCCACCCTTGAAAGAGTGCGTAACAGCTCACTGGTCTAGTGGTTCCGCGCCGACAATGTAGCGGGGCTCAAGCACACCACCGAAGACGCGGCAGTATTTTGTACTGGGTAGGAGAGCGTCCCATGAGGGGCGAAGCGGCCGTGTGAACGCGCCGTGGACTTCATGGGAGTGAGAATGCAGACATGAGTAGCGAGAGACGGGTGAAGATCCCGTCCGCTGGATGACCAAGGGTTCCAGGGCCACGTTCATCGTCCCTGGGTGAGTCGGGTCCTAAGGCGAGGCCGACAGGCGTAGTCGAATGGATGAACGGGTCGATATTCCCGTACCGGCTTTCAGCCGCCAAAACCGAGGCTTGGAGTACTAACCTCCGGGTCCGGGCTTACTGCTCCTTCGGGGGCGGGATGCCCTGGCCTGTTGGGACCGATCCTTGTAGTAGGTCAGCGCAGGAGTGACGCAGAAGGGTAGCCGGCCGCGGAGGTGGTCTTCCGTGGTCAAGCACGCAGGGCGTGGGACAGGCAAATCCGTCCCGCATGGGTCCGAGGTGCGATGATGGGGGCCTTATGGCCCGATATCCGGTGATCCCGGCTGCCGAGAAAAGCTTCGGCGTCAGGCTCAAAGCCGCCCGTACCCCAAACCGACACTGGTGGTCAGGTAGAGAATACCAAAGCGATCGAGCGAATCCTGGTCAAGGAACTCGGCAAATCACTCCCGTTCCTTCGGTTTAAGGGAGACCCCCGATGGTGAACACACTTGCTGTGGGAGCTTTTGGGGGTGGCACAGACCAGGGGGTAGCGACTGTTTACCAAAAACACAGGTGCATGCGAAGGCGCAAGCCGCTGTATATGCACTGACGCCTGCCCGGTGCCGGAAGGTTAAGAGGATCCGTCAGCCTTCGGGTGAAGCGGTGAATTCAAGCCCCGGTAAACGGCGGTGGTAACTATAACCATCCTAAGGTAGCGAAATTCCTTGTCGGGTAAGTTCCGACCTGCACGAATGGCGTAACGACTTCCCCACTGTCTCGACCAGGAGCTCGGCGAAATTGCAGTACGAGTAAAGATGCTCGTTAAGCGCAGAAGGACGAAAAGACCCCGGGACCTTTACTATACCTTGGTATTGGCATTCGGTGTGGATTGTGTAGCATAGGCGGGAGGCCGAGAGGCGCGGTCGCCAGATCGCGCGGAGCCGTAAGGTGAAATACCGCTCTGTTCGCATTGGATGTCTAACCTCGAACAGTCATCCTGTTCAGGGACAGTGCCTGGCGGGTAGTTTAACTGGGGCGGTTGCCTCCCAAAGAGTAACGGAGGCGCCCAAAGGTCCGCTCAGCCCGGTTGGCAATCGGGTGGCGAGTGCAAGTGCACAAGCGGGCTTGACTGCGAGGACGACGGTCCGAGCAGGGACGAAAGTCGGGACTAGTGATCCGGTGCCGGTGTACGGACGCGGCATCGCTCAACGGATAAAAGGTACCCCGGGGATAACAGGCTGATCATTCCCAAGAGTCCATATCGACGGGATGGTTTGGCACCTCGATGTCGGCTCGTCGCATCCTGGGGCTGGAGCAGGTCCCAAGGGTTCGGCTGTTCGCCGATTAAAGCGGCACGCGAGCTGGGTTCAGAACGTCGTGAGACAGTTTGGTCTCTATCCTCTGCGCTCGTTGGAATGCTGAGGAGGCCTGCCCATAGTACGAGAGGACCTGGGTGGACGAACCTCTGGTATGCCGGTTGTCACGCCAGTGGCACGGCCGGTTGGCTACGTTCGGAAGGGATAACCGCTGAAAGCATCTAAGCGGGAAGCCTGCTCCAAGATAAGCATTCCGTGGAACCTTCGAGTTCCTGTAGTCCCCATGCAGAACACGTGGTCGATAGGCCGGACGTGGAAGCCCCGCGAGGGGTGGAGCCGACCGGTACTAACGGACGAAAGGCAACACTAACATTCCCCGATTCCTTCGGGGACCGCATCTTCCTCCTGCAAACGACACCAGACGGCAATGAGCATTGTCTGGCCACAAGACGAAACATCGACATATCCGCGTCCGCTGTCCGGTTCCCAGGCCGCCACAGGCCGGCAGACCCCAGCGTCTGACCGTATAAGAGAAGATTTGCGGCGGCCATGGCCCAGGTGAGACGCCCGGTCCCATTCCGAACCCGGAAGCTAAGGCCTGGCACGGCGATGGTACTGCACCCGACAGGGTGTGGGAGAGTAGCACGCCGCCGCATCACACGTACAGGAAGCCCCTTGGAGCACACGCCCCAAGGGGCTTTCCCCATATCAGGACACCCGCGCGTCGGGGTGTTTCTCGCGTCCTTGGGCCTTAGCGTCTCGGATCTCCCCCGGTCCGCCGCGCGGACGGCTCCCCCTCAAAGAGGGGAGCCAGAAACCTCTTGGGCCCCGACGGGATACTCCTGCCGGGGCCCAGTGCGTTTTGGGCGGCAACCCGCTGAATACCCGGTAAGATGGCTGAGGTATCAACATACAGGCCAGGAGGTGACGCGCATGGTGGCGCCAAGCCGTGATGACCGTAGCGTAGATGCATTGGTGAAATCCAAGGCAGTACTTGATGTATTGGCGGAACTGGGACCAAGCACTGCAAAAACCATAAGCGAACGTACTGGTGAACCCGTAAGCTCAACGTATCGTTTGCTGGATAATCTCGCCGCAGTCGGTTGGGTGGAACGCGGCATCAATCGTGGCGAGTATCGGCTTGGCATCGATTGCGTACGGATCGGCGGCCAAATCGAAAGCAGACTGGACATTCAGCAGATCGCTCGCCGTACCTTCCGCGCCCATCGTGGCCAGTTCGGCATCTGGGGTCTGTTCGTTCGGAGGCGATTGCGCACGGTGTGTATCGAGACACGCACCCGTGAGGCATTGCAAAGCTATGCACAGCTGGTGGGCAATAGCTTGCCTCTGAGCATGAGCGCTCCCTCTCATGTACTGACGGCCTGGCTTCCCCCGGCTCGCTACGAGCAGCTGTTGGAACACTATGCCTATAACAACGAGCTCGGCGGCACATTCTCCACGATGCGTACCACAGCAATGGGACAGGCTCGTCATATACGTGAATGCGGCTTCACCTATGATGTCGGCCAGACCATGGCCGGCTCCGTGACTATCAGCGTACCGGTATTCAATCACGCCGGAGAGATTCAGGCGGCAATCGCCCTGAGTGGCCTTTCCCGCTCCTTGGAACCTGAGCTGGCCTGTCTGGTAGATGGGAAACCGGCAACGGCATCGGCTCAAGACATGGTGCAATTGGTGCAGACTGTCGGCCGCGAGGTGTCGCGAGGCCTTGGATACAGCGGTGATTATCTTGGCCTGAGCAGTTGAATACGATGAGTCAGGGATAAGTCAGGGGGAAGGAACGTCGGCGATGGCGGAAGACAAACGTGAACCGACCCGCGCTTTAGACAAGGCGAGTCGTGTGATGGACGCATTGGCGGCGGAGAATGGCCTGTCTCCGGCAGATATCGCCGACGCCTGTGATATCCCGCGATCCTCCGTATACCGTGTGCTGGATGGACTGGTCGATGTGGGGTGGGCCGTAACGGATACGGATGGCAACTACTCATTATCGCTGGACTGGCTGCGATTGGCTGATGCCGCTCGCACGTCTCGTACCGAATGGCAGCCTGCGATTGCGGTCATGCATGCCATCACCGCGCAAACCGGCATGACCTCATTCCTCAGTGTGGTCTCCGGCACTGAATTGGTATGCGTGGAATGCGCGCAAGGTCATGCCATCGATTCGCTGATCCTGCGCCCGGGCCGCGTGCTGCCTCTGCATGCTGGCGCGGCCGGCCGCGTGGCCTTGGCGTATTTCGAGGATGCCGATGTCGAACGCTATCTTGCAGGAGTGCCGTTTCCGGCATATAACGAGAACACGCTGGTCAGTGTGGAACAGTTGCGCGAGGATATTCGCTTGACTCGCGAACGTGGATATGCACTGTCGGATGAGGATGTGACGTTGGGTGTCGGTGCCGTCGGTGTACCGATTGTGGACAACGAGTCCGGTCGCGTGATCGCCAGCCTGTCCGCCGGTGGATTCGTGGACGAAGTGTTAGCCACTCAAGAATCCTTGGCCGCGTTACTGCGCGATGGCGTACGCGAAATTCAGGCAGCCTGATTCGGCCCGCTAGGCTGTCGGGCTGGACGGTTATGTCCGGTCAGCTATGGCCTTTGACGGCTACGGTTCTGCTGGTTATGCTTCTGCCCGACTACGCTGCGGTCCGTTACGCTTCGGCCACACGACCCAACGCGATGGCGGTGATCAGCACGTACGCCTCGCGCGGGTCGGTGGCATCCCAGCCGGTGGATTCGGCGGCACGCTTCAAACGGTAGCGGATCGTATTGGGATGTACGTTGAGCTCCTTGGCCGTGGTCTCGAGCGAACCGCCGAACTTCAGGAATGTGGAGACGGTGAGCAGCGTCGGATCATCAGGGCCTGCTGCTGTCAGGCTTCCGTAGACCACGCGGACCAGTTCGTCACGGGCGTCCGCGTCGCCGATCAACGCACGTTCGGGCAGGGCGTCGTCGGTGCGTAACGGGCGCGGCAATGGCTGCACGGTGGCGGCCAGGGCCGGCGCGGCCTGAAGACAGTAGAGCGTGGCCTGAATCGAACGCATCGCGCCATCGGCACCGGTGCGCTGTGGACCCAAGGCGATTGGCCGATCGGCGGCGAACGACGGGGCGATGGTATTGCAGATGATTTCCGGCGTGGCCGCACCGACCGGACGAATCAACGCCACTACGGCGGTGCTGTTGCCGATCGGGCGCTTGGCGGTCAGACACATACCGCCGAAATCGGCCACGATTTTCTCGATTTCCTTGGCCGTACGTGCGGCGGACCGGGCAGGGTATCCGGCGATGGTGTAACAATCGAAGTCATGCTCGAAACCGAGGATGGTGAACAGGGACTCCACTCGTTCGTCGGCCAGATGATTGAACAGGCACTCGAACAGCACGGTGCGTACGCGGTTGGTCGCGGTGATGCCGGGTGCGGCCGAATCGGATGAATCGGGCGCACCCGGCATACCGGATGCACCGGACGAATCGGCAACGTCGGCAGCAAGAAGTTCGAGAAAATCTGACATAGTCACTAGTGTAGCGTCGCTGATTGGCGTTGCCTTTCAGCCAAAGACTCTCGCCAATACGTCAGCACCACGAATCCGAATACAAACGCAACCGGCAACATGTGCCGCTCGAAATTATTGGCCGGCGCGGTAATCATCACGCCCATCAGCAGTAGCAGCGGAATATGGGTCATGAGGGTGAGCCAACGTCGGCGAATCACCTCGGCCGCGCCGATCAGCAATGTCATCACCACGTAGAAATTGCCGTGCGTAGGCCAGCCGAGCACGGGAATACTGCCCCATACGCGAGTGAAGCCGGCGATGTGCTCACGCCAGTCATGGTTGTAATCCTTGATCCATGTGGAGTTTTTCTGCACGTAATCGCTGGCCACGTAATAATCCATCGATACGTACGGCTGATCGTTCACATTGAAGTATCCGAAGCATTTGGCCAGCAACGCATCCAGCGCGATGATCGGATTGTCCTTGACGATTTCGAACCATGCCTTGTTGAAATTGGTCATATCCTCGGGCGTCACCGTGCGCCACTTGTAGCTGACCTTCTTGGCCTGAATACCGGAGGATTTCACCGGGTCGGCATCCTGCTGGGAGTAAGCGTCGGCCATCTGATCGAGATTGAAGACGGGCGCGAGGTTCTTTTTGGCTTCGTCTGAAATACCGTCCGGATTGCGCTGAGCCACGCGGGCGATCATTTGCAGCTGTACGCCGCGGCTTTCGATTGGGTCGCCGCCGATGATCGCACCAGAGGAGATGGCGAAGGAGATGCCGCCGTGAATCAGTACGGTGGGGATGAGCAGCGCCACGACGTAAGTCGCCCAGCGCTTGCGGTCGGCGATCAGAGCCAGCACGATTTGTAGGGCGATGATGTACCACGCATATTTCGCGGAAATCAGCATTACCGACGTGGCCAGGATAAAGGCGATGAAACTGTGACGCGGCAAGTGGACGGGCGTGGCGATGGCAGGGGTCTGAGGATGTTTGCGGGTGCCGGCGGGGTGCCAGGTCTGGACGAGTTCATACCAGACGCTGAACCACCAGACGAACGAGAACGCGAACAGCGGCGATTTGGTGATGGAGATAGTGGAAAACACGGCCAGCGGGCAGACCATAAAGAACAGCAGAATCAGGAATCGAGCCAATCCTCCGGCCTGTGGGGGAGCGGCGGAATCCGTTGCCGTTTTTCCTATCCAAGGCCGGTTCAGGAATCGATTGGCGGCGGCAGCGCAGCAGAACACGGCGAACAGCGTCTGCAGGGCAGCCAACGTCACGATACCGGCATCGTTTGAGCCGGTCAGATGCCTCGCAAACGTGACCATCGCGCCATAGAACACAGTGAGTACCACATTGTGCTGGTCGGTCAGATACGTGGGATCGGACGGCCACATGTAGTGCGCAGTGGGGTAGATGTCCATCGGCACGAAGGAGAAGAAGCCGATATAGGGCTGTTTCAGGCCGGTCCACTGGTTCCAGGCCCAGCTGAATTCACGGATCTGTGAGCGGAGGTCCGCACCGAATGCGGCCAGCAGAGTGGTCGGCACCCAGAGCCAGCCGACAAAAAACACCAGCATAAGCTTCCAGAACCGGTTCGTGCCGCGTGTGATCCAGCGGTCCAGAACAGTGACGGTGGACGTGACGATAGCGCGAACGGTACGACGGGTCTTGGCTGGTTGGCTGGCCTGCTGATCGGCGGCGGGCCGTGATGTTTCGCTATTCTGCTGATGTTGACGTAGTCGCTCGCCGATAGCCCTCGGCAGTATGCGCTGGCCTGCTGCGAATCGCACCATCAGCGTGATGATTCCGAGATATATCAGGAATGACACGACGAATATTGCGGTATTGGCCCAGTTCCAATGGGCGAGGGTGCCGTTCTCCTCGTCCCAGTACAGCGGGCCGACCGCCGTGCACAGTGCAAGCCACAGGCCGGCCAGCACGGCCAGTGTCCAGCGCGCGGCAGCGCCCGCGCGCGCAAGATGCGGGTGGGACTGGCGGCTGGATACGGCGGCAAGCTTCGCGGTGGCTGGTGACGTCATGACAATATATGGTAGCCGCACAGGTCAACGGTTGATATTCGATGTCTGCCGGGCATCGCCATTGTTCGCAAGCCAATATGACGGCCGGGTGCATGCGTGGGGTCGGCGAATGCGGAATTTCCGAAGTTGTGAACGTTAACATGGGCTATGTGGGTGAAAATAGTTGATTTTGCGCGCTTTTCCATGGAATAACGCGGGCATATCGCGCCAAAATCGAGGTAACGTAGTGCCCATGATGATTGCGTTGAAAGCTGCAACGCCGCAGCTACCCAGAACTACAGCCGTCGCAGATCATGTGGTCGCCGTGGACGAAACCGATTCGACCAACGCGCTGGCCGTACAGATGATTGGCGACGGGTCGTTGACGTTGCCCGACCACCAGGATGGCGAACTGGCGGTGGCCGTGGTGGCCGCCGACCGGCAGACCGCCGGCCGTGGGCGCAATGGTCACAAGTGGGTCAGTCAGCCCGGCCGTTGCTCGACGATGTCCTATGCCGTGCGCATTCCGCGCGCGATCGCCACCGACGAATCCGTCAATGGCTGGCTGCAGATGATCGCCGGACTGGTCACGCTGGACGCCCTGAACGGCATGATCGAGGAATACGGTGCCGCGCCGAACCAGCCGGACTGCTCGCTGGAACTCAAATGGCCGAACGACGTGTTCTGCCACGGGCTCAAGCTGGGCGGGCTGCTCTCGGAACTGGTGATTCCGCCGTCGTCCGGTACCGGTACTGATGCTGATGTCGATGACGACGTCGTCATCGTGTTCGGCGTCGGCCTGAACCTGGCCTTGGGCGCCTGTCGGCTGCCCACGCCGCAATCGACCTCGCTGCAGCTGCATGTCTCCGGGCTGCCGTCGTTCGGCGAGATGCGCGATGCGGTGGCCGAACGTCAGGTCGAGGGCTTCCGCGAGCGGTTGGTGAAGTTCATCGCCGACCCGAAGGGCCAGGCCGAGTCGTTGCGCGAGGAGGTGAAGGCGGTGTGCTGGGCGCGCGGCCGTCAGGTCGAGGCGCACTTCACGGACGGCACCACGCTGACCGGCGAAGCCATCGGCCTCAACGAAGACGCCTCACTGATCCTGAGAACACAAGACGGCACGGACCATACGGTCCGCACCGCCGATGTGGGAGTGCTGTAATAGCCGGCCAGTAGCTAGCTAGTAGCTCAGGTCAGCGACCGAGCTTGGACAGGCCGGCGGCGGCCAGAGAGGCCACCACGGCCTTGATGGCGTCGCCAACCACGAAGCCCATGGAGGCCAGGGCCACGGCGGCGAGCGGCGCACCGGTCAGCGCGGACTGGATGACGAAGCCGAAGGCGTACACCACCACGACGCCGCCGACCAGCGCGGCCAGCAGGTAGCGGCCCGCGGTGCGCGCGGCGGCCGCGAAGGACGAAGTGTCGGACTTGCCGCGCAGCAGGGCGATGACCACCACACCCGGCAGGAAGCCGAAGAGGAAGCCGGCGCTCGGGCCGACCAGGGCCAGCGTGGAGGTGCCGCCGGCAAACACCGGCAGGCCGACCGCACCGGCCGCCAGATAGGTGGCGACGGCGGCGCCGGCCTGACGCCACGGCAGCATAAGACCGGCGAGCATCACCACGAACGTTTGCAGCGTGATCGGCACCGGCGTGCCCGGAATCGGAATCTCGCCGGCGGCCGCGGACAGCCACATCAGCACGGCGAACAGCACCGGCTTCCAGGATGCGGCGACGATACGACGGGCGAGCGATGTGGTGGCCGCAGCGGATGCGGTGGTGTGTGAAGTCTGCATATCAATGACCCCTATGTTGCGTGATATCGCCGTGAACGGCGGGCGGTATGCGATGGATGAGGGGAGGTTCCGGCGGGTCGTGCGGTATCCCCGACAGTCCGAACCGTCCATATGGTGGACGGTCCCAAATGAATCCGACCCTGTGCGGGCGAATCGTGCGGCGATGGACCGATGCCGGTCCGGTCACCTTCCGTTCGCCCGCAGATGAGCCTTCCCCCGAACTTACGGTTGCCATCGTAGAGGTGTTCGATTTCGTGCGGTTTCGTACCAATTTACAAAATTGTCGATTTCGATTTGTCATAAGTTGACGAACACAACCGTAACGTCAACTTCTTGAGCCGGCGCGCAAGGATGTGCAATCGGCGGATTTGCAACGTTTTTGATAGCAGGCGCCAACGGTTACGTTGCCGGAACCTACGCGCGCGTTTGTTCGTAGCCTACAAAAGGGCGTGAAAGCTTTTGTGTGAACGCAGCTTGCCCTCTCCTCTATATAGAGAGCACAATTTGACACTATGGCTTCTATCGTCAAAAAACTGCTGATTGCGAACCGAGGCGAGATTGCGCTTCGCGTGGTGCGCACGGCCAAGGAGATGGGTATCTCCACCGTGGCCGTCTACTCCGAACAGGACCGCAATAGCCGCTATGTGGACATGGCCGACGAGGCATACCTGCTCTCCGGCGACACCTACAAGGACACGTACCTCAACGAGGATCTGCTGATTGACATCCTGCACAAGACCGGTGCGAATGCCGTGCACCCCGGCTACGGATTCCTTTCCGAAGTGCCGAGCTTCGCGCAGAAGGTCGAGGATGCCGGTGCCATCTGGGTGGGCCCGCACCACACCGCGCTGGTGGATTTGGGCGACAAGATTACCGCCCGCCGCGTGGCCCTACGCGCCAAAGTGCCGCCAGTGCCCGGCCTGTCCGAACCGGTGACCGACGTGCGCACGCTGCTCGACTTCGCACACACCCACGGCTACCCGATCATGATGAAGCGCACTGATGGCGGTGGCGGCCACGGCATCACCGTGGTGCATGACGACGAGGAGCTGCGCCGCTTCTACATGAACCACGACGCGCTGCAAGGCGGCGATCTGAAGGAATACTTCATCGAGAAGTTCGTGGACAAGGCACGCCACGTCGAGACCCAGTCCGGGCGCGACTCGCACGGCAACTTCACCGTGTACTCCACCCGTGACTGCTCGCTGCAGCGCCGCAACCAGAAACTCGTGGAAGAGGCACCCGCGCCCTTCCTGTCCGAGGAAATCATCAGCACGCTCGAGGAATACTCCCGCCGCCTGTTCACCACGGTCGGCTACGTGGGCCTGGGCACCTGCGAATTCATGGTGACCCCGAACGGCAAGGTGTACTTCCTGGAAGTCAACCCGCGCTTGCAGGTGGAGCACACCGTCTCCGAAGAGGTCAGCGGCCTCGACCTGGTGCGCGAACAGCTCAATATCGCCGCCGGTGGCGAGCTCACCCGCGCCCCCGAACTGCGCGGCCACAGCTTCGAACTGCGCATCACCAGCGAAGACCCGGCCACCAACCTGACCCCCGGCTCCGGCACCTTGGAGAAGATCCAGTGGCCGGCCGGCCCCGGCGTGCGCATCGATACCGGTGTGGAACAGGGCGACACCATCTCCCCGAAGTTCGATTCGATGATGGGCAAGGTCATCGTCACCGCCCAGAACCGTCTCGACGCCGTGGCCCGTGTGCGCCGCGTGCTCGATGAGCTTGTGATCGAAGGCGTGCCCACGCCGATTCCGCTGTTCAAGGAAATCTTCCGCAACGACGACTTCACCGCCGAGCATGGCCACCCGTTCGCTGTGTCCACCAAGTGGCTGGAGCGCACGTACCTGAACCGCACACCGGCTTCCGCCGCCTCCGGCCAGCCGGCCTCCTTGGCCGCCGCCCCGGGTGCCGCTGCCCCGGCCGCGCCCGACAAGTCCAAGTCGGAGACGTTCGTCATCGAGATGAACAACCGCCGCGTCAAGCTCACCGTGCCACTCGACATCGTGGAGAACATCACCGGCTCGGCCCGCGCCCGCGGTGCCAAGCGACCCACCCAGCCGTTGCGCGGTGCGGGACTGCACAACGTGGCCTCCAGTGCCGCTGCGGCCAACGACGGCGCCAAATCCGGCGTCATCGCCTCCCCGATGCAGGCCGTGGTCACGCGCATCAACGTGTCCGAAGGCCAGCAAGTGGCCAAGGGCGACCTTCTGGTGGTGCTCGAATCCATGAAGATGGAGAACTACGTGTACGCGCCAGCCGCCGGCGAAGTGAAGAAGATTTTCGTTGGCCCGGCCGACGGCGTGGAGGCCGGCGACACGCTGGTCACGCTGGACGTGAACGCCGGCAAGGCCAAGGCTGCTGCGGCTGCGCCGGGATCTCTCCCTCAGGCGGCTGCGTCGACAGCTCCCTCGTCAGAAGGAGCCGATAAGGCCACCGACGCCAAGAAGGAGGGTGGCAATGACTGACATCATGGATTCGCAGGCCGTGAAGGCCGCGGCTGCGGCCTCGGCCGCCAACGCCGCACAGCCTTCGGCCCACCAGCCGCTGCGCACCGCTGTGGTCAAGGCCGCCGAACTGGCCCGCGCCGCCGAAGAGCGCGCCCGCGACAAGCAGCACGCCAAAGGCAAGAAAACCGCGCGCGAACGCCTCGACCTGCTCTTCGACACCGGCACGTTCGAGGAGATCGGCCGCTTCCAGGGCGGCAATATCGCCGGCGGCAACGCCGGTGCGGCCGTCATCACCGGCTTCGGCCAGGTCTACGGCCGCAAAGTGGCCGTCTACGCCCAGGACTTCTCCGTCAAGGGCGGCACCCTCGGCACCGCCGAAGGCGAGAAGATCTGCCGACTGATGGACATGGCCATCGACCTCAAAGTGCCGATCGTGGCCATCGTGGACTCCGGCGGCGCCCGCATCCAGGAGGGCGTGGCCGCCCTGACCCAGTACGGTCGCATCTTCCGCAAGACTTGCGAGGCCAGCGGCTTCGTGCCCCAACTGAGCCTGATTCTCGGCCCCTGCGCCGGCGGTGCCGTCTACTGCCCGGCCCTGACGGACCTCATCATCATGACCCGTGAGAACTCGAACATGTTCGTCACCGGACCGGACGTGGTCAAGGCCTCGACCGGCGAGACCATCTCCATGGCCGACCTCGGCGGCGGCGAAGTGCACAACCGGGTGTCCGGCGTGGCCCACTACCTCGGCGAGGACGAATCCGACGCCATCGACTATGCGCGCACCGTGCTCGCCTACCTGCCGTCCAACAGCGAAAGCAAGCCGCCGGTCTACGCCTACGCCGTCACCCGCGCCGAACGCGAGACCGCCAAGCGACTTGCCACCATCGTGCCCACCAACGAACGTCAGCCCTACGACATGCTCGAAGTGATTCGTTGCATCGTCGATTACGGCGAATTCGTGCAGGTGCAGGAACTGTTCGGCGCCTCCGCGCTCGTCGGCTTCGCCTGCATCGACGGCAAGCCGGTCGGCATCGTGGCGAACCAGCCGAACGTGCTCGCCGGCATCCTGGACGTCGACTCGTCCGAGAAAGTCGCCCGATTCGTACGCCTGTGCGACGCGTTCAACCTGCCCGTGGTCACCCTCGTGGATGTGCCCGGCTACAAGCCCGGCTCCGACCAGGAACACGCCGGCATCATCCGCCGCGGCGCCAAGGTGATCTACGCCTACGCCAACGCACAGGTACCGATGGTGACCGTGGTGTTGCGCAAGGCGTTCGGCGGCGCGTACATCGTGATGGGATCCAAGGCCATCGGCGCGGACCTGAACTTCGCGTGGCCCTCCTCCCAGATCGCGGTGCTCGGCGCGGCCGGCGCGGTGAACATCATCCACCGCCACGACCTGGCCAAGGCCAAGGCCTCCGGACAGGACGTCGATGCGCTGCGGGCCAAGTACATCAAGGAGTACGAGACCAGCACCGTCAACGCGAACCTGTCACTGGAAATCGGGCAGATCGACGGCATGATCGACCCCGAACAGACCCGTGAGGTGATTGTCGAATCGCTGGCCACGCTCGCCACCAAGCGGCGCGTCAAGCGCACCACCAAACACCACGGCAACCAGCCCCTCTGATTTTTGAAGACGTCAACCAAACACAAGTAAGGAAAGCAATGACCACCTTCTTCCTCAATCGCCTAGCCACCGAGCCCCATGCGCTCGCCTTCGCCGGCCAGTCCACCCCGTGGCCGGTAGCCCTGGCAGACCAGACCACCGATCCCAGCCTTGACGAGGCCCTGCGCGGCCACATCGCCGCATCCAACCGACTGCTCACCCCGGTCGCCGCCGACCTGCTGACCACCACCGGCCGTCCGGTCGACCTGTTCGGCTTCACTCCGAACCCGGCCCGCCTCGGCGCCGCAGCCGACGCCACCGCGTCCGTGGAAGGCGTGGCACTGACCCAGCTCGGCGCCCTGCTCGACCTCGAACACCTCGGCTACAGCGTGGCCCAGGCCAAGCCGCTCGCCGTGCTCGGCCACTCCCAGGGCGTGCTCGCCGTGCACATGGCCCGCGCCATCGAGGCCGCCGGCTCCATCGAGGCCGCCGGCAAGACCCTTGACGAGATTCTGGCCGTCGCCGCCCTGATCGGTGCAGCCGGCACTCGCCGCGTGCGCGAACTGGGCCTGAACCCCAAGTATGGCGAAGCCAGTCCGATGCTCTCCGTCAAGGGCGCCACCCGCGAACAGGTTGAGGCTCTGGTGGCCCGCGTCAACAACGCTCGCGGCCCGATCTCCATCGCCGTCACCAACTCCGACAACCACCACGTGCTTTCCGGCTACCCGGAGGACCTGTCTGCCTTCGCCCTCGAAGCCGAGCGCGAACACCAGCATCAGGCCAAGCTGCGCGAGCAGAAGCTCCACGGCGGCACCGTGTTCAACCCGACCCTCGAATACCTTGAGGTCACCCTGCCCTTCCACTCGCCGCTCATGGCCGACGCCGTCGAGCAGACCGTGGCCTGGGCCGGCGCCTGCGGCTTCGACCAGAAGCGCACCCGTGCGCTTGCCGAGGAAGTGCTTCTGAACCATGTGGACTGGAACGCCCGCGTCAAGGCGCTGTTCGACGCCGCCGACCCGTCCAAGCTGTGGATCGTGGACCTCGGCCCCGGCAACACGCTCGGCAAGCTGATCGGCAATGTGGTGCAAGGCACCGGCATCGGCGTGGTCGAAGCCACCACGCTGGCCGAGCGCTCCACGCTCTCCACGCTGGAAAGCGAGCCTGAGCGCACCCAGAACTGGAAGGCATTCGCCCCGCGCGTCATCAACACCCCGGCCGGCGCCAAGCTGGTCACCAAGTTCTCCAAGCTCACCGGCAAGCCGCCGGTACTGTTGCCCGGCATGACCCCCACCACCGTGGAACCGGAAATCGTGGCCGCCGCGGCCAACGCCGGCTACTGGGCCGAGCTCGCCGGCGGCGGCCAGGTGACCGCCGAAGTGTTCGACCGCCACATCGCCACCCTCGAAGACGAGCTGGAGGAAGGCCGCACGGTCGAATTCAACGCGATGTTCATGGACCGTTACCTGTGGAACCTGCAGTTCGGCTCCTCCCGCATCGTGCCCAAGAAGCGCGCATCCGGCGCGCCGATCGACGGCGTGGTCGTCTCCGCCGGCATCCCCGAGCTGGACGAAGCCGTGGCCCTGATCAAGTCGCTGCAGGCGGACGGCCTGCCGTACGTGAGCTTCAAGCCCGGCACCGTGGACCAGATTCGTCAGGTCGTGCGCATCGCCAAGGCCGTGGCCCCCACCACCATCATGGTTCAGGTCGAGGGCGGTGAAGCCGGCGGCCACCACAGCTGGGAAGCGCTGGATGACCTGCTTGCCGCCACCTACGCCGAAGTGCGCGCCTGTGACAACCTCGTGCTGGTCGCCGGCGGCGGCATCGGCACTCCCGAACGCGCGGCCGACTACATTTCCGGCCAGTGGGCCCACGCCTACGGCCTGCCCGACATGCCGGTCGACGGCGTGCTTATCGGTACCGCCGCGATGACCGCCAAGGAGGCTCACACCAGCCCCGAAGTCAAGCAGCTGCTCGTCAAGACGCCCGGTATTCCGGCCGACGCCAAGTCCGACGACGTGTTCGCCCCGCAGGCCGCCCACTGGGTGCCGTCCGGCAAGTCCGTCGGTGGCATGTCCTCCGGCCTGAGCCACCTGCACGCCGACATTTACGAGCTCGAGAACGACTCCGCCGAATGCGGCCGTCTGCTCGTGCGCGTCATGAAGCACCCCGAAGAGCTCGACTCCCGCCGCAAGGAAATCATCGAAGCCCTGAACAAGACCGCCAAGCCTTACTTCGGCGACCTGGCCTCCATGACCTACCTTGAGTGGGCGCAGCGCTTCGCCGAACTCGCCTTCCCGTGGGTCGACCCGACTTACGCCGACCGCTTCCAGCACCTGCTGCAGCGCATCGAAGCCCGTGTGAACGACACGGACTCCGGCGAATTCACCTCCAAGTTGTTCGCCGCTGATGGCGTTTCTGCTGAAGAGGCAGCTGCCGCTGGCCTGCTGACCCACGACGACATTCTCGCCGACCCGGCCCCCGCGCTCGAAAAGCTCGCACTGGCCTACCCGCAGACCGCCGAACTCAAGGTGGTCCCGACCGACGTGGCTTGGTTCCCGGTGCTCGTGCGCGAATACCCCAAGCCCATGCCGTTCGTGCCCGTCATCGACAACGACCTGCTGCGTTGGTGGGGGCAGGACCAGCTCTGGCAGTCCGAAGACCAGCGCTACTCCGCCGATTCCGTGCGTGCCATCCCCGGCCCGATCTCCGTTGCCGGCATCACCACCATCGACGAGCCGATCGCCGACATCCTCGGCCGCTTCGAAACCGCCGCCATCAAGCGCGTGCAGGACGAACAGCAGGCCGCCGATGCCGCTGAGAACGACGATTTCGCCGCACTTGGCGAGGCCACCAGCGCCGAAGACTTCATCCGCAAGTCCCCGAACATCTCCTGGGTCGGCCACATCACCGACAACCCGGCCTACGGCACCGCCCTGGGCGACCAGTACTACGAGATCCGCGCGTTTGACGCCGCGGCCGGCAAGTACGATCTGGACATCCACCTCGACACCTACTGGGACAACGACCCGGACGGCGGCACCTCCAAGCACGCCGTGCGCGATATCGTCATCCCGCTCATCGTGGAAGGCGCCGAGCCCGGCCGTGTGCCGGTCGTGGACCGCGAACGCCTGATTCCGGACGTCTACGCGATGCTCGCCGCCACCGCAGGCATCGGCAACACCGCCATCACCGGCGACAAGCTCACCGAGATGCCGCAGCTTGACGGCAAGACCTCTGACGAGCGTCCGTTTGCTACCGCCACCGCCGCCTACACCCTCTCCGCCAACCTCGGCTTCGACCACGAAGCGGCCACCGGCGCCGCTCTGCCGACGACCCTGCAGCCCAGCCGCATCGCTCCCGATGCGCTGGTCGGCCCGGCCTGGCCGGCGATTTACACGGCGCTCGGCTCCGTGTACGTCAAGGGCTACCCGGTGATTGAAGGCCTGCTCAACGCCGTTCACCTCGACCACCTCATCGAACTTGAGGTGAACGAGGAGGACCTGCTTAAGCACACCGGTGAAACCATCACCCTGAAGTCTTGGGCTGAGGATTACTTCGAGTCCGCCTCCGGCCGCGTGGTCACCATCCACGTGACCCACACCGCTGCCGACGGCACGCTGCTTGCCCGCGAAACCGAGCGTTTCGCGATTCGCGGCCGCGTCTACTCCGATGCTTTGCCGGCAGACGCCCCCGAGTTCGGCGACGCCGAGCACGAGGAGATCGCGCCCACGCCGCGCCGTCTGCTGCGCCGCGTGAAGGTCGTCGCCCCACACGACATGACCGCCTTCGCCCGCACTTCCGGCGACTTCAACCCGATCCACACCTCCACTCGTGGCGCTCGCATCTCCGGTTTGGCCGCTCCGCTTGTGCACGGCATGTGGCTGTCCGCCACCGCCCAGCACGCCGTGCAGGCGCTGGACGAGAAGGGTGCCCACTACGAGATTGCCGGCTGGACCTACAACATGTACGGCATGGTTCAGCTTGACGACACCGTCGAAATCTCCGTCGAGCGCGTCGGCAAGGTGCGCCACGGCGGCATGACCCTCGAAGTCACCTGCCGTATCGACGGCCAGCTCGTCTCCCGCGGCACCGCACTGGTCCGCGCGCCGCGCGCCGCCTTCGTCTACCCCGGCCAGGGCATCCAGAAGCAGGGCATGGTTCTGGACGAGCGTGCCAAGTCCGCCGCCGCCCGCGACGTGTGGGAGCGCGCCGACAAGCTCACCCGCTCCAAGCTCGGCTTCTCGATCCTGGGCCTCGTGCGCGATAACCCGAAGGAGCTCACCGCCAACGGCGTGACCTATCGCCACCCCGAAGGCCTGCTCAACCTGACGCAGTTCACGCAGGTGGCGCTCGCCACCGTGGCCTTCGCCCAGACCGCTCGTCTGCGCGAAGCCGGCGCCGACATCTGGCCCGCCTACTTCGCCGGCCACTCGCTCGGCGAATACAACGCGCTGTCCGCGTTCGCCGACGTGATTCCGCTGGAAACCGTGCTGGAGCTCGTGTTCCACCGTGGTTCCACCATGCACCACCTCATCGAGCGTGACGCACAGGGTCGCTCCAACTACCGCATGGGTGCCCTGCGCCCGAACCAGTTCGGTGTGGACGACGCGCACGTCAAGGAATACGTGGAATCCGTGGCCAAGGCGTCCGGCGAATTCCTGGAGATCGTGAACTACAACCTCGCCGGCCAGCAGTACGCCATCGCCGGTACGATCGCCGGACTCAAGGCTCTGAAGGCCGATTCCGCCCGCCGCGTGGCCGCATTCGGTGGCAAGCCCGCGTTCATGCTGGTGCCCGGCATCGATGTGCCGTTCCACTCCACACTGCTGCGCAAGGGCGTGCCGGAATTCCGCGACAAGCTCGACGCGCTGCTTCCCGCTTACATCGACTACCGTGGCCGTCTGGTGGACCGCTACATCCCGAACCTGGTGGCCACCCCGTTCGAGATGACCAAGGAATTCGCCGCCAAGATCCTCGAAGTCGTGCCGTCCGAGCGTATCAAGGCCGTGCTCGACGACCCGGCCGTGTGGGATTCCTACGCCGATGACGACCAGAAGCTCGGCCGTCTGCTCTTGACCGAACTGCTCTCCTGGCAGTTCGCCTCCCCGGTGCGTTGGATTGAAACCCAGGCGCTGCTCTTCGGTCAGCGCGAACAGGGCGGCCTCGGCGTGGAGGAATACGTCGAAGTCGGCCTCGGCAACGCCCCGACCCTGGCCAACCTCGGTGCCAAGACCCTGCGTCTACCCGAGTTCGCCGGCAACGATACGGTCGTCTACAACGTCGGCCGCGATGAAGGCCGCGTCTACATGACCGACACCGATTCGCTGGTTCCCGACGATGAGCCGGAAGAGGCTGCGGCCTCGGCCCCGGTCGAAACCGCTCCTGCCGGTGGTTCCGCCGTCGCCAAGCTCGGTTCCGGTGCCGCTCCGGCAAATGCCGTGACTGAGGCTGCTCAGACAACGGATGGCTCCGTCGCCGGACAGTCCACTGGACTGTCCGACTCCTCGCGCGGCCTGCAATCAGGGCAGGCCGCGGCCGGCGCACCGTCCGGTGCCGCCGTCGCCGACCTGCCCTTCAAGGCTTCCGATGCCATCGGCGTGCTCATGGCCTACTCCGCCAAGGTGCGCATCGACCAGATCGGCAGCAACGACACCACTGACACCCTGACCAACGGTGTCTCTTCTCGCCGCAACCAGCTGCTCATGGACATCAGCTCCGAGCTGGGAGTCGCCAGCGTGGACGGTGCTGCTGAAGCGACGCTCGACAAGCTCGCCCAAATCGTCAACAAGGCCGCCCCGAACTACAAGCCGTTCGGTGCCGTGCTCTCCGAGGCGCTGCGCGACCGCCTGCGCTCGCTGTTCGGTGCCGCCGGCGTCAAGCAGCAGTACATCCGCGACCGCGTGACCAACGTATGGCAGCTCGGTGAAGGTTGGGTGGCCAGCGTGCTCGCCGCACTGCTGCTCGACACTCGCGAGGGTGCCAGCTCCCGTGGCGGCGACCTGGCCAAGCTGCCCACCGCCGCCGTGCAGAACAAGCCGGAAGCCGACAAGCTGATTGATGCGGCCGTTGAGGTCGTCGCCCAGCTCAAGGGTGTTGCCGTGGCCCTGCCGTCCGCCGGTGGTGCCGCTGGTGGCGCTGTGGTCGATTCCGCCGCGCTCGACGCCTTCGCCGAGAAGGTCACCGGTTCCAACGGCGTGCTCGCCGCCACCGCCCGCTTCGTGCTGAACGAGCTCGGCGTGGCCGCTCCGGCTCCGGAAGAATCCGAGGACGAGAACGCCGCCGTCGTGGCCGCGGTTGAAGCCGAACTTGGCTCCGACTGGCCTAAGCAGGTCGCTCCGCGCTTCGACGCCAACAAGGCCATCCTCTTCGATGATCGGTGGGCCTCCGCCCGTGAAGACCTCGCCCGCGCCTACTACGACAACGATCCCGCCGCCTTGAACGGCAGCTTCATCGGCCTTGGCAAGACCATCGCCGCCGAAGCCCAGTGGTTCGCCAACGAGTCGGAGAGCGAAGAACTCAAGGCCGCCTTCCAGAAGGCCGGCTCCGAGGCCCTCGAACAGGTTGCGTCCAACAAGAACGCCTCCCGTTACGCGAATGATATCGCCATCGTCACCGGCGTGAGCCCGAACTCGATTGCCGCTCAGGTGGTCGAAGGCCTGCTCGCAGGCGGTGCCACTGTGGTGGCCACCTCGCACAGCTTCAAGCCGTCCATTAAGGCTTGGGCTAAGCAGGCCTACCGCGAGCACGCTACCGGCAACGCCAAGCTGTGGCTGGTTCCGGCCAACCTCTCCAGCTACCGCGACGTCGACGCACTGGTCGACTGGGTGGGCCACGAGCAGAAGAAGACCTCCGGTGCTACCACCACGATTCTGAAGCCCGCGTGGGAGCCGACTCTGTTCTTCCCGTTCGCCGCTCCGCCGGTCCATGGCACGCTCGCCGACTCCGGCGACCTGTTCGAATCGCAGGCCCGACTGATGCTGTGGGGCGTGGAACGCGCCATCGCCGGCTTCAGCCACATCGGTGCCGACACCAACGTGCAGCACAAGCTCCACGTGGTGCTGCCCGGTTCCCCGAACCGCGGCGTATTCGGCGGCGACGGTGCCTACGGCGAAGTCAAGAGCGCCTTTGACGCCATCGTCAACCGTGCCCGCGCTGAAAAGGTGTGGTCGAGCCGCGTCACCTTCGCTCACCCGAAGATCGGCTGGGTGCGTGGCACCGGCCTGATGGTCGGTAACGACCCGCTGGTCGCCGTCGTTGAGCGTCACGGCATCCGCACCTACTCCACCGCACAGATTGCGGCCAAGCTGCTCGACCTGTGCACTGCCGAATCGCGCGAGCAGGCCCTCAAGGCCCCGCTCGATGTGGACCTGACCGGTGGCCTCGGCTCCGAGCCCATCGACATCAAGGCCCTGCGTGCGGAGGCCATGGCCGACGCCGAGAAGGAAGCTGCTGCGGCCTCGTCTCAGGAAACGGATGGCTCCGTCGCCGGAAAGTCCACTGGACTGTCCGACTCCTCGCGTGGGCAGCAAATCAAGGCGCTGCCCACACCGATCGTCACCAAGCAGGCTCCGGTCGACTTGAACGATTGGACCAACGTCACTGCCAAGCCGGAAGACGAAATCGTCATCGTTTCCGTCGGTGAGCTGGGCCCGTGGGGCTCCGGTCGTACGCGCGCCCAGGCCGAGCTCGGCATCCACTCGGACGGCACCGTCGACCTCAGCGCCGGCGCAGTGCTCGAACTCGCGTGGAACATGGGCCTGCTGACTTGGGCCGACAGCCCGAAGCCCGGCTGGTACGACACCGACGGCAACCTCGTGCCCGAAGAGGACATCGCCGAGCGCTACCACGACGAGGTCGTGGCCCGCTCCGGCATCCGCCCGTTCGAGGAAGGCATGGGCAACGACTACAAGGACGGTGCTGACGAAGAGGAAGCCGAGGTCTTCCTCGACCACGACGTCACCTTCTCTGTGCCCACCCGCGAAGTCGCCGCCGAATACGTCAAGTTGGACGAGGCTCACACCACCATCGCCCCGGATGAGGAATCCGGCGAATGGAACGTGACCCGCCACGCCGGCTCGATGATCCGCGTGCCGCGCCGCGCCACCATGACCCGCACAGTCGGCGGCCAGTTCCCGAAGGGCTTCGACCCGACCCGATGGGGCATTCCCGCCTCGATGGTCGGCGACGTCGACAAGATCGCCCTGTGGAACATCGTCACCACTGTGGACGCCTACCTGGGCGCCGGCTTCACCCCGGCCGAAATCCTCGAGTCCATCCACCCCTCGCTGGTGGCTTCGACCCAGGGCACCGGCTTCGGTGGCATGATGTCGATGCGCAAGCTGTACCTCGACCGCTTCCTCAACCACGAGATCCCGACCGACATCCTGCAGGAAGCCCTGCCGAACGTGGTCGCGGCTCACGTGATGCAGTCCTACATCGGCGGCTACGGCAACATGATTCAGCCGGTCTCCGCCTGCGCCACCGCAGCCGTCTCCCTTGAAGAGGGCGTCGACAAGATCGCCCTCGGCAAGGCCGACTTCGTGGTCACCGGTGCGATCGACGACATCGGCGTGGAATCCGTGATCGGTTTCGGCAACATGAACGCCACCGCCAACTCGGAGGAAATGTATGGCAAGGGTATCGACGCGCGCTTCTTCAGCCGCGCGAACGATCGTCGCCGTGGCGGCTTCCTGGAATCCCAGGGCGGCGGCACGATCCTCGTGACCCGCGGTGACATCGCCGAAAAGCTCGGCCTGCCGGTTGCGGCCGTGGTCGGCTTCATCCACTCCTACGCGGATGGCGCTCACACCTCGATCCCGGCTCCGGGCCTCGGTGCCCTGGCTGCCGGCCTCGGCGGCAAGGACTCCAAGCTCGTGCACGACCTGGCTAAGCTCGGCGTCTCAGCCGACGACATCGCCGTGGTCTCCAAGCACGACACGTCCACCAACGCCAACGACCCGAACGAATCCGAGCTGCACAACACGCTGGCCCACGCCATCGGCCGCACCGACGGCAACCCGCTGTTCGTGATCTCGCAGAAGACGCTTACCGGCCACGCCAAGGGTGGTGCCTGCATCTTCCAGGTCAACGGTCTGACGCAGCTGTTCAAGTCCGGCGTGATTCCGGCGAACGCGGCGCTCGACTGCGTGGATCCGAAGCTCCAGCGCGACGACCACATGGTCTGGGTTAGGAAGCCCCTGCGCATCGGCGGTGGTGAGGACGAGTTCGGTCGCGAGACCGCTGGTCGCCCGGTCAAGGCCGGTCTGGCCACCTCGCTCGGCTTCGGACATGTTTCCGGCTTCGTGGCTCTGGTCCATCCGGGTGCCTTCGAGGCGGCCGTGGCCAAGGCCGATGGTGAGGCCGCACTGGAAGCTTGGCGTGAGCGTGCCAACGCCCGCCTGGCTGCCGGCCAGCGTCACCTTGAGGAAGGCATGATGGGTCGCGCCGCGCTCTACGAGCCGATCGACAACCGTCGCTTCCGCGAGGATCACCGTGGCTACGACCACCACGAGGTCGAAAAGGCGATGCTCCTCAACCCGGACGCCCGCCTCGGTGCCGACGGCTACTACGAGGCCTGATATTCTCTGGCTCCCCCCGGTCGGTGAATGCCGGCTGAGGGGAGTGTCTCGCGATTAGGGTCGGGAAGAACGTCATTTACGGTGTTCTTCCCGACCCTATTGTTTTTTGACGCTATTGCTGTTTTCGTGGATGTCGGTTCGTCGTCTCTTACTCCCGCAACGGTTCAACAACGAACCACCACCCACGAAAACAGCAATAGCGCCTTCGATATACAGTCGAAACCGGGTCAAGTAGGATAGATGCGTGATTTTTGGGCAGGCTATCGCTGGGAGCGGGGCCGGACCCAGGATTGCTTGATGCGCAGCTGGCATTCAAGCTGGGGTGACTGCTCGCTCAGTGGCGGCGGCTGAACCTTCTCGACCGGGTATCCGGCACGAGGAAAGGGATCGGGTGCCTCGCCTTCGATGAGCGAGACCAGCTTACCGACTGCCCAGTAGCCCATCTCGTAATGCGGCAGTTCCACAGTGGAAAGCGGCGGATCCAGCGCTTCGGCCACAACCTGGTGGTTGTCGACGCCAACCACCGCGATATCTTTGCCGATAATCAGCCCGCGACGGGTGGCCTCGGTGTAGATGGCCCAAGCGCGGGTGTCGTTGAAGCAGAAGAAGCCGTCGACATCCGGGTGCTTGTCGAAGAACGCGGGCATGCGGGCGACGTCTTGCGCGCCCTCAATCATGCGGCCGGCAAACGGCGTGGTGGCCACTTCGTCGCTGAGGAATCCGATGGTGCGGGTACTGCTGGTGCGCAGCCCGCTGGCCAGACGGTTGGTCAGGTAACCGAGTTCGGCGGCGATGTCGCGGACTCGCTCGGCGACATCGGGGCTGACGCGGCCGATATCGCGGTTGTTGAGCACCAGAGAGACGGTGGAGATGGAAACGCCGGCGCGGTTGGCGATTTGCTTCATCGTGACCACGGTTCTACCTCCTTGCTGGCTTCATTGGCTGGTTGTGGTTGGTTGTTGTGAAGTTATCCTTCATTGGATCATTGTGTTAACCGCGTTAAAAAGTCAAACGTTTGACGTCAATCGATTTACGTATTGGAGTGTCGGGCGGAATATCGACATTTTACGCCGTGTCCACCGTTAGTCAACAGTTTGACTTGGTGTTGACTTTCAGGATTCGGCTTGCGGAGCGGCCGAGGGTTTCCGTTTGTGGATGCCGCGTTCCGTGTGAACCTCGTTATTCTGGATGTGTTGTCAACGTGTTGAATGGCTGATAATAGGTGCTATGGGCACATTTGGTTTAGGTCATGACGTGGTTGACGTCGCCGCATTCGCCGAGCAGCTGTCTGAACCCGGCTCGCGCATGCGCTCGCTGTTTTCCGTTCGTGAGGTACGTCAGGCGGCGGATCGTGCACGGCTGAAGAACGATGACGAGGCCGTGCATCTGTCCGCCAAGTGGGCAGGCAAGGAGGCGTTCCTCAAAGCGTGGTGCGATTATCTTGGCGATGCCCCCTATCCGTTCACGCTTGATAATTTCCCGTGGCCTGAAATCGAGATCTTGGATGATTCCCGTGGTGTGCCGCATGTGTCTCTGGGTAAGGGGACGGCGTCAGTCTTCCAAACTGATTACGCGAATTCGGCTGCAGGCGCTCGCTATTCCTCTGCTTATTCCCCTGCTTCCGATAACGGGCCTTATGCAGTGATGCAGGAGCGGCGGAATGCGCGTTCGGCGCAGCGCTCGGCTTTCGGTGCGGGGTCGATGCCGCATATCCATATTTCCCTGAGCCACGATGGTCCGATTGCCTCCGCGGTGGTGACGATTTCTGTGGAATAGCGCCGGTGGCTCGGCGAGTCTTGGGTTGCGATTGTCGAACCGGTTTGATGTTTTGTAATACAAAGCGTCAAACGATTGACGCGGGCAACGGATAGAGACAAAGGAGTTTCCGGTGGCTCAAAGCAACCAGTCGGCACAGGCAGTGGAATCGGTCGAGAAGACCGAGGTGGCGAAGAAGGCTGCCAAGACAGCATCAACCCGAGCGGCCAAAACCGCTACGACTTCCACGGCAACCAAGACAACCGCAACCAAGCGCACGACGTCTCGTACGGCCAGAACCACAGCGACTAAGGCGACGACTGCCGTCCGTTCGGCCCGTACCTCCAAGGCAGCGGCGACCAAGTCCGCAACCGCCAAGCGTCCCGCTTCGAGCGCCGTGTTCAACGCTCGCCTTGCTGCTCATCAAGACGAACTCGAACAGCTCTTCATGAGCCTATATAACGATCACGACGCCTTCGACGCACTCGTCGCAAGCATGGCCGCAGCCTACGCTGACCGTCCCGCCGATTTGAAGCGTCTCGACAAAACCCGCGAGCAGGACCCGGGCTGGTACAAGCGCGGCGATATGTTCGGCATGACCATGTACACCGACCTGTTCGCCGGCGACCTCAAGAAACTTGCCGACAAGATTCCGTACTTGAAGGAGCAGAAGCTCACCTACCTGCACTTGATGCCGCTGCTTGACATGCCGCACCCGAACAACGACGGTGGCTATGCGGTCCAGGACTTCGACACCGTGGACCCGAAGCTCGGCACCAACGAAGACCTCGCCGCGCTGGCCAAGAAGCTGCGCCGCGCCGGCATCAGTCTGTGCATCGACTTCGTGATGAACCACACCGCCTCCACCCACCGCTGGGCCAAGGCAGCCGAAGCCGGCGATCCCGAGTATCAGGACTATTACTTCTGCTACCCGGACCGCACCATCCCCGACCGCTACGACCGGGATGTGCCGCAGGTCTTCCCGAACACCGCGCCCGGCAACTTCACTTGGAATGAGAAGATGAACAAGTGGGTGATGACCCAGTTCTACCCGTTCCAGTGGGACCTCAACTACCGCAACCCGAAGGTGCTCGTAGCCATGATGGGCAGCGTGATGCGCCTGGCCAACCTCGGTGTCGAGGTGTTCCGCATCGACGCCGTGCCGTACATCTGGAAGCAGCTTGGCACCAATTGCCGCAACCTGCCGCAGGTCCACACCATCGTGCGCATGCTGCGCATCATTTTGGAATGCGTCTGCCCGGCCGTGGTGCTTAAGGGCGAGGTGGTCATGGCCCCCAAGGAGCTCGCCGCCTACTTCGGTACGCCCGAGGCCCCCGAGTGCCACATGCTGTACAACGTCTCCATCATGGTCAACCTGTGGAGCGCGCTCGCCAGCCGCGACGTGCGTCTGCTCAAGAACCAGATCGACAAGCTCAACTCGCTGCCCGAAAACTGCTGGTTCGTGAATTATTTGCGCTGCCATGACGACATCGGCTGGGGCTTGGACGAAGACGTGGAGCGTTACCTCGACATCGACCCGCTCAAGCACAAGGAATTCCTGTACCACTTCTACGAGGGCGCAACCCCCGGCAGCTGGTCGATGGGCGAACTCTACAACTACGACGAAGCCACGCGCGACGCCCGCAGTTGCGGCACCACCGCCAGCCTGTGCGGCATCGAAAAGGCCATCATCACGCACGACAAGCCACTGCTAGAGACCTCGGTGGATCGCGACCTCATGATGCACCACGCCATGAGCTTCCTGCGCGGTTTCCCGATGCTCAACTGCGGCGACGAAATCGCCCAGCTCAACGGCTGGGATTACAAGGAAGACCCGGATCGCGTGGAAGACAGCCGCAATCTGCACCGTAGTAAGTTCGACTGGACCAAGGCCGCTCTGCGCAAGAAGTCCGGTACGTTGCAGAACCAGCTGTGGAAGGGCATGGAAGATTTGCGCGCGATGCGCAACGATCCCTGCTTCGCGCCTGACGCTTGGGTGTCCACGTGGGATACGTTCAACGATTCGGTGCTCGCTGTGATTCGTCAGCACGAAGGCAAGACGCTGGTCGGCCTGTTCAACTTCTCGCCCGACCCGCAGCACGCCCACCTCAACGCCTGCAACGGCATTCTGAACGCGATGGACGCCGACCTCCAACCATACGAGTCCCAGCTCATCCATTTGTGATTTCGACGGTTTCTAGCTCCCCTCTTTGAGGGGAGCTGTCGCCGTAGGCGACTGAGGGGAGTCCTCGGCAAAGCCGCAATCCATCAACTAGATTGGCTGGTCCTGCTGCAGCCACACGCGTTTGCCATCCCCGAAGAAATATGTATAATAACTCAAGTCGCCAAAAGCGACGCTTAACGCGGATGTAGCTCAATGGTAGAGCCTCAGTCTTCCAAACTGATTACGCGGGTTCGATTCCCGTCATCCGCTCCACTATATAGGTTTGTGGCTAGGGTACTACCCACAACATTGCCCGTAACACCACCGCCCGCAACAGAACACGGCCTTGGTGAGTCGTATGTTTGCGTTCACAGAAATTGCATGTAGTATGTCTCCGTGTATGCGTAGCGGTATGTGATACTGCACACATGCGGAGCAGTGGCATACTGACGGTCGTCAGTAACTCCGGTCCCCGCGCAGCGGCGGCAAATCCGCCTCAGTTCCCAGATGGTGGGACCGGCACGCCCCGTCGAGAAGAAAAGTGCGTTATCGCAGGGTGGATGACGAGGGTGCCACTTTTCAAAAATTCCAAGGTTCTTTTCAATGTCGGGTAAAAAATTCCCTCTACCCGGGTGTACGCATTCGTGCTTTTTGCTTAATACCGTAACGCCTTATAAGCGTAACGCCGGGTTTTGGCGTACGTGATCGTAAGAGACAGGCAAGGTTATGAAGAGAATTGCAGAATGGTTCGCAGCGGTAGGGGCCGCGGCGGGCAGGAAAGGCAAACGGTTAGTGGCGATCGTTGCCGCCGTGGCGATGCTCGGTGGCGTCGCCGGTGTGAGCGCAACCGCCATGGCGGACGATGGGAATGCCTCCACGACACAATCGCAGACCACCGATGAGAAGGCGGCCGCCAGCGCGCCTGCTCCTCTTTCCACCGAGGGAACAAACGGCGTGCCGGATGATCCGACGTTGTCTGCTCCGGCCCGCGAGAAGACCGTTACCGCCAATGAAGACGGCACGTACACGGTGGCGTTGAACGTCACCGGTGCGAAGAGCGCGGGTACGGGCGAGATCGTGACGAACCAGCCACTCGACATCGTGCTGGTGTTGGATGTGTCCGGTTCGATGGCCGAAAAGATCGCTAGCGGTTGGAACCAGCCTACGAAGATTGACTCGCTCAAGACCGCGGTCAATAAATTCATCAATGCGACGGCTGCAGAGAACGCGAAGATTACCGACCAGAGCCAGCGGAACCGCATCGCCCTGGTGAAGTTCGCCGGCACCGAGAAGACCAGCGTCGGCAATGACTTTTACCGCGAAGGCTGGTCCTCCTACAACTACACGCAGATCGTCAGCAACCTGACGTACGACGTCTCCGGACTGACGAGCACGGTTAACGGCCTGAGCGCGTCCGGCGCGACCTCCGCCGACTACGCCTTCAACCGCGCCCAGGCGGCGCTAACGTATCAGCCTCGCGCCAACGCGAAGAAGGTCGTCATCTTCTTCACCGACGGCGAGCCGAACCACGGCAGCGGGTTTGACCCCACCGTCGCCGCCACCGCGGTGAACAAGGCGAAGAGCCTGAAGGACGCCGGGACGACCATCTACTCGATCGGCGTCGTCAGCGGTGCCAACCCCGGCGACACCTCGAGCAACCTGAACAAGTACATGCACGGCATCTCCAGCAACTACCCGGATGCCACTGCAACGAGCAGTGAGCATTTGTGGGGAAAGTCTTGGAACGCCAACCTCGGTGACCGCGCCGAGACCAGCAGCTACTACAAGGCCGCCACGGATGCCGGCCAGCTGAACAACATCTTCGAGTCCATTTATCAGGAGATCACCAAGACGGCTGAGTATGCCGACGTGACGATTCACGACAGGCTGTCCAGCTGGGTCGTGAGCTCCGACAGCGCCTCCGAGAATGGAGAGCCCGCGGGCTTCACGTACACGAAGACCCGGAAAGGCCAGACCACGGCGTGGGCTGACGCCCCGGAGGCGACGGTTGCGGCTGATGGCACCGTGTCTTGGCCGGTCACGTCCAACGACGACACGCTTGAGGACGGCGTCACCTACACGGTGAGCTTCAATGTCAAGCCGACGCAGGCTGCGTTCGACGAGGCTGTTAAGAACCACAAGGACGATGCCAATGCCTCCGGCGACAACAACTTCTACACGAACGACAACTCCAGCGCCACTGTCGACTACAAGACCGTGGTGACCTCCTCGCAGGGCGGCACGACGACGAGCGATCCGCAGACCGCCGCCTACCCGCAGAAGCCGACCATCACCCTTCCGGTCTCCAAGATTACGGTGACGAAGACTTGGTCCGACGACAACGAGAATCACGCGAATGATTCCGTGCAGGTCCAGCTCAAGCAGGACGGCGAGGATTATGCCAACGGTTCAGCAACTCTGAATGCCGCCGGCAACTGGACTCACGAGTTCACGGTGCCTGCCGGCCCTGAGGGGCACACATACTCGGTTTCCGAGGTCAAGGTTGAAGGCTATGACTCCAAGGTTGATAAGACTGACCTCAAGCTACAAGGTTTGACCGCACAATCCGGTGCCTTCACGGTAACCAACACGCCTTCTTACGTGACCTTGCCCGCTTCGGATGTCAAGGTGACGAAGGTTGTGCAGGGACATGCTGCTAATTCGGACTTCGGCTTCAACCTGAAGTGTGTGGATAGCACGGATGCGAATGCTGGTAAGTGCGCTGACGTTACCGGCTTGGCCAACAATGGACTGACTACGACTGTGTCCAAGGACGAATTGACTGCTAGCGGCGCGAGCGCGACGGTTGGCTTCGGCAATGGGGACCTGAAGTTCAGGGTTCCGACCGGTGCTGACAATTTGGTCTACACGTTCGAGGCTTCGGAGGACACCGAAAAGCCTGCTGCCGGTTGGAAGTATGACAACGATAAGGTGACCGTCAAGGTCACGGTCTCCAGGACGGATGCCGTTGTCTCTTACGAGTACGGCGAGAACGATTCCGACCGAACGAATACGGAGTCGGCACAGTTCACGAACAAGTATGTGGCTATCTCCAGTCTGCCGCTGACCGGTGGCACGACTGGTCGTGACTGGATGGTGTTCGGCGGTGGCCTGGGCCTGCTGGCCCTGCTGGCTGCTGCGGGCTACACGGTCTGGCGTAAGCGTCAGCTGGTCTGATTTCAAGAAACTTGAGGTGGTTTTGGCTTCCCTCGCTGAGGGGAGCTGGCCGCCGAAGGCGGACTGAGGGGAGTCGATGAAGGCTTCCCTCCCCGAAAAAACAATAAGGATTTGCGGATTGCGGAGGCCTTGCTGTGGGGTTGCAGCCTCCGCGATTGCAAGAAAATCAATCACAATAAGGAAGAGAGGGTTTCTCATGAAGTTGAGGAAGCTTTTCGCGGGTGTCGCTGCTGCGGCCACCCTGCTTGGTGGCATGGCGTTCGGCGCCACCACCGCCAACGCGGCTGAGGCCATCATCTCCAGCACGACTATCACAGTCAACGCCACGGATGCAAACCAGTTCTACACCAAGCCGGTTGACACCGCTGACCTGCAGGCTAACCTGCGCATGTTCAAGTACGTTGAGCTCGCCAAGTATGTGTCTGATGGCAACACTGGCGTTGAGCTGGAGGGTTTGGTCTCCGGTGAGGCAGTGGATGCTGCTTTCGCTGCTGCTGGTTACAACGACCAGACCAAGGGTGATTCCCTGAACGAGTGGGCCTGGCTGGGCAACACTACCCTGACCGCCGCGCAGACCACCGCTTTTGTGAACGCGCTTAAGGATCTGGCTGTCACGGACATTACCCCGACGGCTTCTAACGGTGGCAAGACCCAGACCTTCACCTTCGCTGAGGGTGGTCTGTACTTGATTGTCGACCAGAGTGGAAAGCTGGTCGTCGAAGATAATGACACTCACAAGCTCGTGTGGAATGGCAATGCTCCGATTCTCGCTGGCACTGCTATCACGGGCGCCGCGCCGTCCGTGAACAACGCCACTGGCGTTCTCGCCGCTGCCGGCGTTGTCGACCTGAAGAGCAGCAAGGAAGAAACCACCAAGGCTGGTGCCGTGACTTGGCAGAAAGTCGACAAGAACGCTGCTGCTCTGACTGGTGCTGAGTTCCAAGTGTACGAAGGCGATGTTAGCGGTCTGTCCGCTGACGAGCTCAAAGCGAAGACTCCGCTTAAGTTCAATGGCTCTAACGGTGCGTATTCTCTGCCGACCGCCAATGCTGATGGCACTTACCCTGAAGGCGCCACGGACACACTGCAATCCAACGCTGAGGGTAAGTACACTCTGAACGGTCTTAAGCTCAACACCACCTACACCGTGATTGAGACGAAGGTCCCGACTGGCTACAACGGCACCTTCGTTGGCAAGTTCACGATCACTACCGGTGCAACCGCAGATGCTGCTGCCACCTTCGCTGGTAAGGATGCCTGGAACCTGTCCAAGGACAACAAGGGCACCTTCCAGGTCACCAACGTCAAGAACATCACCCAGCTGCCGCTCACCGGTGCCGCCGGAACCATGCTGTTCTCCGTGATCGGTCTGCTGATCGCGGGTGCCGCGGTGACCGTGTTCGTCAAGTCCCGTTCCACCAAGCGCGCTCTCAACGCGTGAGCTTGACTGCTGCTTATAACTGAGCAGCTATAACAATGGCCGATCTGATTATTCAGATCGGCCATTTGTCATATTGGCGGCATCTCAGACGGATGACTTGTGGACCATCTCCGAATCTTATGGGCAATGTATGGCATTTTGATTTGAATGTAATGGGGCCGGGCATCGAAAATAACTTGTGTTTCACCACAACAAACGTTTCACGCAGGCTCGGTAACAATCGCCAAGCGAACACAATCGTAGGGGAGGTGAAGGATGGGCCTGTATACCCCATTCGTGGGCCGATTATCGTTCAGTTGCCGTCCAGCCACTACTCAGGCTCCACTTAAACGGGGATAAAAACGACCCTACTAGGGGTTAGGCATGTCCGAATTATAAGTATTACTATCCCGAACTATGGCATTCACCCCATAATCAAGGGGGGTGTGCAATGAGCCTTCCAACGAGTGTAAGGGATGAGGATGACCAGTGGTGGAGGGACTTTTAGCCCCGAGGAGATCAAGTATCTGAAGTCGTTGTCGGCAGTGGCGGAAGCCACGGCGAAGCGCATCACCTATACCGATGATTTCAAGCGTTACTGTGTAGTCCACTACAACGAAGGTGCCTCACCCGTGCGCATGTTCCGTGAAGCCGGATTGGATCCGGCTCTAATCGGGTACAAGCGCATCGAACGTTGCCTTGCCCGCTGGCGTGAATCGCAAGACGAAATCCTGAACTCCGGCAATGCCAAAGCCGGCGTGGAAAATAAGCTGGGGGGGGGGCTTCAGATTCGGAGCTTTTCCGCTCGGGAGCCGCGGGCGCACCAAACATTCCGGAGAGTGCGCGAGCAGCGAGAGCTTGGCGCGACTCGGCGGAATCGTCACTTCCGGCTGGTACCGGCAGCGAATCCGATTTCCACGTATCGCCCGAACGTCGCGCCATCATCTTCCCCGTCTCCCGCAAAGAGCAGAACAATGACCTACGCGACTTGCTGATTTCGCAGCAGGTACGTCGTATCGACGAACTGGAGCGTCAGGTCGACATGCTCGAGGCCCTGCTGCACGGCAGGCGGCGTAAGGAACAGGCTGCCAATACGTTGCCTGAGGAACAGACGGATACAGCGGCGGACAAGTCGCCGGATACAGACGGGCAACAGCAGTAGCCTGTCTGTATCCAATCAGTGCGCGAAACCACAGGGAACATCAGGTACTTGCCCAACACGCACGCTAAGATAGGCATCGCAATAATCGGCATGGCAATACATGGCAATAAGCAGGTAATCGGCGAGGCGGTGCATGGAGCAGGAATCCAACGAGCAAGAACCTAACGAGGCGACGGAAATCGTAGGCGGCAAAGTAGAGACCGTCGAGGTTTCCAGGCACCCCGAGGCTTCCATACCCGAGACCGATTTGTCTTTGGCTGATATCGAGCGCCGTCGCTCCCATCCGTTGCGTTGGGCGTTGATTATTCTTGCCGTACTGTGCGCCATCATCGCGCCATACTGGTTCGGTCGCTCGCTGGCGGTGAATAATACTGACTCCATTGTGGCCGTGCTCGGGGGAGTGTCTCCGCAAGGTATCGCACTGGTCGGTTGGGTGGCCGTGGTGATCACGTACGTCGGATTGGCGATGGCGGTGGTCGTCTCGCCGTCCTGGCCATGGCTGATCGTGTTCGTGCTCGGGCTGGCCTGTGAGCAGTTCATCGCGGGACTCAGCATGCTCAATCTCAACTTCTGGTATTCCACGTACGTGGTCTACGGCAAGCAGGCCGGTCTGGCAAATGCCGCGAATCTGGGCATTATGGGGGCGGCGATCGGCATCGCCGTATACGCCCTGGTGTTTGTTGGTCTGCTGGTGATTATCCGGAAGACCTCGCCGCTGAACGTACTGACCAAAAGCTGGGCGAGTTTCATTCTGTACTTCGTGATTGAAACCATCGCCCTGCTCGTGGTGTTGTTTGGCGGATTACTCACCACTGTGTGAGCGCACGTGAGTCGCCGTACGTCGCTCAATACTCACCGCTCACTGCTCACCACCGCGCAAACCGTGTGCCCGATGTCTATTTAGAGGTGCAACACCCCCTGTTGGTCCTGCAATTCTAGCAGTTCGTCGGCGAATGCCTCGGCGGGCGTCCGGTAGTCCAGCACGCGCATGGGACGGTTGTCGGCCTCGTCGACAATCTCCCGCAGTTCCCCGGCCATGCCCATCCGGATCTCGCTGCGTTTGGGCAGATACCGGCGGATCATGCCGTTCCGGTTCTCGTTGCTTCCCCGCCGCCGGCTGGAGTACGGGTCGGCGAAGTACGTGTCCATGCCCAGCCCGTCGCGCAGGCGCGTGTGGCGGGCGAACCCGGCGCCGTTGTCGTGCGTGACGCTGACGCGCGCGCCGGCCGGCAGCGGCGAGAACATCGCCAGCCGCACCCCGACGCTTTCCCCGGCGGTCCTGCCGGGCACGATCCCGGCCATGAGGAACCTGGTCTTCCTCTCGACCTCAGTGTGCAGGTCGCATCCGGCGCCGATCACGCCGTCGGCCTCCCAATGGCCGAAACCGCTGCGGTCGCCGGCCTCCGGCGGACGCTCGGAGATGGGAACCCGTCCGGGAATCGGGAAACGCGACGTCCTCCCGCCGCCACGCCTGCGACGCCTCCCGTGGCCGCGTGGAAGGCAGCGCGCCCGGCGTTCACGGCGATGGCGGTCGGCGCGTTGAACACCATGATGCTCACCCGCGTGCAGGTGCGATTCGGACGATACCTGTCCCGCCGATACATGACCGGCGTGCTCGATCGGGAGTTCCCGTTCTTCGTGAACCGTTCCAGTGGTGACCTGATCTACCGCGCGAACCTGGTCATGGTCGTCGAACAGATCGTGACCGGCAGTCTGCCGTCGACGGTCGTGTCGATGGTGTTCCTCGTGGTCTACCTGATCATGATGATCGCCTATTCAGCGCCATTGACGATGCTGACCCTGACGGTGTGCGCGGCGGTGCTCGTCGTATCCGTCATTTATTCCCTGCGCAACAGGACGCTGGTCGAGCGTGCGACCGTCGCGCAGGCTGACGTGCAACGCGCCTTCATCGAAACCTTCTCCGGCATCGTCGGCGTCATCAGCCAGATCATGGCGTTCGCCACCTATATGCGCAAGATTTGCGAGATGATTCCCGCCGGTGAAGGCGACAAGATCGCCATCGTCGGCCCCACTGGCTCGGGCAAAAGCACGCTGCTGAAACTGCTCGCCGGACTCATCGAACCCGTCTGTGGCACGGTGACCATCAACGACGGCGGATGCCGGATTTACGACGCGGACAGCCGATGGAAGGCCGACAGGCTGGCGTATGTGCATCAGGAATCCACGGTGTTCAACGAAACCTTGCGCGACAATATCACGCTGCACCGTCCGTGGCTGACGGATGACGACATCGTCAGGGCGTGCGAGGTTGCCGGCATCAACGAGGGGATGATGGATCCGGTCGTCGGAAGACCGGACTTCCTACTTATGGACGAACCCACCAGTGCTCTGGACAACGATACCGAGCGACATGTCATGACGGCGTTGCTCGACTCCGACAATGCGTGCATCGTCGTGGCGCACAGACTCGCATCGATTCGGGATTTCGACCGCATCCATGTCATGGATCATGGGCAGATCGTCGAATCCGGTACGCATGACGAACTGCTGCAGGCCGGCGGATTGTATTCGCGGCTGTACCGGCAGGAGTGAGTGTCCCCTTACACCCTTACGCCTTTAAACCCTTACCCTTTACACCTTATCCCTTACACCCTCGGCTCATGAGGCCCCCGGATTCAATTTGTAAGCGCAACGCTTGTGTTCGGGCTGGCTGCCTTCGATTGTAGCTTGGCGATCTCCTCGTCCCATACCTCGTTGGGCGTTTTGTAGCCGAGGAGCTTCATGGGGGTGTCGTTGATCTCCCCGACGATCGCGTCGAGGTCCTCCTGGGCCAAGTCCTCGAACCCGGTTCCTTTGGGCAGATAGCGGCGGATCCTGCCGTTCCTGTTCTCGTTGCTGCCACGCTGCCAGGAACTGTACGGGTCGGCGAAGTACGTGAGCATGCCCAGCGCCTCGTCCACCAGCATGTGCAGGCTCGCCTCCGTGCCGTTGTCCCACGTGCGGTCGACGCGCGCGGCCGGCGGGATGTCCTTGAAGATCTCGTATTCGGCCCTGGCCGTGGCGGACGCGCTCTTGTCGTCGACGAGCCGGGCGAACAGCCTGCGGCTCCTGCGCTCCACCTGCGTGTTCATGCAGCGCCTCGACGGCGCGGCGCCGACCACCGTGTCCGACTCGAAATGGCCGAACCCCTTCCTGGATCCGACCGCCTCGGGCCGGTCCGCGATGGGCACGCGCATCGGGATGCGCGGCCCTTTCGCCTTCCTGCCCTTTTTCCTCGTCCGGCGTTTCCTGCCGCGCGCCAGGTACTGGCGCAGGTCCAGCGCCCGCTGCGGCTTGGCGTAGATCCACTGGCAGAGGCACTCGTGGCTGATCCGCATCGACGGGTCGCCGGCGTACTGGGCCTTCAACCGTCCCTCGATCAGTTCCGGGCTCCACCCCCTGCGCAGCGAGTCCAGCACCCAGGCGCGAAGCCGGTCCGAGTCCATGCGACGCGGCTTGCGGGATCCGCGCCGGCGCAGGTCCGCCTTCCTCTGCGCGGCCAGCGCCGAATAGAACGGACCCGAGGTCCACGGCCCGGTCTTCAGCCGTTTCGGCCGGTAGGGACGGTACGACCCGTTCTCGTTGGACGCGAACCACAGGCCGCGCCTCAGCTCGCGTGACACCGTGGACTTGTCCCGACCGATTTCCTCCGCGATCTTCCGGACGCTCAGATGCTGTTCGCAATGCAGCTTCTCGATCAGGATCCTCTCCTCGGACGACAGGTGCGAATACTGTTGACCCATGAGTGCAACACCTTCTTAAGTTAGAAACTTCGAACACTTCCAACCCTAGACAAGGTGTTGCACTTCTATTTAGAACCCGGGGCGTAAACACGATTGCCTTCAAAGAAGATGGTCGTGACTGTGCTGGAATCAATGTTCGGTGCTATGAAGCGAAGCGTTGGTTGTGTGTCTAAGCTGGCCGCATTGTTGAATGAGTCTCAACTTCGGGGTGTCGTTTTATCGGCTGTGATGTTATTGTGGCGCGACACGCCAGCTTTATAGGCGATGAGTGGTGGCATCAGATGAGTTCGCTTGTACGTCTCCATTCTTTGTTGAAATATGTTATGCAAAGTGTGTAATTGGCATATGAAACTGTCATATTTGATGTGTTGCGTTGCGTTTATGTGAACTTATTTTCATTGTGCATATCGTTATCAATTTGTTATCAAGGACGATCGCGAGTGAAATGCGCTCATTTATACAATGGCTGTTGCATGGCTGCCCTTGAGGGACGTTCCTCTGGCATGGCTTTGCAATGAGCCGCGATGTGGTCGTAACCAACGTGGGATTCGATTGTGCGGCGAAGAAAAAATGATGGGGGGGGGGAGTCGCCCTCCATCATTCAGGAAAGGGAACTGAATGGTTTATAACATTCACATATTGCAAACAAGGAAAACCGGTCGTGTGGTTGCTGCTGCGGCTGCATCCGTGCTGTGTTGCATGGGGGCTGTATTTCCAGCGACTATCGGAGTGACTGCGGCGTCGGCCGATGAACCCGTCGAATTGGTCGTCAACGGCGGATTCGAAGACGATCTTAATGGTTGGAAGTCTGGAACGGTGTGGAATAGCTCCGCATCGTCCATTGCCGTCACTGCGGATGATGTGCATGGTGGCAGTGGCGCCTTGAGCGTTACTGATCGTACATCCTCTGATGCTGGTGCAATCCAGTCTCTTGATGGCAAGGTGGAAAAAGGACAGACATATACCGGAAGTATGTGGGTCAAGGCCACGGAAGACGGTGAATTCAATATCACTGTTTGTTCGGGTAATGGTTCCGGATGTGACCAGATTGCGACCGGAACGGCGAAAGCGGGTGAGTGGACACAAATTTCAGGTACTGGAACGTTAGGTGGTAGTGGTGATTTCACCAGTCCCTCGCTGGTGATTGAAAACAAGTATGGCACGAGCAATGCCGACTTCATTGTCGACGACATTTCCGTAACCGGTTCGGATTCTGGTTCCTCATTCGTGCCGCCGACTACGGGTACGGCAACGGCAGCCAAGGCTTTCGGCGACTATTCAAACCCGATTATCGATTATTGGTATGGCGCCGATCCGTGGGCTATGGAATACAACGGACGCGTATATATCTACACTACGGGTGATGGCACTTCTGTGAATGCTGATGGCTCGTTGAATTATGACTATGAATATGACAGTACTGGGCAGATCAAGGACAATTCGTTCGCTCAAGTAAAGACCATCAATGTTCTGTCCAGTGATGACATGGTCAATTGGCGTAATGAGGGTTACATTCGTGTGGCTGGAGAACAGGGGGTGGCCACCTGGGCCAGCAATTCCTGGGCTCCTGCCGTCGCTCATAAGACCATCAACGGTAAAGAGAAGTTCTTCCTGTATTTCGCCAATGGCGGCAGCGGTATCGGTGTGCTGACCTCGGATTCTCCTGTTGGTCCGTGGAAGGACGAAACCGGTGAGCTGTTGATTAAGGGCGGTACTCCTGAATCCGCTGGTGTGGTCTGGCTGTTTGATCCCGCGGTGTTCGTGGATGATGACGGGCAGGGCTACCTGTATTACGGAGGTGGTGTTCCGACAGGCGAGGAAGAACATCCGAACACGGCTCGCGTTATTAAACTGTCCGATGACATGCTGCATACCGAAGGTGAGGCTCAGGCCATAGACGCACCTGCCATGTTTGAGGACTCCGGGATTGCCAAGATAGGTGGTACTTATTACTACTCGTATTGCACTAATTTCAGCCATGACAACGTAATTGATGGTAACACGGTCGGTTACGGCAATATCGCGTATATGACTTCAGACAACCCGATGGGGCCGTTCACTTATCAGGGTGAGATTCTGAAGAATCCGAGCACGTATTTCGGTGTTGGCGGCAACAATCATCACGCGATGGTTCAACTTGGCGACCAGTGGTATATGACCTACCATGCGCAAACGGTGGCAAAGGAATTGATGAACGGCGGTAATCTTGACGCGGCGCATGGCTACCGAAATACTCATCTCGATCCGATTACGGTTAACGAGGATGGTTCCATTGCCGATATTGCAATGACATATGAGGGTCTCTCTTCGGTGAAGAATCTGGACGCGTATCAAGATGGAGGCATTCCAGCTTCCACCATTGCATGGGATTCCGGCATTCAGAACGCATATGACCTGACTTCTGGTGTGCGCGTGGTCGATATGACTACAGACAATTCCGAAGGTCAGAAGCTCAGCAATATTAATAATGGTGAGTGGACGTCTTTGGCGAATGTCGATTTCGGGAATAACGGCGCCTCTTCGCTGACTGTGACTGCAGCTGGCAAAGCCGGAGGCATCCTTGAGATTCGTCTTGATGATCCGGATTCCGAACCTGTGGCTTCTATTTCGATTCCTGCCGGTGATGGATCCGAGTACGCCGATTACACGACCACCCTTGAGGGTGTGACAGGGGTGCATCATGTGGTGTTCTCCTTCAAATCCGATGGTGGTGCGAATGCTCAGGATGAGCTGTACGACATCACTACGTACACTTTCACGGAGTCGCAGGATGAAACTCCTTCGACTCCGGTGGACAAGTCTGATTTGCAGAGCGCAGTGAATGAGAATTCCAGCCTGAACGCTTCCGATTACACGGAAGAGAGCTGGAAGGTGTTTGCTGACGCATTGCAGAAGGCTCAGGCGGTATTGCAGGATGAATCCGCTACTGAACAGCAGGTTCAAGATGCGCTTGCTGCATTGAATAGTGCACGTGCCGGTCTGAAGCTGGCTGATGATTCCACTGATGGCAATGCCGACGGCTCCAATGACAATGCTTCCGATGCCGTTGATGACACGGATGGCGTGGATTTGGCACAAACCGGTTCCTCTGTCTTGCCTGGTGCTGTGATTGTCGCTTGCTTGGCTCTCACTGGTGTGATCGTAGCGCGAGTGCGTCGCGAGATGCGCTAGTTACCTCTTGGTAATGCGGTCATCCCGTAGCGGCAGCCTCGGGATGACCGCACATGAAACCTAGAACTGGTACTTGTTCAAGCGTAAGTTTTGGCAGTGGTAATGTCCATCACTTATCCATATGCGGGAATGTCTTATCGTCATTCATTGCTGATTTGTGCGGACATGCTATTGGAATACGCACTCGATGTTGAGTGCTTATCATGAAAGTTTAAAAGACTTATGAATTATTTACGACAAAAAATTTCGGCTAGTGCTATCGCGGTGTTGTCGACTTGTGGGTTGATTTTGGCGCCAATGCCGGTCTTTGCGGATGATTCAACGCCATCTTCAACGCCATCGGATGGCAGTTACACCACGACTGATAGCGGTGATGGCACGTATTCCATTCCCATGTTGAACACGGATGTTCCGGATATCAGTGTTATTCGTGTGTCGAAGGACGATCCGAATAACAAAGACGGTCGTGATGTGTATTACATGGTGAGTACCACTATGGAGCTCAGTCCCGGATCTCCAATTATGAAATCCTATGATCTGGTCAATTGGTGGATAGTCACGTACGTGTATGATCGCATTTCTATGAGCGATGCTTCATCCTTGCGCAATGGAGCTAGCTCGTATGGCGAAGGCGAGTGGGCTCCGTCGCTGCGCTATCACAATGGCCGCTTCTACGTGTTATTCAATACGAACAACCTTAATGGCGCTTATATCTACTACACCGATGATATTGAGAATGGTCCTTGGACGAAGATTGCCCTTAATCGGGGATTCCATGATCCGTCATTGTATTTTGATGAGCAAGGGAGTCCTTGGATTATCTCCGGCGTCAACCAATATAGGCTGTCCGATGATTTAACCACGGTGGTGGAGAGCCATGAGAATATCATCTCTGCCGAACAGTTCACTGATGATCTTGGTGAGACTCCTACCGGATTTGAAGGATCTCAGACTTTCAAAATCGGTGATTATTTCTATACTCCAACGATTTACTGGGGCAAAGACGGTCGTATGGTGATGCTGCTGCGCACCACTGATTTGCTTGATGGCTCCAAATACGAAGCCAAAAAGTATTATCTAGGTGCTTTCGCACAAGGTAGCCTTGTTGAAGTCGACAACGGTGATGGCACGACGTCTTGGCATGGATTCTTCTTCCGAGACACATATCCGACCGGACGTATTCCCGGTTTGATTCCTGCAACGTGGGGTGATGACGGATGGCCTGTGTTTGGGGACAATAATCAGGTAAGCGCGTCGGACACCTACGACAAACTGATTGATTTGCCTGCTGATTTGGAGAATCTGGTTCGCCAGCGTTCCCTGGTCAATTCGGACGATTTTGATAATGACGCGCCTCATCAGTCTTATCAGGATCAGGATTGGTGGACTCTGGAGGAGCCTCCTCAGGTTGACGATTCTCTGATTGGAATCGAGCTGGTGGACAATGGCGATTTCGAAAACGGGACTGAATCGTGGACCCCTCAGTGGAATGGTACGCTTACCGCGATTACGGATGGTTCTCTTTCTGGAACCACGAGTCTTGCTGTGACGAATCGTGGCGAATACAATGGCGCTGGCCCGGGTCAATCTATGGATGGAAAATTGCAGCAGGGCGTGACATATCGTGCCAGTGCAACGATTCGATACGACCATGAGATGGACGGCGTCGATTCATCGGCTGTGACTTCCCACCTGTTTTATGTGGCGATTCAATATGCAGACGGCACAATTAATCGTGTGGCCACAGGAACAGTGAAACGTGGGGAGACGACTACTATCACAGGTGAGTTCTCCATCCCATCCGACGCTAATGTGGAAGGTTCCAAACTCATTGTCGAAACCGCGTGGGGTGCGGAAGGCACGTGCATGGATTACGTCATCGACGATATTTCCCTGATCGGTCTTGCTGATGAGAAGGAATATCCGGTCGCCGAAGAATACCAACCCAATGGTTCGAATCTTGATTTGGTATGGGAATGGGGACATAATCCAGATAACCGATATTGGTCTCTCACTGATCGTGAAGGCTGGTTGCGTTTGACCAATGGGCACAAGGTTTCCGCCACGGCCAAATATATGAAAGGCACTTATGGCGACCTGACATATTTTGAAACCGCCCGTAACGTTTTGTCGCAGCGTACCTTTGGCGGATCCATGTCTGTGGAAACCCACATGGATGTCAGTCATATGAAGGATGGAGACACCGCAGGCCTCGCTACATATACCCGTAGTTTTGCCTATGCCGCTGTGCGTCAAGAAAATGGACAGCGAACGTTGGGCGTGGTCAAGCGTGTCTACGACAATGGCGTGAAGGACGCGGACGGTAATATCGTTGACGATACGATTGATCGTGACGCTGAAGAGGCCTTTGTATCGGGCGGCACAGTGACATTGCCAGATGATGCGACCAATGTGTGGATCAAGTCGGACAACACACTGGATAATGCGAGTGGTAAGTTGACGATTCAGTATTGGTACAGTCTGGACGGTAAGCAATGGTCCAAGCTTGGCGACGAGCAGGGGCCGCTGACTTACGATTGGAGCTTGTCGCACTTTAAGGGGTATCGAATCGGCTTGTTCAATTACGCCAAGGAGAATACGGGTGGTTATGTCGATTTTGATTACTATGACTTGAGCGACGTGTTGACTTCTGACGGCAAAGCTGTGGATACGTCTAAGCTGCGTTCGGCCATTGATCAGGCTGACTCTCTGCAGTCTGCGGAATATCCTATGGATGAGTGGGATAAGATGCTCACGCTACTTGATAAGGCAAAGCAGGCGTTGGCATCCGATCCTTCCACGCAAAATGAGGTGGATGCCCCGCAGCGTGCACTGAGTTTGCAGCTCGCGCAATTGGCGGTTGACCGTCAGTCTGGTGATGGCGGAAATCCTGGTGGTGGTGATCAGACCGGTGACGGTAACCAGTCGGGTAACGGCGATCAGACCGGTGATGGCGGCCAGCAACAGTCTTCTACTGCTGATGATAATTCATCTGAACTGTCATCAACTGGTTCGTCCGTAACACCGATGGTGCTGTCTGCAATTGCCCTGATGCTGGCTGGCATCAGTGTCATTCGGATACGCCGCTCTTCGCGCTGAAATATCGCCGCAGCCTGTTGGTTGCAGCGATTGAATGTGCGGAATCAGTGATGTGTCGCAATGGTGGGTTGTGCGAATGCTCGGCAACGTGGATTCGTACAACCCATCCTGTTATGTTGAGACCGCGGCGTGAGACATGGTGGAGCATGACATCGGCGTAGAATGTGCGATTTTGGAAACAAAGGAGCTGGTGTGTGGGCGGCTGGCAGTTTTCATTTCGAATCGACGGCGTTCTCCTGATATCAAGTATGGCTGTGTATCTATGTTGCCGTTATGTGGTGATGTTAGCGGAGTGAGTAATTCGGATATGGTTCGCCCTTATGAACATATGTATGGCTTATGTCGTCCGCCGAAGCATGGTTGCGATTAGCGAAAATCAGGTATTGCGGCGTTATGTCCGGCGCCATGTCATTATCGTATGGCGCACTCACGATACAATACCGTCCTAGCATGGGCGTCGCGGCATGAGACGACGCATTGTGCAGACAGGTGTGGCGTCGAACAACGAACGCGAGGTAAACGTAGATGGCGGTGAATTCCAGCGTGGAGAAACAGCCGGTCGACCAGCAGGCGAGCGGTGAGGTGCAGGCTGAAATCGATACGCGGTCCGATGGTGTTTCGCCCATGCCCAACGATGTTTCCAAACATAACGATGTTTCCAAGCATCCGGTGGCGTCCATTCCCGAATCGACGCTGTCGCTGGCCGATATTGAGCGTAAGCGCTCGCATCCTGCATTGTGGCTGGCTTATGCGCTGCTGGTGATTGCGGCCATTGTGGTGCCGTATTGGTGGGGGCGTGCGATTGCGGTGAACGATACGCAGTGGCTGCTTGATAATTTGAGCGCGCTTGAGCCGCGCGGCGCCGCGTTTGTTGCCTGGACGGTGACGCTGATTGCCGTTTCCGGCCTTGGTCTGCTGGTTGTTGACGCCCATCGGCGCTTGTGGGGCGCGGTTTTTGTGATTGGCTTGGCGGCGGAGCAACTCATTGCCGGCCTGCGCATTCTGAAAATTGATTTTTGGTATGCGACATATGTGGTGTACGGAGAGTCGTCGGCATTGGCGAATGCGGCGAATCTTGGCATTATTTCAGTTGGTATTGGCGTTGCCGTTTTCGCGGTGCTGTGGGTGGGATTGTTGGTGACGATTAAAAAAGAGTCGCCGTTGAATGTGCTGACGCGCAGTTGGGCGTCGTTTATCTTTTTTTTGTGATTGAGACGATTGCTTTGCTTGTTGTGATGTTTGGCGGCCTGCTGACGTTGGTCTGATTCGTGGTGTCTGGTGCTCCTGTATAATTGACCCTTGGCGTATTTCGCCCGCGGATAGAGAGCGCGCCGGCATCGGGCCGGTAGCACCGCGCAGCAATATAAGGAGGATGCCGTGGCACTGACGGCTGAAGAAAAGCAGGAAATCATCGCTAAGTACGCGACCCATGAAGGTGACACCGGCTCTCCGGAGGTCCAGGTTGCTCTGCTGAGCAAGCGTATCGCTGATCTGACCGAGCACCTCAAGGAGCACAAGCACGACCACCACTCCCGTCGTGGTATGCAGCTGATGATCGGTGACCGTCGTCGCCTGCTTGACTACCTCAAGCGCGTTGACATCAACCGTTACCGTTCCCTCATCGAGCGTCTGGGTCTGCGTCGATAATTGAAGACTTCCGCCCGAGTACCTAGGATGGTGCTCGGGCGTTTTACATATCGCCAGCCAACGGCAACAACGGCAAGAGGGTTAGAGGATAGGCCAGCAGGTAAGGCCGACAGGAGAACCCGAATGAAGGGGTTGACACGAGGAACGACGGCCAAGGGGTCAGTCGAAACAAGGTATGTGACGTCCGCTGAAGAGGACAGTTGCGGTTCAAGCGAGTCGCCGAACCGCAGCACAGTATGTAGGAATAATTAGAAAATTAAAGAAGGAGGAACCCTATGGAGGGTCCCGAAATCAAGGCCGTTGAGGCCGTAATCGACAATGGATCGTTTGGCAAGCGCACGCTGCGCTTCGAGACCGGCCGCCTCGCCCAGCAGGCCGATGGCGCTGTGGCCGCCTACCTCGACGACGATTCCATGATTCTGTCCACCACCACCGCCGGTTCCAGCCCGAAGGAGAACTACGACTTCTTCCCGCTGACCGTTGATGTTGAAGAGAAGATGTACGCTGCCGGCAAGATTCCGGGCTCGTTCTTCCGCCGTGAAGGCCGCCCGAGCTCCGAGGCCATCCTCGCCTGCCGCATCATCGACCGCCCGCTGCGCCCGCTGTTCCCGCACACCCTGCGCAACGAAGTGCAGGTCGTCGAGACCGTGCTCGCCGTGAACCCTGATGACGCTTACGATGTCATCGCCCTGAACGCCGCTTCCGCCTCCACTATGATCTCCGGCCTGCCGTTCGAAGGCCCGGTCTCCGGTGTGCGTCTGGCGCTGATCGACGGCCAGTGGGTCGCCTTCCCGCGTTGGAGTGAGCGTGAGCGCGCCGTGTTCGAGATTGTGGTCGCTGGCCGCGTGATCGAGAACGGTGATGTTGCCATCGCCATGATCGAGGCGGGTGCCGGCAAGAACGCCTGGCACCTCATCTATGACGAGGGTCAGACCAAGCCCGATGAGGAGGTCGTGGCCGGTGGTCTTGAAGCCGCCAAGCCGTTCATCAAGGTGATCTGCGAGGCTCAGGATGAGCTCAAGAAGATCGCCGCCAAGGAGACCAAGGAATTCCAGCTCTTCCCGGAGTACACCGACGAGCTGTATGCCCGTATCGACGAGATCGCTCACAAGGATCTGGACGAGGCGCTCTCCATCGCCGAGAAGCTGCCGCGTCAGGATCGCATCCATGAGATCAAGGAGCACGTGCGCGAGGTGCTCGCGAACGAGTTCACCGATATGGACGACGCCGAGAAGGACAAGGAGCTGGGCAACGCCTTCAAGGAGCTGCAGCGCCAGATCGTGCGCCGCCGCATCCTGACCGAGGACTACCGCATCGACGGCCGTGGCCTGCGCGACATCCGCACCCTGTCCGCCGAGGTGGACATTGTGCCTCGCGTGCACGGCTCCGCCCTGTTCCAGCGTGGCGAGACCCAGATTCTGGGCGTCACCACCCTGAACATGCTCAAGATGGAGCAGCAGATCGACGCGCTGTCCGGTCCGCAGTCCAAGCGCTACATGCACAACTACGAGATGCCGCCGTACTCCACTGGCGAGACCGGCCGCGTCGGCTCCCCGAAGCGTCGTGAGATCGGCCACGGCGCCCTCGCCGAGAAGGCTCTCGTGCCGGTGCTGCCGAGCCGTGAAGAGTTCCCCTACGCCATCCGCCAGGTCTCCGAGGCCATCGGTTCCAACGGTTCCACTTCGATGGGTTCCGTGTGCGCCTCCACGCTGAGCCTTTTGGCTGCCGGCGTGCCGCTGAAGGCCCCGGTTGCCGGCATCGCCATGGGCCTCGTGTCCGGCGACGTTGATGGCAAGCACATCTTCAAGACCCTCACCGATATCCTGGGTGCCGAGGATGCCTTCGGCGACATGGACTTCAAGGTGGCCGGTACTTCCGAGTTCATCACTGCCCTGCAGCTCGACACCAAGCTCGACGGCATCCCCGCCGACATCCTGGCCGCCGCTTTGCAGCAGGCCAAGGAAGCCCGCGCCACGATTCTCGAGGTCATTAACGAGTGCATCGACGGCCCGGCTGAGATGAGCGAGTTCGCTCCGCGCATCATCACCACCACCGTTCCGGTCGAGAAGATCGGCGAGGTCATCGGCCCGAAGGGCAAGATGATCAACCAGATTCAGGAAGATACCGGCGCTGAAATTGCCATCGAGGATGACGGTACCGTCTTCATCTCCTCCGAGGGTGGCGAGGCCGCTAAGAAGGCCAAGTCCATCATCGATTCCATCGCCAACCCGCACGTGCCCGAGGCCGGCGAAACCTACAACGGCAAGGTCGTCAAGACCACGTCGTTCGGCGCTTTCGTGAACCTCACCCCCGGCACTGACGGCCTGCTGCACATCTCCCAGATCCGCAACCTGGCCAACGGCGAGCGTATTGACGCTGTCGAAGACGTGCTCAAGGAAGGCGACACCGTTGAGGTGATCGTTCAGGGTGTCGATGATCGCGGCAAGATCTCCCTGGCCATTCCTGGTTTCGAGGATCAGGAGAACAACGCCCGCCCGAGCCGTGGCGATCGCGATGACCGCCGTGGCGGCCGTGGCCGTGGTGACCGTGACGATCGCCGTGGCGGCCGTGGCCGTCGCTCCGATCGCGATGACCGTGACTTCGACGATCGTGACGACCGTCCGCGTCGCCGTCGCTCCGATGACTTCGAGGATGATTACGACGACCGTCCGCGTCGCCGTCGCTCCGATGACCGTGACTTCGATCGCGATGATCGCGATGATGATCGTCCGCGTCGCCGTCGTTCTGCCGACCGTGACTTCGACGATCGCGATGACCGTGATGCTCGCGACTCCCGTGATGATGATCGTCCGCGTCGCCGTCGCTCTTCCGATCGCGATGACCGTGGCGATCGTGATGACCGCCGTGGCGGTTCCCGTGGCCGTGGCCGTGGCTCGGACCGTAACCCGCGCTACGCCACCGACGACAACTACGACGACTACCGCGCCGACCGCGAAGAGCGTACTGAGCGCCCGCGTCGCCGCGTCCGTCGCGACTTTGATCCGTTCGAGGACTAAAGCCCTCTCACGGATCGGTCGCGGCATAGCCGCTCCCTCACCTACGGGAAGCCCGTAGGGCTTCCCGCTTAACGGTTCGGCATTCGAGGACTGATCGTTCTCTAGCTTCTCTCGGGCGAGAAGGGCTTGATCGCAAACCAAAAGGCTTCTATACCGTTTCATTCGGTATAGAAGCCTTTTTGGTTTTTCGGCTTCTTCGCGCTGCATATTTCGATGTTGAATAAGGCACTCGTGCTGCCGCCATGTACGTTTAGTTGTCGGTTGACAACTATTCCCATGCATCAAGAATGGCGGATGATCATCGAAGGTACTCATGGGCGTTGATCACTGTGGCAACAACAAAGGCCGGGCCCTTGTGAGAGCCCGGCCTTTATGCCGTATGGCGGCGGATTAATCCTTAAAGGCTAATCCGTTGTCAATCAGCGTTACAGAATCGCCATGCACACGAAGTCCAGAATGAACAGCGCGGCCACAGTCCAGATGATCGGGTGAACCTCCTTGGCCTTGCCCTTGCAGGTCTTCACGATGCAGTACATGATGAAGCCTCCGGCGATGCCGTAGGAGATGGAGTAGGAGAAGGCCATGAACACGGCGGCGAAGAACGCCGGAATGGCTTCGGCGATGTCGTCCCACTTGACTTCCTTCAGGGAAGCGGCCATCATGCAGCCGACGATCACCAGCACGCCGGCGGTTGCGGCGGACGGCACGGCGGAGACGACCGGGGCCAGGAACGCGGACAAGGCGAAGCAGATCGCCACAACCACGGAGGTCAGGCCGGTTCGGCCGCCTGCGGCGATGCCGGCGGAAGACTCGACGTAGGTGGTGGTGTTCGAGGTGCCGCAGATGGCGCCGATGGAGGTGGCGATGGAGTCGGCGAACAGGGCCTTGTCCATCTTGGAGGAGAAGCCGTGGCCGTTCTCCAGAGCCTTCTCATCCTCGGCGGAGAAGATGCCGGTGCGGCGGCCGGTGCCGATGAAAGTGCCCAGGGTGTCGAACGTATCGGACATGGAGAAGGCGAAGATGGTCACGATGACCAGCGGCAGCTTGGTCGGATCAGAGAACAGTGCCGGGAAGCCCTCGGCGGAGAAGATCGCGCCGAAGGTCTGCGGCAGCTGGGAGAAGGTCTCGCTGATGGACTGCGAGTTGGACCAGGTGGTCACGCCGAACGGGATGCCGATTACGGTGGTGATGGCGATGGCCAGCAGCATGCCGCCCTTAACCTTCATCACGGTGAACACAATGGCCAGTACGAGGCCGATCAGGAAGACCCACAGCACCTTGTCGTTGAAGTTGGCCAGACCCGGGGTAGCCGCAACGGCACCGCCCTTGGCGGCGGCCTTCGGATCGCCGGGAGTGAACTTGATCAGGCCGACGTTCAGCATGCCCACGTAGGCCACGAACAGGCCGATGCCGCCGCCGATGGCGTGTTGCAGGGACTCCGGGATGGCCAGGATGATCATCTTGCGGATCTTGGTGACGGTGATGAGGATGTTGATCAGGCCGCACAGGAACACCATGCACATGGTCTGCTGCCAGCTGAAGCCGAGGCCGAAGCACACGGTGTAGGTGAAGAACGCGTTGAGGCCCATGCCGGCGGCCTGGGCGTACGGCACGTTGGCGAACAGGCCCATGACCAGGGTGCCGATGATGGCCGCGATGATGGTGGCCAGGAACACGCCGCCCCACGGCATACCCGTCTGCGACAGGATCTGCGGGTTGACGACGATGATGTAAGCCATCGCGAAGAACGTGGTCAGGCCGGCCAGAATCTCAGTCGAGACGGTCGTGCCGTTTTCCTTCAAATGGAAGAACTTCTCCATTTACTCTCTACTTCCTTGGGTTTATGCGGGGCTGCGCACCGCGTGCATAATGCTGCGGCTGGCCCCGGCGAGAATTGCGACTCGCCCTGATCGGCCTGCCCAACGCGCGTCAGGCGCTGCGCACCCAATCAGAACCGTGGCCGATTATAGCTTGTGGAGGCAACGTGAACGGGTCCGGGAGTAGACTGACTGCCAGAATAATTCGGAACAACTCAGGGGGACACGCAGGACACACCCGTGGAAGGAAGGCGCGCGATGAAACCGGCCGTCGAAGTCAGCATCACCTCTTGGAAGAAGAATGTCGTCAAGCCCGGTCAGGAGTACGGCCGCGTACTGCTGATGCCCGGCACCGGCTACAACTGCGACCGTCCGCTGCTCTACTGGTCGGCCCAGGCTCTGGTCGAGGCCGGCTGGCGAATCGACCGCATGAACGTACGCAACGCTTCCGACGACCTGTCCACGGTGATTCCGGTCCTCAATCAGGCGATTGACGGCTGGGTGGCCGCCGCGCGCGAGTCCGGCGCGGGTAAAGCCGGTGATTCCGGGGATGGCGTTGCCGCCGATGATTCTGCTACCGTGCTGGCCGATGGCGCAGCTGGCTCGCCGAACCGTGATTCCGACACCCCGTCCGGCCCTCGCCTGTTGCTGATCGGCAAGTCGCTGACGACGATGACCTACCCACATGTGGCCTCACACTACGGTCTGCCGTTCGTGCTGCTGACCCCGGTGCTGCATCACGCCGACTTCGATCCATCCGCCCGGGTGATTCCGGTGCCGGCTGTCGGCGATGATATCGTCGCCGAATCCGAGGCCCCGAGCGTGGCCGAAGCAAGGGCGATCATCCGCGCGGAACAGGCCGGCCAGTCGCACGCCGCCAGCTCCCGATACTCCGGCCCGGCACCGCTGATCTGCGCCGGCACCGCCGACCCGTTCTACGATCAAGCCCGCGCCAACGCGCTCACCCCGCACGTGCACGAATACCCGGATGCCAACCATTCGATCGAGGTGCCCGGCCACTGGCGTCGCTCGCTCGACTATCTGAAGGAAGTCACCGCGTCCGTAGCCCAGTACGCCGCCACGCTGTAATGCCCCGCGACACGCCCGAATTCTGCAATGTCGCTGACCATCCGTAATCTAATCATCCGTAAACCACAGACCGTTGGTTGAAGTGCGCGCGAGTGCATTTCCGAAGTTTGGTTCGCCAAGCCAGCGCAGGTTGAGAGATATAAGCCCGTCAAGGGCCGGCGAAGGTCGCTTCGCGAGATTATATTGCTCTGCCTGTGCGCAGGGCTTTTTTGTTGCCCGGCCGAAAGTTCCGAACTCCAAGTCAACGGCCGACTTAGGAAGGAACGCCATGAAGAGGCCCGAAAAGGAAGCGGTAGTCGCTCAGCTTACGGAAGAATTCCGTAACGCTGACGCCGTCTACCTGACCGAGTACCGCGGGCTTACCGTTCCGCAGATTTCCGATCTGCGTGAAAAGCTAGGCCGCGATACTTCCTACACCGTGGCAAAGAACACGCTGGCACGCATCGCCGCCAAGGAAGCGGGCATTGAGGGTCTCGACGAGATTCTCTCCGGCCCGACCGCCATCACCTTCGTGAAGGGCGACTTCATCGAGGCTGCGAAGGTCATCCGTGACTTCGCCAAGGACAACAAGGCTCTTGTCATCAAGGGTGCCGCCGCTGACGGCACTGTCTACGATGCCGAGGGCGCCAAGAAGCTGGCAGACCTCAAGTCCCGCCCGCAGCTGCTTGCCGAATTCGCCGGCGACATCAAGGCATCGATGGCCAAGGCCGCGTACCTGTTCAACGCTCTGCCTACCAAGGCTGTGCGCACGATCGACGCCCTGCGCGAAAAGCAGGAGAAGGCTGCCTGATTTACGCCCTCACGGCATGAATCAGTCGCTTCGATAATTTAAACAATAAGGTTTATTAGGCAGCGGATCTACCACTTCGTCCGCCGCCAAGATTGAAAGGAAGCCATAATGGCTAAGTACACCAACGATGAGCTGCTGGAAGCCTTCGGCGAGATGACCCTGGTCGAGCTCTCCGAGTTCGTGAAGGCCTTCGAGGAGAAGTTCGACGTCGAGGCTGCCGCTCCGGTTGCCGCTGTTGCCGCTGTTGCTGGCGCTGCTGCTCCGGCTGAGGAAGAGAAGGATGAGTTCGACGTCATCCTCTCCGCCGTCGGCGACAAGAAGATCCAGGTCATCAAGGCTGTCCGCGCCATCACCAACCTCGGCCTGGCCGAGGCCAAGGCTCTTGTCGACGGCGCTCCGAAGGCCGTCCTCGAGAAGGCCAAGAAGGAAGATGCCGAGAAGGCCAAGGCTCAGCTGGAAGAGGCTGGCGCCAGCGTCGAGCTCAAGTGATTTGTGCGGCATAAGCCGCAATCACAGCTTTTCGAGGAACCCCGCACCTGTGTTTCAGGCTGCGGGGTTTCCGCATACTGAGTAGACTAGTTGACGAGGACGAGGCGGAGAACGCGATCCGGCGTGGAAACACAAAGCTGGCAATGAGCGAAAGTTGTCAATTCTGTGCCCAGTAATCCGCCAAAAGCCGGTAAAAGATGACACAATGGCACGTAGTGTGGTCAAATAGTGTGTCCAGGAAGGCGGTCACGGTGAGCGAGTGGACGGTGAAGATCAACGGTGTCGACCGGATCAGCGTCAAGCCGGGGGAGTGCGTGGAAATCGGCCGTAAGCCGTTACGCCCCCTTGCCGATGATGGCAACACCCGCCTTGACGTCGCCGATCAAACCAAATCGATGTCCAAACGGCACGCCATGTTCACGGTAAAAAGCAATGGCACGGCCTCGGTCCGTGATCTTGGATCGACCAATGGATCGTATGTGGTGCGGGAAAATGGCGATTTGTTGCGCTTGCCGGCCAATGCCGAGTTCCTGTTGCCGACGTCTCCCATGCGCATGCAGTTCGGCGATGTGCCTGCGGACTTCATTCGTGTCGACGATCCAGTGGCAAAGCCGCTCGACCTCAAGGTGCCTGATTTGTTTGGCTATGCGGTTCACGAAGCACCGCAGGAGCCGGATGCGGCGGATATGTCCGTCGACGATATTCTTGATTTACGGGCCGGCGAGCCGACCGCCATCTTCAGCGCGGATAATGTTCGACGCAAGGTCGACGAGCTTGAACTTGGCTCGCTGAATATCACGCAGCCAGTGACGAAAAACGATGAGCCGGCCATACCCCGTGATCTGTTCGCGGATGCGTTGGCCCAGCATGCCGAGCAGGAGACCGAACGCAAAAACCAGCAGGCCATGAACTCCGTGGCACTGCCGAAGCAGCAGACCGAACCTGAGTCGACGATTGTAACGCCTGCATCCAAGCACAGCAGGATCTCCGGTATTGTTCCAGTAGATGCCATCGCCCATGCCGTTGTTAAGCACGCTCCCAGCACAAGCGAGCCGGCAGTGGCGTCGGCGGCGGTTGTTGAATCCGATGTGGTGGCTGGCGCAAGCAAGTCAGCCGAAAACGTTCAGTCCGCTCCGAATACCAGGAATGCCGGCGATTCTCAGCCGGCGGACACTGTCGAACAGCATGCTGAAGTTGCCCAGCCTGAAGCCGCCCGGGAAGCCGAAGCCGCTCAATCTGAAAACACCCAGCCTGAGACCGCTCAGCCGGCAACCGCCCAGTCTGAAACCGACCAGCCGGCAGCTGACGTACCGGACGATCAGCAGCGGACCGCAGCCGAAGCATATCAAGAAGCCACCGCAGCAGGCGTAGCAGACCAGCAGCCGGCTGCCGAAACCGCCCAGCAGTCGGTATCCGAAGCATATGATATCGACTCCACGGGCGTACACACTCCGGTCTTCGAGCCCGGCTCGGTGTTCGAGCGTGTGGCCAAGGGCGAGCTGAAAGCACAGGAGCCGGCAGTCGAAGTCGATGGCCTGACCTCTGACGAGGCAAAAACCACGCAAGATTTCAATGTTCAATTCGAAGTCGCCCGTCATCCCGAATTGCTGGCGTTCCTCGCCATGAATCCGTACCTGTACGACGACATGTATTCTTGGCTCGCCGCCCGTGGCGAGGCCGATATTGACGAAGCCCTGTCTCACAACAAGGGCTATCAGGAATACCGCGAAGCGGTTGGAAAGTGAGTCGAGAGATGACCCAGAGCCAGACTCAGAACCAGAATCTCACGGAAGGTCTGAATCGCATCCGTCGCTGGCGTGACCAATACCGCAGCATGCAGCCGCCATCGCCGCTCGAGGATGTGAATCAACTGGCCGCGAAGCTGGAGATGACCCATGCCCATCCCTCCGGCATCGCCCAGCTGTTCGCTTCCGGCCATGTCCGGTTGGATTCGTTGTTCCGCGACACGGGTGTGCTTAAGGCCGCCGAACGCCATATTGGGCGCGTGCTGGATGACCAGGCCGCCAAACGCAGGATTTCCGGCGTGGCGGAGTTGTCGCTCGTGGTCGGCGTGGCCACATGGAAGGGCAACGCGCTGCCGGTGCTGTTGTACCCGGTGAGCGTCACGATCGAGGATGATGGCTTGTCGACCACCATTCGATTCACCGGTCGCGTGGCCCTGAACGTCGCGTTCGTCAATACATTGCGTGAGCAGGGGGTGTTCCTGGATGAGGATTCCCTGTTTGACGGTGCCAGCTATGACAGTGGCACTCCCGAAACTTCCGCGATGTTCGCCCGTATTTCGTCCGAAGCGTCGGAGCGTATCTCCGACTTCGCCATCGAGCGCCAGATTGTGCTCGGATGCTTCATGGACCCCTCGTCGCAGATGATCAGCGAAAGCCGACAGTTCATCGACCAGCTGGAGAACGGCCCCACCGGCAATGTGCTGTTGGACGCGCTTGCCGGCGACGAATCCGCCCGCACCGCGCTCAAAGATGCCAATATTCCGCAATACAGTCCTTTCGACGTAGACCCGCATGCCGAGTACGAAGTCGGCGATGTGGACAATACGGTGCGATATGCCGCGTCACTTGCTGCCAATGGCCATAGCATCGTGGTCGACGGCACCTTCCCGAAGGGCACCGCGGAGCAGGCTGTGGCCATCGCATCGCGCTGCCTGATGAATGGTCGTTCCGTGCTGTACGTGCCCGGCGTGGCCGAGCAGAAGCGTCTGTTCATCCAGACGGCTTCCGCCAATGAGATGAAGGCGCAGGTACTGGATGTATCCGATGAACACGCCAACGCCGCGCTTGATAAGCAGCTGATTGCCGCAGTCGGATTCCAACCGGGAGTCGCCACCCAGCGATTCGACCAGTTGGCCGACGAACTCGTGGGCGTGCGCTCGCGCTTGACCCGCTATCTGGGCGACCTGCACGGGGGCAATGATAAGTGGAATGTGTCCGCATACGAGACCATTCAGAATCTGGCCCGTATCTCCGTGCTCCCGACGCACCCTGCCACCCACGTTCGACTTGACGAGTCAAGTGCCCTGAGCATCGCCAACGATATTGACACATGGATCGGCAAGATGGAACGCGCCGGCGAGCTCGGCGAATACACCATCGGCCCGGAAGACACCGCATGGTACAAGGCGTCCATCACCACTGAAGAACAGGCAGTAACCGCCTACCAGCGCGTGGACGATTTGCTGCGTCGCTTCCTGCCCGCCACCCGTGAGCAGGTGGCACGCACCGTGCAGACCTGCGGATTCCCGGTTCCTCCCACCACCCGCGAGTGGGAGCGTCAGGTTACGGTTTTGAAGAATCTGCGACGAGTGCTTGACGTGTTCCAGCCGGAGATTTTCGAGCGAGACATCAGCTCCATGATCGAGGCCACCAAGCCGAAGAGCCAGCGCAAGGCCGAGGGCACGTCGATGGGATTCTGGGAGCGCCGCCGCCACATCAAGGAAGCCAAGGATCTGCTGCGCGTCGGCGCGCAGGTCGAGGACTTGCACGAAGCGTTGAAGGTAGTCGCCAAGCAAGGGGAGCAGTGGCATCAGTTCGTGCCTCACGGCGGTTGGCCGGTGCTGCCCAGCAAGCTCGACGAGATCATCTCCACCCAAGAGGCGCTGGTCAGCAATATGACCGCGCTGGATACCGTGCTTTCCACCACACCCGCTGGTGGCAATCTGGAAACCGCCGATTTCGAGAAGGTGGAAGCACGCCTGAAAGCACTGCTGGATGATCGCAAGGCACTGGACACCTTGCCGGAGCGTTGCCTGCTGGAGCAGGAATTCGCCTCTGCCGGACTGAACGAACTGGTCGCCGATCTCAACGCTCGCCGAGTGAGCGTGGAGCAGGTGCGCGGCGAAGTGCAGCTGGCCTGGTGGACCACCGTGTTTGAGGACATTGTGCGTTCGTCCGCCATCATCTCCAACCAGGATGGTGCCGCGCTGCAGGCCGCATCCGACCGCTTTGCGCAGGTCGATGTGGAGCACGTGCGCTCCATCGGACCGATGGTGTCGCAGGAATCCATGCGCCGCCTGTGCGACATGCTGTTCTCCCGCACTCAGGAAGCCAACCAGATGCACACCGTGCTGGCAGGGCGCGCCAGTGTGTCGCTGAGCAGGATTCGCCGTGATCATCCGGAGATTCTGGCCGCGGCCAAGCCGATTCTGGTGGCCGCGCCGGGTACGCTCGCCGCACTCACCGAGCCGGGTGTGCTGGCTGATGTGGCGATTCTCGATGCGTGCGCGCACATTCCCGCTATCGAGTTGCTGTCCATCATCGGCCGCGTGCAGCAGGTGGTGGTGATCGCCCACTGCGCGACGGTAACCAGCGAAAGCGTCAAGCAGCTGATCGACACGTTGCCTCATATCGAGGTGGATGCTGCCCCGTCTCGCCGTGCGCCGCGCCTGTCCGCATTCCTTGAATCCGAGGGATATGGTCCTGTTCGCTATGATGTGGCCACCGAGCCGGCTGCCGGTGAGGTGCGATTCCACCGTGTGGAAGCGAGCGGTGTGCCGGTTATGTCTTCTGGTCTGGTGGAATCCAGCCAGCCGGAGATTGATGAAGTGGTGCGTCTGATTACGCAACGTGCCGCCGGTTTTGCCGTGGTTCCTTCCAGCTATCGACTTGTGGTCGTGATGTTGACCGACGCATTCCGCACACGCTTGGGTGCCGAATTGAAGTCGTTGGCAGGCAAATCCAAGGCGATGGGCCGATTCCTGCGCCATGTGCGGTTGGTTTCCTTGCGTGACGTGGCCGGAGGTCGTGCCACTGACGTGATTCTGTCGATGTGCTATGCGAAAACCACGCACGGACGTCTGCTTCAGCAGTTCGGTCCGCTCGAAAGCACAGGCGGTCGCGGACTGTTGCTGGATGCCCTGGCATTGGCGGACCACAGCTTGGATATTGTGTCGGCCTTTGGTTCCGAAGATTTGGATGAAGAACGACTGCACCAGTCCGGTCCTCGGTTCCTGAAGACCATGTTGACGTGGGCCGAACAGCTTGACGACCGTCCGGTGCTTCCGTTGCGTGATGCGGCAGGCGGCAACGTGCTGTTCGACGATATCGCCGACAGGTTGCGCGCGCGAGGACTGAACGCTGCTGTTGATTATGGATTCGACAAGGGCGTGAAGATTCCGCTCGTGGTGGGATTGAAGGACAAGCCGTTTGCCTTGGCCGTGCAGACCGATGACGCGAACTTTATGTCCGTGCAATCCACGCGTAGGCGTCATCGTTTGTCGGCACAGGATCTCATTTCCTTGGGCTGGAATGTGATGACCGTCTGGAGTGTCGCCGCCTTCGTAAACCCCGATAAGGAAGTCGACCGTATCGTCAGCCGTATCGGTGAGATCTATCGCGAGGTTGAATAACCATGGCGGAATACTCGGCTACACGGCGCACACCGCGCAAGCACAAGCGCGTGGTGATGAAGGGCACTGAGCAGTTTGACGCTGACGGTGTCAAACTCGAGCCCGGAGACATGCAGACCGACCAACAACGGCAATCCGACGACGACAAACGCATCCTCGGCGAACTGCCGCCGCATTGGGCCGTTTTTAACGAGCGCGAGTAGGAGTTGGGGCGCACTCTGTGCGCCCCAACACTGTGTTTTCCGCAGCCTGTCGGCTGCGGAAAACACAGTATCGGCCGAAGGCCGATTCCGCTTCCTACCGCACAACGGCCATAATCGCTCCGGCCTGTTGCAGCTCCATAACCTTGGCCGCGGCCTCCGGCGGCATTGCGAACGACACCAGTCGGTCGTTGCCTCCCAATGCACCAATCGCATCCGGTTTGCCGACATTCATCACCGTGGCGTTCTCGGCCAGCGTGCAATCAGCGCCTTCGCAACCGACGGCGGAAACCAGTCTCACCTGATCGCCGGCCAATACATCGTCGACGCTACTGGCCAAGCGGACTTCAATCACCGTAGTGCCGGTCGGTGCTACGGGCGCATCTCTGGCCATATGCGTGGAAATGGGATCGGCTGCTTCGATATCGATTTGCGCTACCTTGCCCACCACATCCTCAATATTGCCTGTCCAAGACGGGCCTGCCGCAGATACCGGCATATCAGCCAACTGAACGTCGGCGGCCAGAATAATGTCACCCCGTCGAATCGAGCGGGCGGCCACCACCATCGGCTCGGTCTCCACCACGGCCAATACGGCTTCAATCCCAAACAGCACTGCGAGTCCCACGCACAACGCAGCAGTGAGTCGGCGCAAGGCATCCGCCATGCGCCGTCGCCGCAATGAGCCGCGCGCAGGCGGCTTAATAAACGAAAAGGTCACCATGCAACCATGGTGACCTGAAGTTTTTCGTAAGCGCAAGCCAAATCGACCTATGTGGTTCTAGCTTGCCAAGTTATCCACAACGCTTCAAACCCGTGCAACAGACAGTGCCCGTAGTGCCAATATCCGCGGCATACCGCCGTCGACACCGTCGTTTACAGAGGAAAAGCGGGTGTACAGACCTTACTTGCCGGATTTGTCGGTGCGGTAGAAGCCGTGACCCTTGAACTCAATCGGCACGGCGGAATACACCTTGCGCACCTGCTCCTGCGAGCACTTGGGGCACACGGTAATCGGGTCGTCATTGAACGACTGCTGTTCGGTGAAGTCATAGCCGCAGTTCTTGCAACGGTAATGATAGGTAGGCAACGGATTCCTCCAACAAAGTCATATTTCTCGCGGATGGCCCAAACGCCATGCCACGCAACCGTTCATATCCTAGTCGCCGCCCTGACACATTGGCGTTACGGTCTTACTAGCCAGCTTGCTGTTGCCACTCTGGTTCCATCGGCCAGTGTGCGTGGCTGGTTGGTCAGTCTGGCTTGCGCCGAGTATCTTGGCCGGCCGGCCAGCTCAACAGGCCCGATGAGCTAAGCCGCCGGTATCCCTCCGGCGTCAGCACTCCGTCGGCCGGCACATCATGTGGTTCGGCCGGCAAATCAATGTCCAACACCTCCCACGGCCAGCACACCGCAATCAGGGGACATGCGGGCTTGCGGCGAGCCAAGGCCCGGTCATACCAGCCGGCTCCACGCCCCAGACGATTGCCCTGCGGGTCCACTGCCAAAGCCGGAGCGATGACCAGATCGGCCTTCTCCAACGCTTCGGGCGGTAGAACTGCGCCAGTTGGCTCATCGGGTCTGTGATGGACGGTGCTGGGAGAGCTGCAGCTACCGGCATTGTTCGCGCCACCCACTGCATCCATCGAGCGCAATGATTCCAATGAATCCAGCACACTCCAGCCAATTTCCAACCCAGACCCCAACCTTGGCACCAACACGTGGCAGCCATGAGCCCGCAGCCATCGCAACAGTGGCCGGGTTTCGATTTCCGAACCCATCGACACATATGCCGCCACTGTGGGACCATCCTGAATCATGTGTGCTGGGAACCGTCGCACCAGCAATTCACCGGCCGCTCCGCGTTCTTCCGCTGGAACGCGCTTGCGCCGAGACAGTATATGGTGGCGCAGCGTCGCTTTATCCGTCTTCTCTGTTTTCTCTGTGCCGCTGTAGTCGCTGCCGATATTCATGCCACTGCCCACTTCGCTCATACCGCACAATCTAGTGTTTCCATCGTAAAACGAAAGTGGCCACGGTAGCGGCGCAAGACCTTCATATGGCTACAATAAAGGCCGTGTCAGTTTTCCAGTCGATTAAAGAGGCGTTCAAGCTGGACCACCAGATCCGCCCGCCACGTCTCACCCATCCCGGTTTTCCGATAGTCCTGCGCCCCCTGACCATGGATGATGAGGACGGCTGGAACGAAGTGCGCTGGCGCAACAACGACTGGCTGGCACCTTGGGAATCCGGTGACCCGATGCATGGCGGCTCCATCACATTCAATCAATGGGTGCAGCGGCAGCGCCGTAACGAGCAGCATGGCGTCGGCGTGATCTTCGCCATCGAATACCAGATGCGTATCGTCGGCCAGATTTCGTTGGGAGCCATCGTGTATGGTGCCATGCGTACCGGCGTGGTTGGTTATTGGGTCGATCAACGGTGCGCCGGCCGCGGATTCGCGCCAATGGCACTGGCCATGCTTGCCGATTGGGCGCTCGGAGACCCATTCGGGCCCGCGTTGCATCGGCTGGAAATCGCCATTCTGCCGGATAATGCGCGTTCTTTGGCTGTGGTGCGTAAGGTCGGAGCCCATCATGAGGGACTGCGCGAGCGGTATATGTATGTCAATGGCCAGTGGCGTGACCACGTAACGTTTGCGCTGTTGGCTGAAGATATGGGGCAAGGGTTCGCCGCTAGACTCGCCGCCGCCGGTTCCAGATAAGCGTCGACCGGAAGAATTCCGCTCCGACACGCCCGGACGGAAAGCCCCAGTTCGTCGGCACGTCTCCTATCCTTGACTCTATGGGTTATGAGTCACTGAGCACTGTCGTCGTGCTGGTGATTGTGGCGATTATTATCGTTGTATGGCTGCCCGTACGTACGGCCAACGGCATGAAACGTGTGGACGAGCACCGGCAGGATCGTTATTCGCCTTCCCTGCATATCGTTGATGCAGAGAACGGCAGACGATTCGGAGACATCAAGCCGCATAAGGCGAAAGGGGCAGCAATGCCAGCATCAACACCGTCAGCGAGGCTGACATCTGAGCACATCGCCCATGTGCGGGAACTGCGCCGCGCGGCCATCCGCCGCCGGCAGATTCTCGCCGTATGCCTGCTTGCCATAACCGTGTTGGTGTTTGCCGTATCGTTCCCCCTGCATTTCAGTCCGCTGCTTGCTCTTATTCCGTTCGTGCTGTTGCTGCTGGTGCTGGTGCTGGGAGCCAATGCCTCACGCCAGGCCCGGCAATGGGAGCGCAAGGTGGTCCGCTACGAGCGGGCTCATAGCGGTACGGGCTGGTCCAAGAAACCGTCTGCCGAGTCCAAGGACAGCAAGCGTGTGAACAAGGCCGAACCGGTTGCGGCCGTAACTGCGCCTGCCGAGAAGCCTGCCGAGCAGATTGAGGATGCTGCCACCGAGGTCATGGAACAGCGGCAGATTCGCCGCGCGTTACGCGATGCCGAGATTGAGCAGGCCAAGGCCAAGGCGTTGCGTCAGTCCGCCGCCGCATATCAGGCCGCGGAAGAGCACGCCAAACAGTCTGAGAAGTCTGATATTGCACAGTCCGCCGCCGATAAGCCTGCCGCCGAGCCGTCTGCTATGGTCGATGAATCCGCCGACCGTAAGTCCGCTGCCGAAACCAGCGAATCTTCCGCCACACCTGATGCCTCCGTTCGCACAGACAAGTCGATTGAGTCGGACAAGTCCGTCGCCCCTCGAGTTGAACCATCGCTTACGGTGCGTGACGAGCGCGATGAGCGCGACGATGCCGCTGCCGCTGCCGATGCCACGTCGGAACTGGTCAGCGTACGCCCTGCCCGAGCACTGGACGTCTTCGATATGTCCACCTCGCAGGATCTCATCTCCTTCACTTTGGGTGGGGAACATAACGCCGACAACGCTCCGGAAAGCTTGGAGATCAAGTCGACCCGTCAGGTGTCCAAGGCGGAACCTGTCGAACCCGCAGTGGCGGAAAAGTTGATTGACGAGGCCCGAGCCGTCAAGGCCGCGGACGACGCCAAGGCTGTCAGCGCCGGAAACGCTGTAGACACTGAGCCGGAGCAGCGCGATGATGCCGATACGGACGCCGATGACGAGGCTGCAAACGCCGCCCAGCGAGCCGCATTCCACGAATCCGAGGAGCGTGCCGACGTCGAAGCGCCAGCGGCGACCACCGATTCGTTGGGCGCAGGCCTGGACTCCATTCTTGCCCGCCGCGGCAACTGAGCGTTGCGATTCGACGATTTTCTCTCACAGCGTTAGCACTCGAGTTGGCAGAGTGCTAATAATCGCGCTACGATGTGTCCTAGCGCAAAGGGACAACGCAAGTGATCGTCAGCCTCTTGAGGCGTTCTGGCGCGGCATTATCGAACTACAAGTAGATACGAGGTGACCCACAGTGTCGATTAAGCTCACACCGTTGGAAGACAAGATCATCGTCAAGCAGGCCGAGGCCCAGACCCAGACCGCTTCCGGTCTGTACATTCCGGACAATGCCAAGGAGAAGCCTCAGCAGGGTGAAGTCCTGGCCGTTGGCCCGGGCCGTCGTGACGACAAGGGCGAGCGCATCCCGATGGATGTCAAGGTCGGCGACAAGGTGCTGTACTCCAAGTACGGCGGCACCGAAGTCCATTACGAGGGTGAGGACTACCTCATCGTCGGCGCCCGCGACATTCTCGCCATCCTCGGCTGATTAGTCGCCTAGCGAACTTCAACAACCCCGACTGTTCCCGCGGATAGTCGGGGTTTTCTCTTGCTAGGCGGAAAGGGGCTCCCCCTCAGAGAGGGGAGCCGAAAGCTGCTCCCACCAAACGCCCAGCCATGCCTGCTATGCATAAAGGTGCATGCGCGCAACGTAGTTGAGTTCGGCGTTGCACCGCATCTACACTGGGTAACGGATTGGGGTCCCTATGGAAGAGGCTCAGTTGGCGACTTGGCCGAGCGGCTTAAGACATTTTGCACAAGACGGCAGTAGGTCGACGGTATGTTGTTTTTTTCCGTGTCGCAGGTTCGTGGTGTCGTCGCTGTGCCAATGGTTGTCTCTCTACCGACGCTGAGTGCCGTGGCATGAGGCCAGCGTCGGCAGTGGGCCACGAAATGGCGATGCGCCGATGCTGAGCCGCGTTGGCGTCGTTATAGGGCCAGTTTTTGGACCATTGCCGACGGCAAATCGGCGTTTTGTGTCGGCGACGGTCCAAAAACTGGCGGTCTGCCGACGATAAGTGCCGTCATCGTCGGCAGACCGCCAGGTATTGTCCCTGTGCTGACGTAAAAAGCCCTGCCATCGTCGTCACCGAGCCATCTTGTGACTCACTGACGGCGGCAGCAGGGCGGAAGAGGCCGAAATCATGCGCGCGGTGCGGTCTCACACCTCGAATCCGGCCTCCACCAGCGCGTGATCGATGTCGCGAATCAAATCGTCCGTATCCTCCAGACCCACGGCCAGACGGAAGAAGCCGCGGTGGAACTCAGGCGGGTACAGGTACTGGCGCTCGTCATCCTCACCGAGGAACACGATCAGCGATTAGTCATGGCCGAGCGAGACGGCAGACGTAATCACATTGAGCTTGGAAACGAATCGGGTGTGCCCGTCGTGGTCGGTGTCGAGGCCAAACGACAGCACGCCGCCGAACCCGGAGTCCGGGCGGGCCAGCTGGCTGGCCGCCACCTTGTGGTGCAGATGCGATTCCAGACCGGGGTACGCCACGAAACGCACCACATCCAGCGATTCGAGATGCTTGGCAATCGCCAAGGCCGAGGCGTCGTAGGGCAGCGCGTAGGCGTTCGCCAGCGTGATGGGGCGACGGATCGCGCCGGTTTCGGCGTCGACCCCGTTACCGAGGTGAATGGCCAGCGTGCCGAATCCGAGCGGCTGGTCGTCGAATGATTGTCCGTGATGTACAAGATCAGAAGCCATGCGCCCAGCATGCCAGCATGCGCCGTGCCGCGCAAACAGGCGACATCGCTTGAAAACCGCGCCATTGCAAGGTTCTAGAGCACCATATAAGAAAAAATGATTGGGTGAAGTGCGGGGTGCAGCCTTGGTCGGGGCTGTTTGCAGGGCCGAAGCGGGCCCTGAAAACACGCTGTGAGACACGCCGATAAAACCGCAGAATTCCGCGGTAAAACAAGGTTCGCGTAGGGGCCGATTTGCATACCTGGAAAATCTGTGGTTATATAGCCAAGTTGCCTGTTGAGGTCAAACACCGCGGCGGGAAACAGACTGGCGGATTTCCCAAGCGGTCAAAGGGAGCTGACTGTAAATCAGCCGCTTCGTGCTTCAGTGGTTCGAATCCACTATCCGCCACGCCCCGATAGCTCAGTGGTAGAGCACTTCCTTGGTAAGGAAGAGGTCGTGAGTCCAATTCTCACTCGGGGCTCTCTGGCGGGGTAGCTCAGCTGGCTAGAGCGTACGACTCATAATCGTAAGGTCAAGAGTTCGAGCCTCTTCCTCGCTACAAATCGCGCCCGCTAACCGGTGGGCGCGCACTATACCTAAGAACACAGAGGTGAATGACAATGGCTAAGAGCGCCGACATCCGTCCGGGCATCACGCTGGCCTGCACCGAGTGCAAGGAGCGTAACTACATTACGACTAAGAACCGTCGTAACACGCCCGACCGTCTTGAGCTCAAGAAGTTCTGCCCGCGCTGCGGCAAGCAGACCGTGCACCGCGAGACTCGTTGATCGCAAGTATCACAGCTTTACAAAACCCGGCCCATTCGGCCGGGTTTTTGCGTATTGCCTCCGGAGGCGAGTGGCAGGGTGCGGAATCAGTATCCGCATCGCGTGAGAAACGGCAGAAATCCCGCGTCTGAACGAACCCCTCGCGGGCGTTCTGTCGTTTCGGGCCGCCAAAACGGCAGAAATCCCGCGCCACCTTCGTTCAGACGCGGGCGTTCTGCCGTTTCAGCCGATGATTGCCTCGATATCGCACCTGCGCCACTAAGATAGTAAGCCATGACAAGCTTTGCAGACATCACCACCATGGGCGTGGGCGGCCCCATCGCCCATTTCATCGAGCCGACCACGCGCGTGGGACTCATCGAAGCCGTGGAGGAAGCCGATTCCAAAGGCCTGCCCTTGGTCGTCGTCGGTGGCGGCTCCAACCTGCTTGTTTCCGATAAGCCTTTTGACGGCGTGGTGGTTCGAGACGCCCGACGCCTCATCACTGTGCCGGACGAGGCTGCACCGGTAGAGGGCGAGGATCGCACCGTGCATGTCAATGCCGAGGCCGGTGCCAATTGGGATGATTTCGTGGCCTTCACCGTAGAGCTCGGGCTCGAGGGCGTCGAGGGACTGTCCGGCATTCCCGGCACAGTCGGCGCTTCCGTGGTGCAGAACATCGGTGCCTACGGGCAGGAAGTCGCCACTTCGGTCGAATCGGTGGAAGTCTGGGATCGAGACACCAAAACAACGCGCGACCTCACACCCGCCGATCTTCGATTCGGCTATCGATACTCCGCACTGAAGACCAGCATGTACGCCGGCCCCGGCCGGCCGGCCGGCCGATTCTTCCCGACGCCACGTTACGTGGTGCTTTCCGTCACCTTTGCCCTGACCCACTCGGCCGAAGGCACGGTAGGTTACGGACAGCTTGCCAAAGCGCTTGGCGTCGAAGTGGGCGACCGTATGGCCACCGCCGACATCCGCAAAGCCGTGCTCGCAGTACGTGCCGCCAAGGGCATGCTCGAGGACCCTACTCGCTACGCCTTGCCTGACATGGCCACCGCCAAGCGCGAGGCCAATATCCTGACCGATCTGGAGCGTCTGGCCTCCCTCAATGAGGCCGCCGGCATTCCCGTTGGCGATGACGGTCTGCCTGCTCCCGACTACAATCGCCACAGCTGCGGCTCGTTCTTTATGAATCCGATTCTGACCGCCGACCAAGCGGCGGCCCTGCCCGAAGATGCGCCGAAGTTCGACGCGACTCTGCCTGACGGCACTCCCGGCACCAAGACGTCCGCCGCCTGGCTCATCGACCATGCCGGCTGCCATAAGGGATATAAGGTCGATGCGGACGCGCCGGCCAGTCTATCCACGCAGCACACGCTGGCCTTGACCAATCGTGGGGGAGCGAGCGCGGCCGATATCGCAGCTTTGGCGCGTGCGGTTCAGCAGGCAGTCAAGAGCGCGTTCGGAGTGGACTTGGTGCCCGAACCGGTCTGCGTCGGTGTGCTGTAATCGCGCTATTGATTGATGGAGTGGGTTATTAATCCCATATATTGCGGACTCTGAGTCTTATTAATAGACAAGACACGCGGGCTCTTCTATACTCGATTGTCGGTATTGTGCGCATTCGGTGCGCAAACAACAGAGAAAAAAGAAGAGCACTATGCAACTGTTCCGTACAAAATCCGTCGAACAGACCATTGCCGAAACCGGTGAAGAGGGCCGCAAGCTCAAGCGCAACCTGACTTGGTGGGATCTGTCAATCATGGGTGTGGCCGTAGCCGTGGGCGCCGGCATCTTCTCGGTGGGCGCGCAGGCCGCCGCCTTCCACGCCGGCCCGGCCGTGATCATCAGCTTCCTGATCGCCGGCATCGTGTGCGGCGCAGCCGTGATGTGCTACGCCGAATTCGCTTCGATGATTCCGGTGGCCGGCTCCGCCTACACCTTCACCTACACCACGGTCGGCGAGATCATGGCCTGGATCATCGGCTGGGATCTGATCCTGGAAATGCTGATGGCCGGCTCCGTGATTTCCAAATATTGGGGCGTATACCTCAACGATTTCATGCGCCTGATGGGCTGGAACGCCAACACCAACCTGACGTTCGGCTCCTTCCACATCGATATCGCCCCGATTATCATCGTGGCGTTCTTTACCACGCTGCTCGTATTCGGCACCAAGATCGGCGCCCGCGTGGACGGTGCTATGACCGTGCTCAAGATCGCCATCGTGTTCTTTGTGGTGATCGTCGGCTTCTTCTACGTCAAGGCCTCCAACTTCACCCCGTTCATTCCGCCGAGCCAGCCGGCCTCCACCGTGGAAGGCTCCTCCGCCGTCACCGGCGTGATGACCCAGCCGTTGTGGCAGTTCGCCACCGGCATGACCCCATCCGTGTACGGCGTTCCTGGCATCCTCTCGGGCGCGGCGCTCGTGTTCTTCGCGTTCATCGGATTCGACGTGGTGGCCACCGCCTCTGAGGAGACCAAGAACCCGCACAAGAACGTGCCGCTCGGCATCGGCGTGGGCATGCTGCTCATCATTGTCATGTACATGCTCGTGGCCGTGGTGACCACCGGCATGGTCTCCTATGCCGATCTCGCCAAGCAAGACAGCCCCTCGCTGGCCACCGCCTTCGAACTGGTGGGCGCCGACTGGGCCGCCAAGATCATCAGCTTCGGCATCGTGCTGGGCCTGGCCACCGTGGTTATGGTGCTGTTGCTCGGCCTGACCCGTATCGTCTTCGCCATGAGCCGCGATGGTCTGCTGCCGCGCGGCCTGTCCAAGACCGGCAAGCATGGCACCCCGGCCGCTCTGCAGATCGTCGTCGGCGCGGTGGTGGCGCTCGTGGCCGCCTTCTTCGACATCGGCGTGCTCTCCGACATGGTCAACATCGGCACCCTGTCCGCCTTCACGCTGGTGGCCATCTCCATCCCGATTATGCGCAAGAAGCGCCCCGACCTGCCGCGCGCCTTCAAGATGCCCGGCAGCCCGTGGATTCCGATCCTCATCGCCGTGGCCAACTTCTGGTTGATGCTCAACCTGTCCGTGCTCACCTGGATTCGTTTCGTGGTGTGGCTCGTGGTCGGCTTCGCCATCTACTTCGGCTACGGCTACTGGCATGCGCGCCTCGGCAAGGGCGACCTGACCGAAACGCTGTCCGCCGAAACCGATAAGGCCGTTAACGGCTGAGAGCGAGGAGCGTCCCAACAGGCGCGTACCCTTGTATCAGTATTTGTTAAGGAGGATTCCATGCCATATGTAATCGCTCAGCCTTGCGTGGATGTCAAGGACAAGGCTTGCGTGGACGAGTGCCCCGTCGACTGCATTTACGAGGGTTCCCGCTCGCTGTACATCAACCCCAACGAGTGCGTCGACTGCGGTGCATGCGAACCGGTGTGTCCCACCGAGGCCATCTTCTATGAGGATGATCTGCCGGACGAGTGGGCTTGGTACAAGGATGCCGCTGTCAACTTCTTCGCTGAAGTCGGCGATTTGGGCGGCGCTTCCGCCAATGGTCCAATCGGCAAAGACCCGGAACAGGTCGCCGCGCTGCCGCCGCAGAACCAGTAAGCTGATTTGCGGATAAGCGCTGCACACAGCGCATAGTTCGGATTGAACCCTCGGTCTATCACGGCCGAGGGTTCGTCGTATCTTAGGAACATACCGTCCAAGAAAGGGGTTCTCATGGGCTTCCACGCATATTCGTCGCCATACGACTGGTCTCGTATCGCCGGCTTCAAAGCCACCGCCAAAACCGTGCCGGGTGGCATGATCGACCTGTCCGTAGGCTCGCCTGTGGACCCGGTGCCGAGCAGTGTCCAGCAGGCGCTGGTTGCCGGCGCAGACGCCCCCAACGCCCATGGATACCCGGTCACCGCCGGCACCGCCGACCTTAAGGCCGCTATCGATACATGGTTCCGCGAACTGCGCGGGGTGGATCTGAAATCCATCAACGCTGCCGCCGTACCCACCGTGGGTTCCAAGGAGGCCGTGGCGCTGATGGCCAGCCTGCTGCACCTTGGCGAAGGCGATGTGGTCGTCCAACCGGCTGTCTCCTACCCGACTTACGAAATCGGTACCCAACTTGCCGGCGCCACCGTGGTCAAAGTCGATGATGTGACCGACGTCGATTCCTGGGTGAATATTCCGAACGTCAAGGCCATCTGGATCAACTCGCCGTGTAATCCCTCCGGCGAGGTCATCTCCGCTGACTGGCTGACCGACATCGTGGCTGCTGCCCGTCGCATCGGTGCCGTGGTGCTCTCCGACGAATGCTATGCGTTAATGGACTGGCGTTCGGTGCGCCGCAATACAGCCGCGTCCTCTGCGCCTGCCGCGTCTGCATCTGCTGCGTCTGTGCCTGCCGCACCGGTGGCCGAATCCAACGAGCCCGCCTCCGATACCGCATTCAGTCTCTCCGCCACGCCATGTGCCCTGAATCCACATGTGTGTGAAGGTTCGGCAGCTGGCATCCTGGTGCTCTACTCGCTGTCCAAGCAGTCCAACATGGCCGGCTACCGTACGGCTCTAATTGCCGGCGATTACCGGCTGGTCAAGGAAATGGCCGAATACCGCAAGCAGATCGGCCAGATTATCCCTGGCCCAGTGCAGGCCGCCATGGCCGCAGGCCTGAAGGACACAGCCGCTGTGCACGAGCAATGGAGGCGTTACCGTCGCCGCCTATCCGCGCTGGTTGACGCACTGAAGGCATATGGCTATTCGGCACAAATGCCCTCCGGCGCGCTGTACGTATGGGTCAAGGCCAAGTCCGGCGACTGCTGGGCCGATATGGCCGAGCTCGCCAAGATCGGCATCATCCCCAGCCCCGGCGAATTCTACGGCGCTCCCGCCTACCTGCGTTTCTCCGCCACCGCCACCGACGAGGCCATCCGTTCCGCCTGCGAACGTCTCACGGCGTAATGAGATCGTAAGTGGCGTTGAGCCGTTCACGCCCCAAACTGGGCGGCCTTGTTGCCGAATTTGCGGCGCACAGCGTCCAGTGCGGCCTCGGCATCATGCAAACGCGCCTGTGAGGTCTGGCCGCGGGCATTGTCGGCCTCTTCGAGCATGTCATCCAGTGAAGGCTGCACGGCCGTAGCCGCCGCCTTACTGAGCGAAGACGTGCTCATACCGGCCAAGCGAATAGTTTTGGGCAGGGGAGTGGCAGACTCCGCCGAGGCCGGTAGCCCCAGCATGACTTTCAGCTGCCGCACGCATTCCGGGTACAGCACGCCGGCCGTATCGGTCGGCCGCTCCATCGTAAAAGACCGGGTCTGATAGCTCAGGTCGGCGAACCGCAACTTCACCGTCAGCGTGCGCGCCACCAGCCCCTTGCGCCGCAGCGTGCTGGTTACTTCGTCGCAGGCCGAACGCAGTAGCCCACACACCACGCGCATATCGCGTGTATCCTCGGCCAAGGTTTCCTCGGACCCAATGGATTTCTCCTCGCGTACCGTGGTAATTTCGCGGGAATCCAACCCGTGCGAGGCCGCCCATAATCCACGTGCCGCAGCCGGGGAGCCAGTGGCACGAGTCAATGCAGCCTCATCCAGCTGAGCCAATTCAGCCACCGAATGCACGCCCCAAGCATTAAGCCGCTTCTCCAAAGACGGCCCGATTCCCGGAATACCACGCAATGGCATCATCTGCACGAATTCGGCCGAGCGGGCCGCGGGAATCAGCAGCATGCCGTCCGGCTTGGCATTGGTCGAGGCCATTTTGGACACCAGTTTGTTACAGGCGATACCCACTGAACACGTCACGTGGAAGCGCTCGGCCACCTGAGCGCGAATCCACGCGCCGATCGCGCTCGGCCGCCCCCACTCCAGCAGTGCGGCGGACACATCCATATAGCCCTCGTCCACCGAAACCTGCTCGAACCGGTCGGTGACGGTCAAAAACACCTCATGCATGATTCGGTGCGACATCATGCGGTAATACGCCATATCCACTGGCAGAAAAATGCCGTTCGGGCACAACCGATGGGCGCGCGCGGCCGGCATCGCCGAATTGATGCCGTATTTCCGGGCTTCGTAGCTCGCGGCGGACACCACCGCGCGCGGCCCGGTGCCGATGATTACCGGCTTGCCTTTGAGCCCGGGGTTGCGCGCCACCTCCAATGAGGCATAGAAGGCATCCATGTCGATATGCAGCACGGTGCATCCGGTCTCGTCGTGGCCCCAATCGCGTTTGGCGGCCTCAAGTCTCGGTGCGGTGCTCATGCCACCATTGTAGGAATGCCGAACGAGGTCATGCTCACTATGTGGCGCGCATGACGCGGCGCTCATTGTCATAATGCCGAATATCGCCGGAATTCCAAGGGTTTACGCACTGTGCGGCTGTTTCGCATGGTGGGTGCGATTCCACGGAATCGTCCACATTGCGTCACTGTCCGTAACGCCTTCCAAGTCAATGCGCGCTGTCCCGGCTCTCCGAGTAGCGTAAACCTCATGAAGAAGGCAGTGGTCGGTATCCTCAACCGTGTTCCCGTGGTTCTTATCGTGATTGGTGAGGCACTGGTGATTTATTTGGCTACGGCCGTCGCCAAACTTGCGTTCACCCAGCTCGATCCGCTGTACTCGGTGTGGTATCGCGTGGGATTCATGGCGGTGCTGTTGCTGCTGTGGCGCAGGCCCTGGAACAAGGCGAAGCGAGCGCAACTGTTTCACCGCGACGCCCGCAGCTGGGGGCTGGTCGTACTGCTCGGCTGCTCGCTGGTGCTGATGAATACCCTGTTTTATGTGGCCATCAGCAATATGGATATGGGCATTGCCGTGTCTATCGAATTTTTGGGACCGCTTTCGGTGGCGGTGATTACCGGCAAAAGCTGGCGCGAGCGGGTCGGTATCGGTATCGCGGCGGTCGGTGTGGTGCTGTTAGCTGGCATATCATTGGCCAATCCGTCCGGCAATGGCACGTTTTTGTATGGTCTGATTGCGATTTTGATCGGCGGGTCGATGTGGGGCATGTATATCATCACCGGCCGGCGCGTGGCGGCTGGCGGCAATTCGCTGGATAATCTGTGCATCGCCGTGACCATCGGCTGGCTGGTCCAGTCCCTGTTCCTTGGCGTGCCGGCTGTGGCTCATGTGGTTCACCCCAAGGCCGATGCCACGTGGGCGCTTGAGCCCGGCGGCTCGCTGAAGCTGCTGGCTCTGCTGTTTGTGATTTCCCTGATGGCCTCGTTCATTCCCTATGTGGTGGAGCAGATCACGCTGCGACGCACCACATCCGGCGCATTTTCGGTAATGCAATCCATCAATCCCGCCATGGCGGTGGCCGTGGGACTGGCGTTCGGCGAGATTCCCAGCGTTGGTGAAATCGTCGGTGTGGCGTTGGTGATTTGCGCGGTTATCGTTACGTTCTCCGGCGACGCCGCACCCGCGGACGTTCAATAATGTGTCGTTCGGCACGCCGTATCCGCAGGACGTGGTACAGTAATTTGCTGTTGCGCATTATTGCGTAACGTGGAGTCATGCCTGAGTGGCCGATAGGGGCACCCTGCTAAGGTGTTAGTCGTGTAAACGGCTCGAGGGTTCGAATCCCTCTGACTCCGCCGATTAAGGTTCCGGGTGAAAGCTCGGAACTTTTTTGTTTTCCGGAAACTCCGGGTTAAGTAACTCCTGAAATAACCGAGGACGGGCGGTCTCCGCTTGTGGTAAGCGGAGTCGGAGGTACGCCATTGTCCGTCCGCCTCCAAACCGCCATTTTAGTGGGCGAACGAGTGCGGCACGTCGGGAAAAGTCCGAGCGACGAAAGAAAAATGTCCACTAAGTGAGACTTTTGCGTGGTGTTCGTGAATGGTGATTGAAGATTAACCGGTTTATGTCGCTTGTCCAATCGCTTGCCCATCGCCTTCCTCCCCGCAGTGTTTGACTGAGATGGGCGGTACCCTAGAGAGAGAAGAAGAGTTCCGAAGGGTGGGCAAAGATGAGCCATATCGCTGGGCAGGGGCAACATCGCTCCAACTCGACACGAACCAACCGTGCGGCGCTGATTATCGTGTTCGTGATCGCGCTCGCCGTTACGCTGGGCATCGGCGCATGGTTCGCAACCCATCGCACGGACGGCAATGGCCCCGCACGCGCCGGAGTGTCGGACGTCGCGTTGAATAAAGCGAAGAACACGCCCAAACCGGTGACCGAACATCACGGCAATTCACCGGATTGCCCGGATACGGACTGCATCGCCATGCTGGTCAACGGCGATTTGTTGTTCCATGAGGGATTGTGGAGCCATTTCCAAGGCCTGAACCCCAACGCCACGGATGGCACCGCCTTCAACTTCGACCCGCTGTTCGCGCCGATGAAGCAGTACATTCAGGCTTCGGACATCGCCGTGTGCGAATTCGAAACCCCGATCGCCCAGCGCGGCGGCCCATATGCCGCGTACCCGATCTTCAACATTCCGCCGGAAGTGGCGGATGCCGCCCGCAACGTGGGATACAACGCCTGCACACACGCCACCAACCATTCCTGGGATCAGGGGGCGGATGGCATCGCCCGTCTGTGGGACACGCTTGAGGCCGATGGCATCGCCCAGACCGGCTCGTACAAAACCGAAGCCGACTCCACCAAACCGTTAGTCATCGATTCCCCGACCGGCGGCGGCAAGCTGGGTCTGGTCACCGGCACGGTCTCCCTCAACGGCATGACCGCCGACGAGGACTGGCAGGTGGATCGTCTGCGCGAAGACGGCGACCCGAATCACGGCAGCGACATCCAGCGCGCGGTAGACAAGGCCAACAAGGCCCGCGAGCAAGGTGCCGATGTGGTGGCCATCGCCATGCACTCGGTGCAGGAATACCTTGATTACGCCGATTCCTGGCAGATTTCGGAAGCCCATGAGCTTGCCGACACTGGTGCCTTCGACGTTATCTACGGTGCCGGCTGCCATTGTGCGCAGCCCATCGAGAACTATAACGGCACGTGGATTATCTACGGTCTGGGCAACGCCGTCACCGAGTCGGCGAACACGCCGGAAACCTTGGTCAACAACCAGGGTGTGACCGCACGCATCCAGTTCGCCGGCAAGAAGGGCGTCAAGGGGTCGTGGCGCGTCAACCGCATCGACTGGGTGCCCACCGCCAACGTGCATCAAGGCAACTACCAATGGTGCCCGATATCCAGCGACCATCCCATAGTCACATGTTGGGACGAAGCCTACGACGCTCAGATACGCCAACGCATCTGGGATGTCATCTATTCGATGGGCGCGGACCAGAACGTCGTCAAGGAATGGAACATCACGCAGGAGCAGGCGGCAAAGCAATAGTTGCTCGGCTTGGTCTCAAGGAGGGGAAGCCGCAAGGTGACGCTTTTCCCGCCGGCCTCCTAATGTGGAGCCCATGACCGAGATTTACGAAACCCAAAGCGAACGCACCGATCTGCCCCTCGTCGTGATGCCGTCCGTGCTTGACTCGATGATCGAGCCCATCAAGGCCCAGTTCCCCGCGCTCCACGACGTTGCCCGCGTGCGTATGTTCGAGGAATTCACGTCCGACGAGGCGACCATAGCCGAGCGTCTGAAGGATGCCGACGCCCTGCTGGTGGGCGGCTACCACATTTCGGACGATCTGCTGCGCACCATCAGCGGGCAGGGGCACGTCAAGTGCATCGTGTTCTGCGGTACCGGCGTCGCCAGCTACCTCAATCTCGATAAGGCGCGCGAGCTGAAGATCCGCGTCTGCAACGCCGAACATTATGGCGATCACGCCGTGGCCGAGCACACCTTCGCCCTTCTGTTCGAGCTCATCCGCCGCGTTGGCCAACTCGATAAGGACGTCAAGGCCGGCAACTGGGCGTGGGCCAGCGGCGATGGACTGCAACTCGCCGGCCGTCGCATGGGCATCATCGGACTGGGCGGCATCGGCTCCACCGTGGCCGGCATCGCCCGCGCCCTCGGCATGGAGGTCGCCGCATGGAATTCGCATGTGCCGCCCGAGCATTTCGAACGCTCCGGTGCCACTCCGGTCGACGATCTCAACAAGCTCATCGAAACCAGCGACGTCATCTCCGTCCATCTGCCGCTGAACAACGCCACGCGCGGCATCGTCACCGCCGAGAACCTTGCGCATGTGAAGCCCGGCACCCTGTTCATCAACACCGCCCGCTCCGAAGTCATCGAATCCGGTGCGCTGCTTGCCCGACTGCAAAAGGGCGATGTTCCCGCCGCACTCGACGTGTTCGACCATGAGCCGCTGACCGCCGACGACGCCATCTGCCATGTGCCCGGCATCGTCCTGACCCCGCACGTCGGCTGGCGTGCCGACGGCGCGTTCAAGGAGCTCACCCGCCAGATGATCGCCTGCCTGACCGCCTACTTCGCCGGCGAAGACTATAACGTCGTCGTCTCCGAACGCTGATAGCCCTGCCTAGCCTCGCGCTCAATCGAACACCCAGCCAGTCGACCACCGGAACACGCTCATGCAGACGATTCTCAACACGCCCGACGATCCTGCCCACGATTCGCTCGTCGAAAAAAAGTCCGAATTTATCGGCGACGCCGCCCATGTCGATACGCTCGACGAGGCGCTCGCGTTCGTGGCTGCGATCCGTGAGCAGCATCCGAAAGCCCGACACGTGGCGTATGCCGCCGTGTGCGGAGGCGCGGATGGGCGACTGTCCGAACGCATGAGCGATGACGGCGAGCCGTCCGGTACCGCCGGCAAGCCGATTCTCGACGTACTCAAGCAGTCGGGCACCACCGATTGCGTGGTTGCCGTCACCAGATATTTCGGTGGTATTCTGCTGGGCTCCGGTGGGCTGGTCCGCGCGTACTCATCCGCCGCATCATTGGCGATGAAAGCCGCCCGCGCCGCCCGCATCATGACCGCCAAGCGATACCGGGTTCGCCTCGAATACCCGCAGTTGGCCCGATTCCAGCAGATCCTGGCGCAGCTTGGTGGCAGTCAGGAGGATGAATCGTATGCGGTGAACGTCGAGTTGACCGCGGTGGTGCCGCAGGATGATTGCGCGCGATTCGAGGAGCGTGTGCGGGAAGCGTTCAATGCCGCTGTGGTGCCGGCTCCGATTGACATGGTCAACATTCCGGTTCCGCTCGCGTGACGCCTGTATGACTAAGCTGGGCATCATGACCGACGAGAACACCACCAGCCAGCAGACCCAGCCCACCGAGGCCGCAACCGAGGCCGCGGCCGAGACTGCAACCGACACGGACGCCCAGCAGCAGGACCAAGGCGCGCAGTCCGCAGCCGAGTCCGCCGCTCCGGTGGATTTCGAACCGCTGACCGCTACATACGAGCGTCTGCGCCATTCCACCGACCCGGCCGAACTGTCCGAATTCGCCCGTCGGCCGTTGCCTGACCGTGCCGATCAGGCGGCGTTCTCCCGCGCCACCGCACTTTTGGAGGCTGTGGCCGGCAACCCGCACACCCCGGTGGCCGATCGTGTGTTCCTCGCCGACACCATGCCGTTCCCGAACGTATTGGTCAAACTCTCCGAAGACCCCGAACCGTCCGTGCGTCAAGCCGTGGCCGCCAACGGGGACGACAAGAATTGGCTGGTCGGCCGTCTGACCAAGGACCCGGTGCCTGCGGTCCGGGATACGGCGTTGAAAAACAAGCGCACCAGCTGGAAGATGCGGCTTGAGGGTGCGCAGGACCCCACTGCGGATGCGGAGACATTGGATTTCTTGGGCGTACTTGGCACCGAATCCGAAGAGGGAGCACCGGCGGTGCTTTCTTCGATGGTCCGCCGTGCCGTGGCACTGAACCCCAATACGTCCGAAGCGATGCTTGCCAAATTGGCCAACGACCCCTCGGCCGAGGTGCGGCACGCCGTGGAAAGCCGCCGCTAAGCACACTATTGCTGTGTTTTGCCGCGCAAATTTGGCCGGCAATCACCCCCTGTCCACCATTGTGAGCGCTCACATCTCACTATGTGAGGGTAAAAAGTACATAATTTGGCGGAATCATGGCATTTTTCTTACGGTGTGGCGCAATCAAACGGCGTTAGACTGGGGCTATGAGTGAGATTACCGAGAGTGAAGAGCGTCTGGCCCGTCCGTTGATTCGACTGGCCAAGTTGGTCGGTGTCGGCACGAGTTATTTGGGCATGAGCCATGACTACCACGAGATAGACGATGACGTCCTGATCGAGGTGCTGGCAGCGCTGGGCATCGACGCCTCCAGCGAGAGCGCCCAACTCATCGCCATCCGACGCATTCTGAACGAGCGTTACGCCCGATTGGTGGCACCCACCGTGCTGCATATCGCCGGTAGCGAGGACCGGGTGCTGGTGAACACCGGTATTCTGGACGTGCCTTCGGCGAGCATCACGCTGGAGAATGGCGAGCCATATCAAGGCACCATTGAAGTTGGTCCTGGAGATGGATCCCAGGCCTACGACTTGGATGGTACGTTCATTTCGAATGCGGCTGTGGTCATTCCCGCCGATCTGCCGATTGGTTACCATACGCTGCACGTCAAGGTCGCCGACCGTGTGCAAGACGCCACTTTGATCAGTGCACCTGATCGCGTCGATCTGCTTGACCCGATGAAGGGCGGCAGTCTGTGGGGCTGGATGGCCCAGCTGTACTCGATTCGCTCCTCCAACTCCTGGGGCGTGGGCGATTACGAGGATCTGAAGACCATGCTGGTGGACGCCAAGCAGAAGACCGGTGCCGACTTCGTGCTCATCAATCCGGTGCATGCCGCCGAGCCGGTGTCCCCGCTCACCCCGTCGCCGTATCTGCCGGTAAGCCGTCGCCTGATCAACTTCACGTACATCCGTCCTGAGGCGATCGCCGAATATGCCACGCTCAGCGAGGGCGACAAGAATGCCGTCGACGGACTGCATGCCGACACCGAACCGCTGAACGGTGATTCCCAGCTCATCGACCGTGACGCCATGTGGCGCAGCAAGATGCACGCCCTGTGGATTATCTTCAAGGCCGGCCGTACCGCCGAACGCCAAAGCGTATTCGACCAATTCAAGGCGGACTGTGGTTCCGACTTGGAGGCGTATGCCACGTGGTGCCTGTGCTACGACAAGTGGGGGGCGCCCAACGGCGAGGAGGGCAACTGGGAGCGCAAGTTCAATCGCAACTCCCCGGAAATCGCCAATCTGCGCAAGCAGTACCCGGACACTTTGGACTTCTACCGCTGGCTGGAATGGATTGCCGCCGAGCAGCTGTCCTCCGCCCAACAGGCAGCCAAGGACGCCGGCATGCATATCGGCATCATGTCCGATATGGCCGTCGGCGTGCACCCCTCCGGCGCTGACGTGTGGTGGAATCCCGAGCGCTTCGCCAAGGGAGCCACGGTCGGCGCACCGCCGGACATGTTCAACCAGCAAGGCCAGAACTGGAGCCAGCCGCCGCTGAGCCCGATCAATCTGGAGACCACCGGCTACGAGGCCTACCGCAATATGGTGCATGGCATGTTCGCCCGTGCCGGTGCGGTGCGCATCGATCACATCCTTGGTCTGTTCCGCCTGTGGTGGATTCCCGAGAACCGTTCGGCTATGGATGGCGCTTACGTGTACTACGACTCAGACATCATGCTGGGCGTTCTGGCCATCGAGGCCTCTCGTGCCGGCGGCGTGGTCGTAGGTGAGGACCTCGGCGTGGTGCCGGACCATGTGGCCGATTCCCTGTCGAGCCACGGTATTCTCGGTTGCGCCGTTGAATGGTTCGAGCAGTGCGACGGCGTGTTCCGCGCCCCCTCCCAGTGGCGTCCGTATGCATTGGCCTCCGTGAATACGCACGATTTGCCGCCGGCCGCCGGTTACCTGGAATACGAGCACGTCAAGATTCGTGAGCGTCTGGGCTTGCTGACCGGCCCGGCCGAGGAATTCGAAGCCTCCGCCAAGGCCGAGCAGGATGCGATGCTGGCCATGCTGGTCGAGCAGGGTTATCTTGATGCCGACTTTGCCGAACATCGTGAGGATCACGAGGCGGATATCGTCGACGCGCTGTACCACGCACTGAAGGGTTCGCCGTGCAAGCTGCTCGCCGCCTCGATCACCGACGCGGTGGGGGAGAAGCGTGCGCAGAACCAGCCGGGCACCAACAACGAATACCCGAACTGGCGCATCCCACTGGCCGACGCCAAGGGCAACGTGGTACCGCTCGAAACCCTCTTCGACACCCCCGGTGCCCAACGCTTCGCCCAAATCTTCAATTCCTGACCCGCTTTACCTCCCTCTGACGAGCCGAGTCGTTAAGCGGACAGTCCAGTGGACTGTCCGTAGACGAGGCCTGAAAGAAGCGATAGCTGAGAGAAGGCAGGGAATTGCCTCACCGTAGGTGAGTCGGTTAGCCGAAGTGGGTGGGAGAGAAACCATAAATAGGGGAAGAGAAGCCATAAACCCAATGGAGTGTCCCCAGTTGCCCTATGTCAAGCCCGGCGATATACTAGTGGATTGTTGTGTTTCCCTAAGGGGTCCTTCAAAGCGCTATCCCACTCGCCATCGAGGACTTTCAGGGAGCCCACGGATAATGAGGTTCGACGCCTCTTGGATGCGGCCCTGACCAAGCCACACCAAGCAGCTGAGACCCGGAACACAATATAGAAAAGGTAATCCAGTGAAAACTTTCACTCCGAAGCCAGCTGATCTGACTCATGACTGGTACGTCATCGACGCCACCGACGTGGTGCTCGGCCGTCTCGCCACCCAGGCTGCAATCCTGCTGCGCGGCAAGAACAAGCCGACCTACGCTCCGCACGCCGATTCCGGCAACCACGTGATCATCATCAATGCCGACAAGATTGCTCTGACTGGCAACAAGATGGGCAAGGAACTCTACTCGCACTCCGGCCGTCCTGGTGGTCTGCGTCGTGACTCCTACGCCGAGCTGCTCGAGAAGAACCCCGAGCGCATCATCAAGAACGCTGTCAAGGGCATGCTGCCGAAGAATCGTCTGGCCAAGGTGCAGCTCGACCGCCTGCGTATCTTCCGTGGCGCCGAGCACCCGCACACCCCGCAGAAGCCCCAGGTCTTCGAGATCGCCCAGGTCTCGCAGCAGGCCAAGTGAAACCTGAGAGGAGATAAGAATCATGGCTGAAAACACCAACGACTCCCAGGTTGTCGAGACCGAAGAGGAGCTCACCAACTACACCACCGAGACCAACGCTGGCGCTGGCACCGGCACCTCCGCGATTGAGCCGGGCTACGGCACCGGTCGCCGCAAGGAGGCTGTCGCCCGTGTCCGTCTGGTTCCGGGTGACGGCAAGTGGACCATCAACGGCCGCACTCTGGAGGAGTACTTCCCCTCCAAGCTGCTGCAGCGTGAGGTCAACTCCCCGATCGTTCTGCTCAAGCTCGAAGGCAAGTTCGACGCTATCGTCCTCGTTGACGGCGGCGGCACCACCGGCCAGGCCGGCGCCATCCGCCTCGGCGTTGCCCGCGCTCTGAACGCCATCGATCGTGATGCCAACCGCGCCGCCCTGAAGAAGGCTGGCTTCCTGACCCGCGACGCTCGCGTCGTGGAGCGCAAGAAGGCTGGTCTGCACAAGGCACGTCGCGCCCCGCAGTTCTCCAAGCGTTAATTTCGCTTGTCCTGTACCGAGCATACAAAGGCTCTCCGCGGAATTCCGCGGAGAGCCTTTGTGTTTGTGTCGCGCTGTCTTGAGTGTGACTCACACCTGCTTCATCAGCGTGATGCTCAGCGCCGGCATGGTCCAGACATTGTCGTCGACGGGAGTGTCCGGTGTATCATCCACAGGGGCATCGGGCATATCAGCTGATACCTCATCCCGAGGCGCGGACGAGGTGCCGTTTGCGGCGTGATCTGTTACTGGCATCGCGAATTTGATGGTATCCGCTTCATTCTCAGTCGAGGATTCCGTACGCTGCATGGCCACTTCTTCGACCATCTTGAGTACTGTCTCGCTGGCGTCCGGTACATGCTGCGTCCAGACGGTGGTGTCACCGTTCAAATCGCATTCCTCGACCTGAGTGCCATGCCCGGCTCGGCGGCCGTTGATTTCGGCCGAGCACCATTTAGGCGTCCAGTGGGTGTCTGGCGGCAGGCGGAATGTGCGGTCGTCAGCGGTGCCGTTGACCACAATGCACACGTCCACCTCACTGTTGGACAGCAATCGCATGGTGAAGCTACGTACGCCCAGATCGAACCAGTCACGCTCCATCGGCGTGGTACCGTCGGGCAGGAACCACTGCACGCGGCTTGAGGGCTTGAGTAGGCCGATCTGGGTCAGTCGGGTGAAGAAATCCTCGTGGTGATACAGGTCCAGTGATTTACGCAGCGCCACCAGTCGAGACACGGTTTCCAAGCGGCGCATTTCGCGCGTCTTGTTGGTGGAATACATCCAATCCCACTTCAGCCACGTGATGTCGTTGTCTTGGCAGTAGGCGTTGTTGTTGCCGTCCTGCGTGTTGCGGAATTCGTCGCCGGCGAGCATCATCGGCGTACCCAGCGAGAGCAGCAGCATGCCGATCATGTTCATGGCCGCCTGTTCGCGTGCCGCAATGACGTCTGGATCATCGGTGACGCCTTCGACGCCGAAATTGGCGGAATGGTTCACCGACGAGCCATCATTATTGTTTTCGCCGTTGGCTTCATTGTGCTTGGAGCGGTATCTGGTGAGGTCCGTCAGCGTGAAACCGTCGTGGCAGGACACGAAATTGATGGAGGCCGGAGCGCCACGCCCTGGTTCGGTGGCGAACAGATCGGCCGAGCCGCAGAGTCGCGTGGCCATCTCCTGCAAACTGATACGCCCGAAATCGGAGCCGCCGTCCACATCCTCAAGCCAGAAGGTGCGGGCCGTATCGCGGAAGCGGTCATTCCATTCGGCGAACGGCACGGAGAATTGGCCGGTGCGCCAGCCGAGGTTGCCCAGATCCCACGGCTCCATAATGAGCTTCAGGTTGCCCAGCAGCAGATCGGAACGCAGGGCGTAGAGGAACGGGTGATGATGGGTGAATTCGCCTTCCAGGCGGGCCAGCGTGACGCCAAGGTCGAAGCGGAAACCGTCTATGCCGATACGCTTGGCCCAGTATCGTAATGAGTCGATGGCAAAGGTGACCACATGCGTGTTGGTGAAGTCCAGCGTATTGCCGCAACCGGTGGTGTCTTCGAGTCGGCCGGTATTGGATTTTTGATGGCGATAGTAGGCCAGGTCGTCGAGGCCGCGCCAGCAGACCGTCGGGCCTTCGACGCCGCCTTCGCATGTGTGGTTGTAGACCACGTCCATGATGACTTCGAAGCCGGCCTCGTGCAGTGCGCGCACCATGTCTATGACTTCTTGGCGCACGGCGGCCGCGCCCTTCTCCTGGGCGGCTTTAGTGGCGTAGGAGGGTTCGGGGGCGAAGTAGCTGAGGGTGGAGTAGCCCCAGTAGTTCTTGCGGCCGTGTTCTTGCAGGAAGAGCTCGTCCTGCTTGGCCATAATCGGCAGCAGTTCGATGGATGTGATGCCTAGACCCTGCAGATAGGCGAGCGTGGTGGGGTGTGCGAGTCCGGCGTACGTGCCGCGCAATGATTCGGGCAGCCACGGTGCGTTGGCGGTGAAGCCTTTGACGTGCATCTCATAGATGACGGTTTTGCGCCACGGCACATGCGGGTGCTGCGGGTCGCCCTCATGCTTATGGGTATCGCGATCGTCGATGGCCACGGACACCGGCATATGGCCGAGCGAGTCTACGGTGCTCATGGCACCGTATGCCGAGCCGATTACCTTGCGGTCCACGACATCGCATTCATAGGAGAAGGCGGCGGGGGTGAGCTCCATGGAGCCGTCGATGCCCTTGCCATACGGGTCAAGCAGGAATTTGTATGGATTGAAGCGCACGCCGTGTTTCGGGTCCCATGCGCCGTCCACGCGGTAGCCATAACGCATGCCGTCCCATGCTTTGGGCAGGTGCACGTACCACAGGCCGTAGTTCGGCCCGGTCATGCGGAACAAGGTCTCGCGCAGATACAAATGTTCGATAATGCGTGTGCATACCGGGAACTCATGAATCTGCTGGATAAAGGAGATATTCGGGTCCTCGAACAGGCGGATGGCGTCTTGGAAGAAAGCGCTGGGCTCATCAATGGGCTCCAGTACGCATAGCCAAACCTGATCGGCAGTTTCGGAACGAACAACGACGTCAGCCCCACCGTCGTCAGTGAAGTACAGCCCTGGGCGAGTGGCGTAACGATGCAACGGTGGGTTTTTCATACCTCCATTGTAGACGTGTTGTCACTTTTGGTGGAAGCCCTTGATTTCCTGCCGCGTTCCGCAGCACCGCAGATGCCGTCGAGATAATTCTCGGCGAACCGCAACGCGGCACCGATGATGTTCTGATCTTCGGCGCAGTAGCTCTTGCGCAGATTGAAATGGTCGGTGCCGAACGGGCTGCGTGCGATGACGCGCGTCTTCAGATCCTCGATGTCGCTGTCTTCAAGATGCTGGGCTGCTTCACCGCCGACAATCACGTCGCCCGCGATGATGGATCGCGCGTTGACGATGGCCTGCGCCACGTAATCCAGCCACTCATCCATGCGCTCGCGATGATGCCGTTCGCCCTGCTCAAGCACGCTGAAGAAGCCGGGAATGCTTTCGTAATCCTCGGGCAAGGTCTCCGGCGAGCAGTAGGTGTCCATGCAACCGCGCTGGCCGCAGTAGCATTCGCGGCCGCCCGGCACCAGCGTCATGTGTTCGATGGCGCCGTTGCACTGGTTCGGGCCTTGATACAGTTTGCCCCCCGCGATCACCGCGCCGCCCGGGCGTCGCTCCAGATAGACGCACACCGCATCGGTGAGCGTGGAGTCGAACCAGAGTTCGGCCATGGCTGAGGCATCGGAATCGTGGATCATCATGCACGGGTAATGGACCGATTGGCTGATGGTTTCGAGCGTGAGCCCAGTGTTGCCCATAATGGTGCCGAAGATGATGGTGGTGGCGTCGGGGGAGAGGATGCCTTGGATGGCGAACGAGACGCCGAGCACCTTGCCGTGCTTCTTTTCGACGTCGGCGGCGAAGTTGTTGATGATGCCGCCGATACGCTGGTAGTAAACGTTGGTGTTGCGGTAAGGCAGGGCATCGTTGCGTTTTTCGATGACGTTGCCGTACAGGTTAATCGCGCACAGGCGCAGTTCGTTGGACCGCATCACTACCCCGATGGCAGTGCGATGATCGGGATTGAACTCATAATTTTGCGCCTTGCGCCCGCCGGTGGAATCCTGCAGTTCGCCTTTGCGGATGAGTCCGTCATCTTCTAGTGCGTGCAGATTTTGGGTGATGGTGGGCAGGCTGAGGCCGAGTTCGCGTTCCAGTTCCTGCTTGGTGACATGGCTATGGCCATACAGATACTGGGCCATGGCACTGCGGTTGTGCGCTTTCACTGCGGTCGATGGCATTGCCCTCATGTTTACCCCTTTGTGCGATGAGATATATGCAAGTTTACTTTATGAAAGTGGCTTTCATGTGCCTCGACGCGGAGGTTATGAGGCAACAATCGTATATTTGTAGGCGATTTTGGGTACTTTTTTAAACCAACTTTCTAGAAATGTGGAGAAAATGATTGCTTTTGAAAACTTACTTTAAAAAAGTTCTCGGATTGTGTTGTTTGCAGGCATGTGATTTTCGGTAAAAAGTGAACAAAAAGTACCAAATCGCCGGATAGAGTGAGGATTTGTTCGATATTTCGCACAACTCGTAACAAAAACTGTTCAATATCGCACGTGAAACGCCGTCGATTTTGTGCGTATGCATCGCGCCGGACCGTTCAGTATATTGTGCCTCAGGTCACATATGCAATGTGACAACGCATCACCGGTCATTTTCGGTTACTGAGGCGGTATCCCGCTGGTGCAACTGAGGTGACGAGGCGATGGCCCAGAACTTTGCCATATACCCCAAGAAGATCGAGGAGGACCCCAAGTGGCAGAAGCAAAGAAGAAGGTCGAAGCTACCAAGCCGACTCCAGAAGAGAAGCAGGCCGCAGCTGAGGCCGAAGTTGACGCGCTGGTTGCCCGCGCCAAGAAGGCTCTCGTCGAATTCGAGAACCTCGACCAGAAGCAAGTTGATCGTATCGTCGCCAAGGCCTCCATCGCCGCTCTGAACAAGCACCTCGTTCTCGCCAAGATGGCTGTCGACGAGACCGGCCGTGGTCTCGTGGAAGACAAGGCCACCAAGAACATCTTCGCCTGCGAGCACGTCACCAACTACTTGGCCGGCCAGAAGACCGTCGGCATCATCCGCGAAGACGATGTGATGGGCATCGATGAGGTCGCCGAGCCCGTCGGCGTGGTCGCCGGCGTCACCCCGGTCACCAACCCGACCTCCACCGCCATCTTCAAGTCCCTCATCGCCCTGAAGACCCGTTGCCCGATCGTCTTCGGCTTCCACCCCGGCGCGCAGAAGTGCTCCGTCGAGGCCGCCAAGATTGTGCGCGACGCCGCCATCGAAGCCGGTGCTCCCGAGAACTGTATCCAGTGGATCGAGCACCCGTCCATCCAGGCCACAGGCGCCCTGATGAAGCATCCGGGCGTGGCCACGATCCTCGCCACCGGTGGTCCGGGCATGGTCAAGGCCGCTTACTCCTCCGGCAAGCCCGCCCTCGGCGTGGGTGCCGGCAACGCCCCGGCCTACGTTGACACCGATGTTGACATCGTGCGCGCCGCCAACGATCTGGTGCTCTCCAAGCACTTCGATTACGGCATGATCTGCGCCACCGAGCAGGCCATCATCGCCCACAAGGACGTCTACGACCAGCTCATCAAGGAGCTCAAGGTCCGTAAGGCCTACTTCGTCAACGCCGAAGAGAAGGCCAAGCTGGAACAGTACATGTTCGGCTGCACTGCCGGTTCCGGCGTCAAGCCCGTGCTGAACTCCGCGGTGCCAGGCAAGTCCCCGCAGTTCATCGCCAAGGCTGCTGGCTTCGAGATTCCGTCCGACGCCACCATTCTGGCCGCCGAGTGCAAGGAAGTCTCCGACGACGAGCCTCTGACCCACGAGAAGCTCGCTCCGGTGCAGGCCGTGCTCAAGGCCGACAACAAGGAGCAGGCCTTCGAGATGTGCGAGAAGATGCTCAAGCTGGGTGCCGGCCACACCGCCGCCATCCACACCAACAACCAGGAGCTCGTGCGTGAGTACGGCGTCCGTATGCACGCCTGCCGCATCATCTGGAACCAGCCTTCCTCCCTTGGCGGCATCGGCGACATCTACAACGCCATCGCCCCGTCGCTGACCCTGGGCTGCGGCTCCTACGGCGGCAACTCGGTGTCCGGCAACGTGCAGGCCGTGAATCTCGTTAACATCAAGCGCATTGCTCGGAGGAACAACAACATGCAGTGGTTCAAGATCCCGGCCAAGACCTACTTCGAGCCGAACGCCATCAAGTACCTGCGCGACATGTACGGCATCGAGAAGGCCGTCATCGTGTGCGATAAGGTCATGGAGCAGCTCGGCATTGTTGACAAGATCATCGACCAGCTGCGCGCCCGCTCCAACCGTGTGACCTTCCGCATCATCGACTACGTCGAGCCGGAGCCCTCCGTCGAGACCGTCGAAAAGGGCGCTGAGATGATGCGCGAGGAGTTCGAGCCGGACACGATCATCGCGGTTGGCGGCGGCTCCCCGATGGATGCCTCCAAGATTATGTGGCTGCTCTACGAGCACCCGGAAATCGCCTTCTCCGACGTGCGCGAGAAGTTCTTCGATATCCGTAAGCGCGCCTTCAAGATCCCGCCGCTGGGCAAGAAGGCCAAGCTGGTGTGCATCCCGACCTCCTCCGGCACCGGTTCCGAGGTCACCCCGTTCGCCGTGATCACCGATCACAAGACCGGCTACAAGTACCCGATCACCGACTACGCGCTGACCCCGTCCGTGGCCATCGTGGACCCGGTGCTGGCTCGCACCCAGCCGCGCAAGCTGGCCTCCGACGCCGGCTTCGACGCCCTGACCCACTCGATGGAAGCCTACGTGTCCGTGTACGCGAACGACTTCACCGACGGCATGGCCCTGCACGCGGCCAAGCTCATCTGGGACAACCTGGCTGAGTCCGTCAATGGCGAGCCCGGCCTGGCCAAGACCAACGCTCAGGAGAAGATGCACAACGCCGCCACCATGGCCGGCATGGCATTCGGCTCCGCGTTCCTCGGCATGTGCCACGGCATGGCCCACACCATCGGTGCCCTGTGCCACATCGCCCACGGCCGTACCAACTCCATCCTGCTGCCGTACGTGATTCGCTACAACGGCCAGATTCCTGAGGAGCCCACCTCTTGGCCGAAGTACAACAAGTACATCGCCCCGGAGCGCTACCAGGACATCGCCCGCAACCTCGGCATCGACACCGGCAAGACCCCGGCCGAAGCCGTGGAGAACCTGGCGAAGGCCGTCGAGGACTACCGTGACAACAAGCTCGGCATGAACAAGAGCTTCCAGGATTGCGGTGTGGACGAGGACTACTTCTGGTCCGTGCTCGATCAGATCGGCATGCGCGCCTACGAGGACCAGTGTACCCCGGCCAACCCGCGCATCCCGCTGATCAACGACATGAAGGACATCGCCGTCGGTGCTTACTACGGTGTCTCCCAGGCGGAAGGCCACAAGCTGCGCATCGAGCGCGAGGGTGAGGCCGCCACTGAGGAAGCCTCCGAGCGTTGATTGCAGGCGGTTTGTGGTTGGTGGCACCATCAGTAGCCACCAACCGCGGTGTTGCAGCTTAGTGGCTGCATAGCGCGACACAAGGAGCCCGACCCCATTACAGGGGCCGGGCTCCTTTGCATATGTGGTGCTCCCTCAGCCAGCAGGTACACCTCCATGGGGTGGTAACCCACTCATGGGGCGGTAACTTGCCCATGGGGCGGTGAAAACCCCCATGGGGCGGTGTACGAAAACGGCTCTATTCTGCGGAAGGTAAAATTTTACCGTCCGCCCCATGGGCCAATTACCGCCCCATGAGGTAATTACCTCCCCATGGAATCGCTGAAGCGTCGCTAAATCGCCGCAATTATGCAGCCAAAAGCAATAAAGCTGGCAAACGCCTCGGTAATGCCGGTCACCACGGGCTTCAAGGTTGTGCGCCGTGTAACCACCGGCAACGCAACGGCGCGGGCCAACAGCAGCACAGTCATCGCAATCAGATACGGGCTGCGTCCAGCCGGCACGGCGGCTAGCAGCAATAGCGCCACATGCCATACCCACGAAGCCGCCACGTACGAACGCTTCCCGCGTTCCCGGATCATGGTTTTGACCACTAAAACCGACCCATACTGCGTCAGCGCAAACAGCACGGTGGCAATCAGCCCGCTCACGGGCAATGAACCCGCGGGCCACCAGGCGTGAAGGTCGAATATCTGGCTCAAATCTGGCATATTCCGAATCGCGGCGCGTGCGGCGGTGACATCAGCGGCTGCGCACGAGGCATGTGCTGCGTTGATGGGCATAACACATGCCGTCTCAACAGTGCTGCCAAACGACGCGATCACCGTGGCCATGGCCGACGCGGCAATCACCGACACGGCATTGCCCCACAGCGAGCGCTCCTTCCTCAGCCACGAGGACAGCATCGACAGCGCAACCAGCACTATATATAAGGGAGCCCAACGCAGTATGCCGGTATGCGTAATCAGGAATGGCAAGCCGATGACGATGAGCGCTACGGCATAAGTGAGCATCGGCGGCAGATAACGGCGTGAAAAGTGTGCTTTGAACCAGTGCGCGGCGCTGAACTGCACGCAATAGCACACGGCCCACGTCGCCAATAGCCAAAGCGTATCAAGATTAGGCCCGCCGATAAAGAAGCCAGCCACAACGGGCAGCATAACCATTACCCATGCGCCAGGTTGGTTGTCGAACCAATCGCGTTTAAGAGTCTTGCGGCGGGAAGTCATATCTGTCATGATATCGCAGCGAATGGTTCTCAATAAGAAAGATGTGAGACCTGCATTGCGACAATCGAACAGACGCCGAGCGGCTATGCCGCGAGGTAATACGAACGGCATGAGCGCGACACGCGCGAACTCCACTGTCCCACCTCAATGCTTGAATAAACAAGTTGCCTGATTTGGGCTCGCAAATTGGAATTAAAAAAGCGAGCGCGGGCCGGGAGCCACTTCAAGTGAAGTGACAGCCGGAAACCGCGCACTGATGTCGGATGACCGCCAGAGGACGTATGTCCAAGGGAGGCCATGCGCGCCGGTGCCCTAGAAGCAGGTTGGTAAACAGTACAACGAACATCGCTAGAAAGGGCGGACGGCAATGGCGGGACAGAAAATCCGCATCAGGCTTAAGTCCTATGACCACGAGGTCATCGACCAATCGGCGAAGAAGATCGTCGAAACGGTGACGAACGCGGGCGCAACTGTTGTTGGCCCCGTTCCGCTGCCGACCGAGAAGAACGTCTTCTGTGTTATCCGTTCTCCTCACAAGTACAAGGATTCTCGCGAGCACTTCGAGATGCGCACTCACAAGCGCCTCATCGACATCGTGGACCCGACCCCCAAGGCCGTGGACTCCCTGATGCACATCGATCTGCCTGCGGACGTCAACATCGAAATCAAGCTGTAAGGGAGGAGGAAGCATTATGTCTAATCGCAAGGCTCTGCTGGGCAAGAAGCTCGGCATGTCCCAGGTGTGGGACGAGAACGGCTTCTTCGTGCCCGTCACTCTTGTCGACGTGTCCACCAACGTGGTGACCGCCGTGAAGACCGAGGAATCTGACGGCTACAAGGCTGTCCAGCTCGGCTACGGCGCCATCGATCCCACCAAGGTGACCAAGCCGCTGGCTGGCCACTTTGCCAAGGCCGGTGTCACCCCGCGTCGCCACCTCGTCGAGGTGCGCACCGACGACGTCGATCAGTTCGAGGCCGGCCAGGAACTGGCCGCTGACCTGTTCGAAGAGGGTGCTGAGGTCGACGTGACCGGCACCACCAAGGGTAAGGGCTTCGCCGGTACCATCAAGCGTTGGGGCTTCAAGTCCTACCGCCGTACTCACGGTTCTCACAAGAACGAGCGCCGTCCCGGTTCTGTGGGCGCATGCGCCACTCCGAGCCGTATTCTCAAGGGCAAGCGTATGGCCGGCCGCATGGGTCATGTGACCGCCACTACCCAGAACCTGACCGTCGTCTCCGCTGATGTCGAGAACGGCATCCTCGCCATCAAGGGCGCCATTCCTGGCCCCAAGGGCGGCATCGTTCTCGTCCGCTCGGCTGTGAAGGGAGCCTGATAAACCATGGCAAACGTTACTCTGAACGTCACCGACGCCAAGGGCCAGGCCACCGGCACCGTTGAAGCTCCTGAGGCTCTCTTCGGCGTTTCCGCCGAGGATGTCCAGGCTCACATCCCGCTGATCCACCAGGTTGTCACCGCTCAGCTCGCTGCTGCTCGTCAGGGCACCCACGCCACCAAGACTCGTGGCATGGTTTCCGGCGGCGGCAAGAAGCCGTGGAAGCAGAAGGGCACCGGTCGTGCTCGTCAGGGCTCCATCCGTGCACCGCAGTGGTACCACGGCGGCACCGTGTTCGGCCCGCAGCCGCGTGACTACTCTCAGCGCACCCCCAAGAAGATGAAGGCCGCAGCTCTGCGCTACGCCCTGTCCGATCGCGCCAACGCCGGTCGCGTTGCCGTGGTGGAGTTCGGTATCACCGAGCCGTCCACCAAGGCCGCTGTCGCCGCTCTGGCCCCGATTACCGCGGACAAGTTCACCACGGTCGTCTTCACTCGCGACAACATCAACGAGTGGCTCTCCGTGCGCAACATCCCGACCGTTCACCCGATTTTCGTCGATCAGCTCAACACGTACGACGTGATTACCTCGCAGTACGTGGTCTTCACCAAGGAAGCCTTCGAGGCTTTCGTGGCTGCCAAGACCGAGCCGAAGGAGGCCTGATTTAGATGGTCGCTATTCACAAGCCCGCTCACGACGTGATTCTTAAGCCCGTCGTCTCCGAGAAGAGCTACGCCGCTTCCGACCGTGGCCAGTACACCTTCGTGGTGGCTCCGGATGCGAACAAGGTGCAGATCAAGCAGGCAATCGAAGAGATCTTCAAGGTCAAGGTGACGAACGTCAACACCCTCAACCGCGCTGGCAAGAAGCAGCGCACTCGCACCGGTTTCGGCCAGCGCGCTTCCCAGAAGCGTGCGATCGTGACCGTCGCCGAGGGCCAGACGATCGACATCTTTGGTAACTGAAGGTTAGCCGAGAAAAGTTAAAGGAAGAACTACATTATGGCTATCCGCGTTTATAAGCCGACGACCGCAGGCCGCCGCAACGCGTCCGTCTCGGATTTCTCCGAGCTGACTCGTTCTACGCCTGAGAAGTCGCTGGTTCGCAAGAAGTCCAAGACCGGCGGTCGTAACTCTTACGGCCGTATCACCTCCCGTCATCGCGGCGGCGGCCACAAGCGTCAGTACCGTCTCATCGATTTCAAGCGTTGGGACAAGGACGGCGTGCCCGCCAAGGTTGCCGAGATCGAGTACGATCCGAACCGCTCCGCCCGTATCGCCCTCCTGCACTTCGCAGATGGCGAGAAGCGCTACATCATCGCGCCGAAGGGCATCAAGCAGGGCGACGTCATCGAGACCGGTGCTCAGGCTGATATCAAGCCGGGCAACAACCTGCCGCTGAAGAACATCCCGACCGGTACCGTGGTTCATGCCATCGAGCTCCGCCCGCTGGGCGGCGCTAAGATCGCTCGTTCCGCTGGTGCTGCCGTTCAGCTCGTCGCCAAGGATGGCGCCTACGCTCAGCTGCGTATGCCGTCCGGCGAAATCCGCAACGTCGACGCGCGCTGCCGCGCTACCGTCGGCGAGGTCGGCAACGAGGACCACGCCAACATTCAGCTCGGCAAGGCTGGCCGCGCCCGCTGGATCGGCCGCCGTCCGATCACCCGTGGTGAGTCCATGAACCCGGTCGACCACCCGCACGGCGGTCGTACCCGCGGTGGTAAGCCGCCGGTCTCCCCGTGGGGCAAGGGCGAGGTGCGTACTCGTCGTCCGAAGAAGGCTTCGAACAAGATGATTGTTCGTCGCCGTCCGTCCGGCAAGAACCGCAAGTAAGGGAGTATCGAGAAGATGACTCGTAGCATCAAGAAGGGCCCCTTCGTCGACGCCCACTTGCAGAAGAAAGTCGACGAGCAGAACGAGAAGGGCACCAAGAACGTCATCAAGACGTGGTCCCGTCGTTCGATGATCACCCCTGATTTCATCGGACACACCTTCGCCGTTCATGATGGTCGCAAGCATGTCCCGGTGTTCGTCACCGAGGCCATGGTTGGTCACAAGCTGGGTGAGTTCGCCCCCACGAAGACCTTCAAGGGTCACGTGAAGGACGACAAGAAGGCCCGTCGCTAAGGATAAGGAATAGAACATGGAAGCTAAAGCAATCGCTCGTCACGTCCGCGTGACGCCGCGCAAGGCTCGCCGCATGGTCGACCTCATCCGCGGCAAGAAGGCGACCGAAGCCGTCACCATTTTGAAGTTCGCCCCTCAGGCTGCGGCCCTGCCGGTCCGCAAGACCCTGGAGAGCGCCATCGCCAACGCTCGTGTGAAGGCCGACAAGGCCGGCGAGCCGTTCCGCGAGAACGACCTGTACATCAAGGAGACCTACGTTGACGAAGGTGTGACCCTCAAGCGCTTCCGCGCTCGTGCCCAGGGCCGCGCTGCTCGCATCAACAAGCGCACCTCCCACATCACGGTCGTCGTGGCTAACAAGGAAGGAGCCCGCTAAAGATGGGTCAGAAGATCAATCCGTTTGGCTACCGTCTGGGCATCACTGAGAACCACCGCTCCAAGTGGTTCTCCGACTCCAACAAGGCCGGCGAACGCTACCGCGACTTCGTGCTTGAGGATGATCAGATCCGCAAGGAGATGAGCAAGGACCTCGAGCGCGCTGGCGTGTCCCGCATCGTCATCGAGCGCACCCGCGACCGCGTTCGCGTCGACATTCACACCGCCCGTCCGGGCATCGTGATCGGTCGTCGTGGCGCCGAGGCTGAGCGCGTCCGCGCCAAGCTCGAGAAGCTGACCGGCAAGCAGGTCCAGCTCAACATCTTCGAAGTCAAGAACGCCGCGCTGGACGCCCAGCTCGTCGCTCAGGGCATCGCTGAGCAGCTGACCAACCGCGTCACCTTCCGTCGTGCCATGCGTAAGGCCCAGCAGGACGCCATGCGCGCCGGTGCCAAGGGTATCCGCATCAAGCTCTCCGGCCGCCTCGGCGGTGCGGAAATGAGCCGTTCCGAGTTCTACCGTGAGGGCCGCGTTCCGCTGCAGACCCTCCGCGCCCTCATCGATTACGGCTTCTTCGAGGCCAAGACCACGTACGGCCGTATCGGCGTCAAGGTCTGGATCTACAAGGGCGACATGACCGAATCCGAGTTCGAAGAGCAGCAGGCTCAGCAGAACAACCGTCCGGGCCGTCGTGGTGGCGATCGCCGCCCGCGCCGTGGCAACCGTTCCGCCGCCCCGCAGGCCGCCGAAGCCCCCAAGGCTGAGGCTCCCGCCGAGGCCGCTCCGGCTGCAGAAACGAAGGAGTGAGCAAGAATGCTTATCCCCAAGAGGACTAAGTACCGCAAGCAGCACCGCCCTGTGCGTTCTGGCATGTCCAAGGGCGGCAACGAGATCAACTTCGGTGATTTCGCCATCCAGTCCCTCGCCCCGGCCTACGTGACCAACCGTCAGATCGAAGCCGCGCGTATCGCCATGACCCGCTACATCAAGCGTGGTGGCCGCGTGTGGATCACGATCTTCCCGGATCGTCCGCTGACCAAGCACCCGCTCGGTGCCCGAATGGGTTCCGGTAAGGGTGCCCCGGAGTTCTGGATTGCGAACGTGCGCCCTGGTCGCGTGATGTTCGAAATCGGTGGTGTGTCCGAGGACATCGCTAAGGAAGCCCTCCGCCGCGCTATCGACAAGCTCCCGATGAAGTGCCGCATTATCGCACGTGAAGGTGGTGATATCTGATGGCAGTCGGTACCGCTGATTACTCCATCAAGAATCTCAACGAGAAGACCAACGCGGAAATCGAAGGCTTCTTGAAGAAGTCCAAGGAAGAGCTGTTCAACCTGCGCTTCCAGCACGCCACCGGTCAGCTCGAGAACACCGCCCGTCTCAAGGCTGTCAAGAGCGACATCGCCCGCATGTACACCGTGCTTCGCGAGCGTGAGCTTGGCATCAGCCAGGAGCCGGCCGCTACCGAATCCAAGGAGAAGTGATTATGGCTGAAGAGCGTAACTTCCGTAAGGTTCGCCGCGGCTACGTCGTGTCCGACAAGATGGACAAGACGATTACCGTCGAGCTCGAGCAGCGTTCGACCCACCCGCTGTACGGCAAGGTCGTTCGTTCCACCAGCAAGGTCAAGGCCCATGATGAACACAACGACGCCCACATTGGCGACCTCGTGAGTATTATGGAAACTCGGCCTCTGAGCAAGACCAAGCGCTGGCGTCTCGAATCCATTATCGAGCGCGCCAAGTAAGTAAAGTTCGGCAAGGCTCGCCATTTACCGGGGCATTATGGGCAACCACGATGCCCCGGTAAATGGGGAGAACCAGCTCGGCTAAGGAGAATCAATGATTCAGCAGGAAACGCGGCTTCATGTCGCCGACAACACGGGTGCGAAGGAACTCCTCGCCATCCGCGTGCTCGGCGGATCGAAGCGACGCTATGCCGGCATCGGCGACGTGATCGTCGCCTCCGTCAAGGACGCCATTCCTGGCGGGTCGGTCAAGAAGGGCGACGTGGTTAAGGCCGTTGTCGTCCGTACCGTCAAGGAATCCCGCCGTGCGGATGGTTCCTACATCAAGTTCGACGAGAACGCCGCCGTCATTCTCGGCTCCGGCCGTGAACCGAAGGGCACTCGTATCTTCGGACCGGTCGGTCGTGAACTGCGTGAGCACAAGTTCATGAAGATCGTGTCCCTCGCCCCGGAGGTGATCTGACATGGCAGCCAAGATCAAGAGCGGCGACCTGGTCAAGGTCATCCGCGGCAAGGACCGCGGCAAGGAAGGCACCGTCAAGCAGGTGCTCTCCAACGATCGACTGATCGTTGAAGGCGTGCAGATCGTCAAGAAGCACGTGCGTGCAACGCAGCAGGGCCAGCAGGCTGGCATCGTCTCCACTGAGGCTCCGATCCATCGCTCCAACGTGATGGTCATCGACCCGGAGACCAAGCAGCCGACCCGCGTTGGCATCACCGTTAAGGAAGAGGCGCGTGACGGCAAGGTGAAGACCGTGCGCGTGCGCGTCGCCAAGAAGTCCGGAAAGGAGCTGGCATGACCGATACTACTGTCGAAGCGCCGGCCACCCCGCGCTTGAAGGTCAAGTACAACGAGCAGATCATTCCTGAGCTCGAGAAGGAGTTCAAGTACTCCAACCCGATGCAGGTTGCCCGTGTCCAGAAGGTCGTCGTCTCCATGGGTGTTGGTGCCGCTGCCCGCGACTCCAAGCTCATCGAAGGTGCCGTCAAGGACCTCACCCTGATCACCGGCCAGAAGCCGAAGATCACCAAGGCCAAGAAGTCCGTCGCGCAGTTCCATCTGCGTGAAGGCCAGGCCATCGGTGCGTACGTCACCCTGCGTGGCGACCGCATGTGGGAGTTCCTGGACCGTCTGCTGACCCTCGCGCTGCCCCGTATCCGCGACTTCCGCGGCATCAACGGCCACCAGTTCGATGGCCAGGGCAACTACAACTTTGGTCTCACCGAGCAGTCCATGTTCCACGAGATCGATCCTGATTCGATCGATCACGTGCGCGGTATGGACATCACTGTGGTGACCTCCACCAAGGACGACAAGGAAGCTTACGCGCTGCTGAAGCACCTCGGCTTCCCCTTCAAGGAGAACTGATATGGCAAAAACCGCTCTTAAGAACAAGGCGGCCGGCAAGCCGAAGTTCAAGGTCCGCGCTTACACGCGCTGCCAGGTCTGCGGTCGTCCCCACTCCGTCTACCGCAAGTTCGGCCTGTGCCGCATCTGCCTTCGTGAGAAGGCTCACCGCGGTGAACTGCCCGGCGTTACGAAGTCCAGTTGGTAAACATCGACGCTGAAGGTCCGCGGCCCGAACGCTTCTAGAAGAAGCGTGAGGGCGGCGGAAACCATAGCGAGAAAGGGCAACAAGCCCAAATGACAATGACAGATCCGATCGCAGACATGCTTACGCGTCTGCGTAATGCGAGCGCGGCCAAGCACGAAACCGTGGATATGCCGTACTCCAAGTTCAAGGCGAACATCGCCGAGATCCTGAAGCGTGAAGGCTACATCAAGGACTTCACCGCTAAGGAAGCCAAGGTCGGCCAGACTCTTGAGGTCACCCTCAAGTACGGTCCGAACGGTGAGCGTTCCATTCAGGGTATCAAGCGCATCTCCAAGCCGGGCCTTCGTCGTTACGCGAAGTCCGACTCCCTGCCGATGCCGCTCGGTGGCCTGGGTATCGCCATCATCTCGACTTCTTCGGGACTGCTGACTCAGAAGGAATGCCTCGACCGAGGCATTGGCGGCGAAATTGTCGCCTTCGTGTGGTGAGAAAGGAGAGCTGAAACATGGCATCGCATATTGGTAAGCTCCCCATCGCCATCCCTGCTGGCGTTGAAGTCAAGATTGAAGGCCAGAACTTCTCCGCCAAGGGCGCTAAGGGTTCTGACTCCTACGTGGTTCCGGAAGGCATCACCGCTGCCGTTGAAGGCAACGAGATTGTCCTGACCGCCGCTGATGACCTGCGTCCGACCCGTGCCAAGCACGGTCTGGCTCGTTCCATCATGGCCGGCATGGTCAAGGGTGTTCACGATGGCTACTCCAAGACTCTTGAGATCGTCGGCACCGGTTACCGCGCCGTCGCCAAGGGCCAGGGCATCGAGTTCTTCCTCGGCTACTCCCACACCATCACCGTCAACCCGCCCGAAGGCATCACCCTGAAGGTGACCGACGCCAACCACGTGGTTGTCGAAGGCACCGACAAGCAGGTCGTGGGCCAGGTTGCCGCCAACATCCGCAAGCTGCGCGCTCCGGAACCCTACAAGGGCAAGGGCATCAAGTACTCCGATGAACGCATCCTGCGCAAGGCTGGAAAGGCTGGTAAGTGATATGAGCGTTGCTATTCTCGGAAAAGGCAAGAAGGTAGCTCTCAAGCGCCGTCACGCGCGTATCCGCAAGCGCATCTCCGGTACCCCCGAGCGTCCGCGCCTGGTGGTCACCCGCTCCAACCGTCACATGGTTGCTCAGGTGGTCGACGATACCAAGGGCATTACCCTGGTGTCCGCCTCCACTCTTCAGGCCGACTTCGCCGGCTTCGAAGGCACCAAGACTGAGGCCGCCAAGAAGGTCGGCGAGCTGATCGCCGAGAAGGCCAAGGCTGCCGGCATCACCGCAGTCGTGTTCGACCGCGGTGGCAACAAGTACACCGGTCGCGTCGCAGCCGTTGCTGATGGCGCCCGCGAGGGAGGTCTTGCACTGTGAGCGACAACGAAACGAAGGAAACCCAAGTGGCTGAAGAAACTCAGAACACTGTGGCGACCGAATCCAACAACGAGGACCGCAAGGGTCGTCGTGGCCAGCGCGGTGAAGGCCGTCGTGGCGAGCGTCGTAACCGTCGTGAAGAAAACCACGGCGACGAGCTGCTCGATCGCGTGGTGACCATCAACCGTGTGTCCAAGACCCACAAGGGTGGCCGTACCTTCAGCTTCGCCGCACTGGTTGTGGTCGGCGACGGCAACGGCACCGTGGGTGTCGGCTACGGCAAGTCCCGTGAAGTCCCGGCCGCCATCGCCAAGGGCCAGCTGGACGCCAAGAAGCACATGTTCTCTGTGCCTCGCGTCCGCGGCACCATCACCCACCCGGTTCAGGGTCACGACGCTGCTGGCACCGTCCTGCTGCGTCCGGCCGCCCCGGGTACCGGTGTAATCGCCGGTGGCTCCGTGCGCGCCGTCATGGAATGCGCAGGCATCACCGACGTCCTGACCAAGTCGATGGGCTCCGCCACCGCCGTTAACGTGGTGCGCGCTACCGTCGACGCCCTCAAGCAGCTCGAAGAGCCCGAGGAGATCGCCGCCCGTCGTGGCCTGGCGCTCGACGAGGTCGCTCCCGATGCTCTGCTGCGCGCCCGCGCCGCCGGCATTGCCGAGGCTCGCAAGGCTCGCGAAGAGGCTGCTGCCGCTAAGGCCGCCGAAGAGAAGGATGGTGAGTGATACTCATGGCTAAGAACCTGAAGATTACCCTGCACCACGGCATCGTGAACCGTACCCCGGCTCAGCGCGCCACCGTCAAGACCCTCGGCCTCAACAAGATCGGTAAGACCGTTGTCCGCGAGGACACCCCGGCCAACCGTGGTCTGGTGAACGCCGTGCGTCACCTGGTCACCGTTGAGGAGGTTGACTGATTATGGCAGATAACGAAATCCTGCAGATGCACGACCTGAAGCCCGCCCCGGGTGCCAAGAAGGACCGCACCCGTGTGGGCCGCGGTGAAGGCTCCAAGGGTAAGACCTCCGGTCGTGGCGCCAAGGGCCAGACGAAGCGCAACCACGTGCGTCCGGGCTTTGAAGGCGGCCAGCTGCCGCTGTACATGCGCCTGCCGAAGCTCCGTGGCTTCAAGAACCCGTTCAAGGTCGAGTTCCAGGTCATCAACATCGCTCGTCTCGTGGAGCTCTTCCCCGAGGGCGGCGAGGTTGCTGTGGCCGACCTGATCGCCAAGGGCGCTGTTCGTGACAACGCTCCGGTGAAGGTTCTGGGCGACGGCGAGACCACCGTGGCTTTCACCCTCAAGGGTGTTAAGGCTTCGGCTTCCGCCAAGTCCAAGATCGAGGCCGCCGGCGGTTCCGTTTCCGAGGACTGATTAGTCCTACGGGGAGCGCAATAGGCTGTACAACCCCCGCCCGCCAATAGGTGGACGGGGGTTCCCTTTTCTAAAAAATTGTTGTTCTGAGTGCAGAGAAGCAGTCTCAACACAATGATCGTTTTGAGTATGCTTCCCCCGTTCAGTACGACGGAGCATAATTCAGGTAACATTCGCGAGACATGAAGTGGCCGAAGTAGGCACTTTAGACTATGCTCGTTCGTTAGTTTGTGTATTTCGCGCGATTGGCGCGCTATTGGGAGGAAATCTAGGTGAGGACACTAATCCAGGCCCTGAAAACCAAAGAGTTGAGGAAGAAGATTCTCTTCGTCCTGTTCATCATCATCGTCTACCGCATCGGTTCGTTCATTCCGACCCCTGGCGTGGACTACAACGTGGTGAACAAGTGCATGGCCACCATCGGCAGCGCCTCCCAGGAGAACTTCATCGGACTGGTGAACCTCTTCTCGGGTGGCGCCATGCTCCAGCTGTCTATCTTCGCGCTGGGCGTCATGCCGTACATCACCGCGTCCATCGTGGTGCAGCTGCTGCGCGTGGTCATCCCCCGCTTCGAGGCCCTGCACAAGGAGGGCCAGTCCGGCGAGGCCAAGCTCACCCAGTACACCCGTTACCTGACCATCGGCCTGGCCGTGCTCCAGTCCACCACCATCCTGGTCACCGCCCGCTCCGGCGCCCTGTTCAATTACCAGTGCGACCAGGTCATCCCGGACGGTTCCGTGTTCAACCTCGTGGTCATGGTCCTCATCATGACCGGCGGCACCGGCCTGATCATGTGGATGGCCGAGCTCGTGACCGACAAGGGCATCGGCCAGGGCATGTCCATCTTGATCTTCATGTCCATCTGCTCCGGCTTCCTGCCGCAGCTGTGGGAGATCGGCTACGGCACCGACGGCACCGATGGCGACTGGCTGAAGTTCGGCATCGTCGTGGGCGTGCTCGTGGTCATCCTCATCTTCGTCGACTTCGTCGAACTGTGCCAGCGCCGCGTGCCGGTCCAGTACACGCGCCGCATGATCGGCCGTAAGATGTACGGCGGCTCCTCCACCTACTTGCCGCTGAAGATCAACATGTCCGGCGTCATCCCGCCGATCTTCGCCTCCTCGATCCTCGCCATCCCGACCCTGATCGCCCAGTTCGGCAAGTCCGACCAGTCGTGGGTCAAGTGGATCAACGCCAACCTGGCGAACACCACATCCGTGTGGTACATCGCCCTGTACGCGCTGATGATCGTGTTCTTCTGCTTCTTCTACACCTCGATCACGTTCAACCCGGACGAGACCGCGGACAACATGAAGCAGTACGGCGGCTTCATCCCCGGCATCCGCGCCGGCAACGCCACCAGCCGCTACCTGACCTACGTGATGAACCGACTCAACACCGTCGGCGCCGTCTACCTGCTGTTCGTGGCCCTGATCCCGACCGTGCTGATCATGGCCCTCGGCCTCAACGCCAAGCTGCCGTTCGGTGGCACCACGATCCTGATTATCGCGGGCGTGGGCCTCGACACCCTGCGCCAGGCCAAGGCCCAGACCGAACAGTTCCAGTACACCGGCTTCCTGTTCGAAAACGTGGACCACAAAGAGGGCTGACGCCCGCTTGACAGCGGCCGCCCGCAATGGGCAGGCGGCCGCGCGAGGAGTGGAACAGTCCAGTGGACTGTTCCACGACGGAGCAATCTTTCTTCCGCATATAACTCAATGGCTCCCTTAACCAAGGGAGCCAAAACCGTATTAATAACCGACATAAAAGGAGACCACCATGCGTCTGCTCATCATGGGCCCCCAGGGCGTGGGCAAGGGCACCCAGGCTGCTCTGCTCGCCGAACACTTCAACATCCCCACCATCTCCACCGGCGACATCTTCCGCTACAACATCAAGAACAAGACCGAACTCGGCCTTGAGGCGATGAGCTACACCGACAAGGGCGAGCTGGTTCCGGACTCCCTGACCAACAAGATCGTCAAGGATCGTCTGGCCAAGGAAGACTGCAAGAACGGCTGGATCCTCGACGGCTACCCGCGTAACGCCGCCCAGGTCATCGCTCTCGACGAGATGCTCGCCGACCTTGACACTCCGCTCGACCACGTGGTGGCCCTCGAAGCCGCCCGCGACGTGCTGCTGGAGCGTATGAAGAAGCGCGCCGCCGAGCAGGGCCGCGCTGACGACACTCCGGAGGCCATCGCCAAGCGCCTGGAGACCTATGAGAAGGAAACCGCTCCGCTGCTCGACATCTACGAGGCCCGTGGCCTGCTCGTCGTGGTCAACGGCGTCGGCGACATCGACGAGATCAGCGGCCGTATCATCAGCCACCTCGAGTAGTAGGTTCGGCAGCCCGGGCAACAAGCCGGAGTGATGCCGAAATACCACATCAACGTTTCCATACCCCTGTGCGACACGCCGAGTGTTCGTACAGGGGTATGTGCGTATATAGTTGACAGTTGGTGTGTCTTCGGATATGCCATAGTAATCATCCAACGGAATAGGACTAGAGGCACATGGCAAAAGACGGTGTGATTGAAGTCGAAGGACAGGTCGTGGAAGCACTGCCTAACGCGATGTTCCGCGTTGAACTCGAAAACAAGCACATCGTGCTCGCCACGATTTCCGGCAAAATGCGTAAGAACTACATTCGTATTCTGCCGCAGGATCGTGTCGTGCTCGAAATGAGCCCTTACGACCTGAACCGCGGACGCATTACGTACCGTTACAAGTAAAGGTACACAAGAAAAGGATAACCATGAAGGTCAGCCCTAGCGTGAAGAGGATCTGCGAAAACTGCCGCGTGATCCGCCGTCACGGCCGCGTCATGGTGATCTGCGTCAACCCGCGCCACAAGCAGCGTCAGGGCTGAGAGCAGATTCTCCAGCGGCACTAAGTAAATAAGGCACTCTCTCACAGTGCTTCCCGCAAGGGAACGACACTGAACCACGGGTACGTAGGCCCGTGCCGGGTAACCGGGCGAGCGGGTGCAAGACCTACGGCAACAAGAAGGAATCGCAATGGCACGTCTTGCCGGAGTCGACATCCCCAATGAGAAGCGCATCGAGATCGCCCTCACCTACATTTTCGGTGTGGGTCGCACTCGTGCCAAGGAAACGCTTGCCGCGACCGGTATTAGTCCGGACATCCGCGTCAAGGATCTCACCGACGAGCAGCTGATTACGCTGCGTGACTACCTCGAAGCCAACTACAAGATCGAGGGTGACCTGCGTCGTGAAGTCGATGCAGATATTCGTCGCAAGATTCAGATCAACTGCTACCAAGGCCAGCGTCACCGTAAGGGACTTCCTGTGCGCGGCCAGCGCACCAAGACCAATGCTCGTACCCGCAAGGGCCCGAAGCGCACGGTCGCCGGAAAGAAGAAGGCCACCAAGTAGTCGGTGGCATGATTCGGGCCACGGGATGATTTTCATCCCATCGCCCGAACGTCAACAACAAAGTTCGTTACTAGGAAACGAGGGTCAATGGCAGCGCCTAAGCAAGCCGCTCGTAAGCCCCGTCGTCGCGACCGCAAGTCGGTCCCGGTCGGCCAGGCTCACATCAAGTCCACTTTCAACAACACGATCATTTCGATCACCGATCCGTCCGGCGCCGTGGTGTCCTGGGCGTCCGGTGGCGATGTCGGCTTCAAGGGCTCCCGTAAGTCCACGCCGTACGCCGCTGGTATGGCTGCCGAGTCCGCCGCCCGCAAGGCGATGGAACACGGCGTCAAGAAGGTCGACGTGTTCGTCAAGGGCCCGGGTTCCGGTCGTGAAACCGCCATCCGTTCCCTGCAGTCTGCGGGCCTCGAGGTTGGTTCCATCACCGACGTCACCCCGCAAGCCCACAACGGCGTTCGTCCTCCGAAGCGTCGTCGCGTCTGAGCACTCAGCAATACCAAATCCATCCAAAACCGCCTGACCGGTGAGTGCACCACCGAGTTCAAGCTGAAAGGATAACCACAGTGCTTATTGCACAGCGTCCGACTCTTACCGAGGAATCTCTGAATCCGCAGCGCTCCCGCTTCACCATCGAGCCGCTCGAGCCTGGCTTCGGCTACACGCTCGGCAACTCGCTGCGTCGCACGCTGCTGAGCTCCATCCCGGGTGCTGCCGTGACCTCCGTGCGTATTTCCGGTGCCCTGCATGAGTTCACCACTCTGCCGGGTGTCCAGGAAGACGTCACCGAGATCCTGCTGAACATCAAGGGCATCGTGCTCACCAGCGAATACGACGAGCCTGTGGTCATGTATCTGCGCAAGAGCGGCAAGGGCGAAGCCGTGGCTGGGGACATCACCCCGCCGGCCGGCGTCACCATTGCCAACCCGGAGCAGCACATCGCTACCCTCGCCGACGATGGCGAACTCGAGATCGAGTTCACTGTCGAGCGTGGCCGTGGCTATGTTCCTGCCCAGATGAACAAGCAGGACAACGATGAGATCGGCCGTATTCCGGTTGATTCCATCTACTCCCCGGTACTCAAGGTGAGCTACAAGGTCGAGGCCACCCGTGTGGAACAGCGCACGGACTTCGACAAGCTCATCCTGGACGTGGAGACCAAGCCCGCCATCTCCCCGCGTGACGCGGTGGCTTCCGCCGGTTCCACCTTGGTGGAGCTCTTCGGCCTGTGCCGTGAGCTCAACGCCCAGGCTGAAGGCGTCGAGGTCGGTCCGGCCCCGGTGGCCGAGGAGACCAACCCCGAGATGGCCGTTCCGATTGAGGACCTCAACCTGACGCAGCGTTCTTACAACTGCCTCAAGCGCGAGGGCATCCACACCATCGGTGAGCTTGTCTCCCACACCGAGCAGGACCTGCTCGACATCCGCAATTTCGGTATGAAGTCAATCGATGAGGTCAAGGAGAAGCTGCAGACCTTGGGCCTGAGCCTCAAGTCCTCGCCGATGGCCTTCGATACCAATAATCTCGAAGGTGGCACGTTCTTCTCGCCGGAAGACGAGTGATCTGCCTCTTTGACCAATCGTTCGTTCACTAGGCAAGCAGATGTTCGGGCATATGCCCACCTGCTTGCCTGAAGAACGGACATATAAGGAGTAAACCCAATGCCTACACCTAAGAAGGGCCCGCGTCTGGCTTCCAGCCCCGCACACGAGCGCCTCATGCTGGCAAACATGGCGACCAGCCTGTTCCAGAACGGCCGCATCACCACCACGCTGCCGAAGGCCAAGCGCCTTCGTCCGCTGGCAGAGCGCCTGATCACCTTCGCCAAGCGTGGTGATCTGCACTCCCGCCGTCGCGTGATGCGCGTCATCCGCAACAAGTCCGTGGTGCACATCCTGTTCACCCAGATTGCCGAGCAGATGGAGCAGCGTGAAGGTGGCTACACCCGTATCGTCAAGATCGCTCCGCGCGTTGGCGATGCCGCTCCGGCCGCTGTAATCGAGCTCGTCACCGAGCCGGTTGCCAAGAAGGCTGTTGTGAAGGAAGCTGAAGCCGCCGCCAAGGTTGCCGAAGAAGAAGCTCCGGCCGTTGAGGCTGAGGCCACTGAGGCTGCTGAGGCTGTTGAGGCTCCGGTCGAGGAGACCGCCGCCGCTGAGGCTGAGGCTCCCGCTGAGGAAGCCGCTGACGCCGAGAAGGCCGAGTGAGCTGAATAGCGTTTCGCTAAGCTAGCTGAAAGGGCTGGAATCCGTTTGGGTTCCAGCCCTTTTGCGTTGTTTTCATAGAATCTACAACGTACGTACGGCCCGAATGGCCTCGGCTCTTGCGGCCAGCTGATCATCGGCGGGATATGCGATATGCTCCAAAGTCAGGCCCTGCGGCGCAATCGGCCCGCTTGAGCCTTCACGTACTGGCTCGGCCATTTTGCCGGCAAACCACTCCAGTGATTTGCGTCCCGAACCAACTTTGATGCATGAGCCGACCAGGGAGCGCACCATATTGCGGGCAAAGGCGTCCGCCACAATCGTGAACACTACCAGGCCGGACTCCAGCGACGGAGTCCGATATGCTTCATGCGATGCCATCTCATCCGGTACTAGGGGAGTGATCGGCACCCGCCGCCAATAGGCGGTCTTGACTTCACGGATCGTAGTGCCTCCCGGATTCGGAGTGGCGAAGGAACCAAAATCGTGCAGGCCGATGGTCAATGAGGCTGCGCGGTTCATAAGCTCCAGATCCAGCGCTTCATCCACGGTAAGTACGCATCCACGCAGGCGCGGGTCGACCTCAGACGAACGATCGGCGACCCGATACACATAAGTGCGCTCCAATGCGGAGAACCTGGCATCGAAGCCGACCGGAGCTACGGCAATGCCATGAATGACGATGTCCGAAGGCAGCACAGCCTTGAGTCTGCGAGTCAGCGCCTCGGTGACCGGAATGGTCATGTGACCTACGCAGCGATTCAGTACCTCATCGGATACATCCAGATGCGCCACTTGGTGGGAGGCGTGCACACCGGTGTCGGTGCGTCCAGCCACCGTCAAGCGTAACGGTTCGGCCGCGTCATCGGCCGGCACCCGCAGCACCTTGTGCAGCGCATCTTCAATGGTGCCTTGCACCGTACGAAGATTGGGCTGTTTGGCCCAGCCATAGAATCCGCCGCCGTCGTAGGCCAAGTCAATGCGCAGTCGTGTCATAGCCATTCATTGTAACGAGTGCGGTCGGCGAGACGAGTGCGGTCGTCAAGATGCGTGCGGTCGGCAAGATGCGTGTGGTCGGCGAGATGAGTGCGGTCGTCAAGATGCACGCGGCCGGCGAAGTGACCTGCCTGTAACATTCTCGCGCGTTTGTTGAAACGGGTCCGCCTTAGGTTGAAACCATCAAACCCGGTTACGGCTTGCGGCGTCAGCGTGCGCTCAAAACGCCTAACCGCTTGAAGCCACAGAAGCCGCCACAGCAAGGAGCAGGCACGATGATCGAATCCGCAGCACGCAGACTGGCCCATGAACTGGTAAACCGTCGCGAAGCGATCAATCGAGAGCTGTCCCGCAACGGTGTGCGTTTCGGCATCTACAAGAACGGCGAATACCATGACCGGCTGTTCCCGTACGACCCTGTGCCGCGCATTATCGAATCCGACGAATACGACGAATTGGAGAAGGGCTTGAAGCAGCGCGTCAACGCCCTGAACGCCTATCTGAAGGACATCTACTCCGACAAGGCCATCATCCATGACGGCGTGGTGCCGGAGGAATACGTATACACCTCGGCCGGCTACTTCCCGCAGGTCAACGGCGTGACCCCTCCCGGCGGCATTTTTGCTCACATCGCCGGCGAGGACCTGGTCCAAGGCGAGGACGGACGATGGTGGGTGCTGGAAGACAACCTGCGTATTCCCTCGGGTGCCAGCTACCCGCTGTTCGTGCGCGACATCGAGCGCCGCATCTCCCCGCGCCTGTTCCGCGACGTTCGTATTCGCGATAATCGCGAATACCCGCGCCTGTTGCGCAAAGCCATGGACTTTGTCTCCACCGAGGGCATCGCCGTGGTACTGACTCCCGGCCGCTACAATTCCGCGTTCTTCGAGCACGCCTATCTGGCGGAGAAAACCGGTGCGGCGTTGGCCTTCCCCGAGGACCTCGAAGTGGTGGACAACAAGGTCTACTTCCTCGACTACGCCGGCAAACGCCACCGTGTGGGCGTGGTCTACCGCCGCCTGTCCGACGAATTCCTCGACCCGTTCGCCTTCAATCCTGATTCGGTGATCGGTGTGCCCGGTATCCTGTCCGCCTACCGCGCGGGCAACGTGGCCATCGTCAACGCGCCGGGCAACGGCGCGGCCGATGACAAGGCCATCTACTACTTCGTGCCGCAGATGATCAAGTACTATCTCGGCGAGGAACCGATTCTCAACAACGCGCCCACGTACATGCCGATGTTCGAGGCCGACCGCAAGGAAGTCCTGAATCGGATGGGCGAGCTGGTCATCAAGGATGTGGCCGAAGCCGGCGGTTACGGCGTGGTGTTTGGTTCGTCGCTGGATGCCGCCGCACGTGAGGAGCTCGCCAACCGGATCAAGGAGGAGCCGCGTCGATTCATTGCCCAAGAGGTGATTCAGTTCCGTGATATCGATGTGGTGGACCCGAAGACCGGCGAGATGTCGCCGCGCAAGTGCGATTTGCGTGCCTTCGTGGTCACCGGCAAGAATACGCACGTGTGGTATTCGGGCTTGACTCGATACTCGTCGGTGCCCGGCCAGATGATTGTCAACTCGTCGCAGGGTGGCGGATTTAAGGATACGTGGGTGTTGGCACCCGAATCCGGCGTGGAGCACGAGTACGGTGCCGAAACGCAGGTGGCGAACCTGCTGAGCCAGTCCCGCCACCATTCGTTGTCGCTGGTTACCGCTTCCAAGGCAGACAACCTGTATTGGCTGGGTCGATACACCGAGCGCGCCTTCACCACGCTGAACCAGTTCTTCCCGTTCTACGATCGTGTGATGGACACCGATGTGGACGCCTTCCGTCCGTTCGCTCACGCACTCGACCTGCCCGAAGATTTCGAGGACTTCGACGGGTTCGTGAACAGCTTCCTGTACGACGGGTCCAATCCTGATTCGGTGCGGTCGGCCGTAACTTCCGCATTCAACAACGCCGTGATTCTGCGCCCGGAATTGAGCTCGCGTCTGCTGCAGTACGTGGAGTTGGCGATGACCAATATCACCGATGCCGCCAAATACGCGGCCGATGCCGAGGACATCTACAAGCAGCGCGATATTACCGATGACATGCTCGCTTTCTGGGGCGGCATCGAGAATTCGCCGGTCGACCCCACGCTGAAGGCGTTCATCTTCATCGGCAAATATCTGGAACGCATCGACCTGTACACGCGCTTCGGCCTGACGATGGAGGATCTGGAAGCGCCGCTCAAGAAGCTCGCCGCCTATTCGATGACCTTGGACGGCATGCCGCTGCCCAGCTGCTTCGCCGACGGACTGAGCTGGCTGGTCGGTCAGCTGCCGTCTCGCGGATATCAGGAAGTCGCCGACCTGCTGAAGAAGTACCTTGACGACTACTCCGGCCGTGTCAGCGCGCTGGCCATCAAAGACATGGGCTCACTGAGCTCCATGAACATGGACGCCAAGCGTCCCTGATCCCGACCTGACACCCTGACGGGTTCAAATGCTATGGTGGTATGGCGAAAAAACCGTGCGCCCGAGTGCCGGCCTGTGCATATCAGCAGATTGCCGGAATATATGCGTGGGCTGTGAGCGCACGGACCATACCTCAGCCATGGCTGTAGTGTCGTTATCCCGAGAATATGCCGGTTGCCGGCTCGTGTGCAAGTGCAGGAGACGTTGTGAAAAAACTCGTGTTCGACTATGAGATGAGGCTGTCCTTCAGCGCACCGGTCACCGATCACAGGTTCCAGCTTCGCTGTATTCCCTCCACTGGCCCTCGCCAACAGGTGATTGACGTGGAAGTGAAGATTCAGCCCGAAACCGAACTCGAAACCACCATCGACTCCTTTGACTCCGTGGTGATGACCGGATTCATCCCTGAGCCGCACGACATATTCAGCTACTCGGTGACCGGTATCGCCTTCGTGGACAATGCGCATATCCATAAGGAAGCCTATAAACCGCTGTACCGATTCAATTCAGCGCTCACCATTCCCGGCCCGAACGTGGAGGCGATGATTGCCGTATGCCGCGAACGCTTGGCGGCGCTGCCTTCCGACGCCACTCCGGTGCAGCAGGCTGCCGAAGTGATGGATGAGGTCTACAAGGCGTTTGTGTATACGCCCGGTTCCACCACGATTCGCACCACCGCCGAACAGGCCTTGGCTCAGCGCAAGGGCGTATGCCAGGATTATGCGCACGTGATGCTGTCCGTGTGCCGGCATGTGGGATTGACCGCGCGCTACATTGCCGGTTTGCTTGGGGGAGAGGGCGCGACCCATGCTTGGGTCGAGGTGTATCAGGATGGCCGATGGGTCGGACTGGATCCCACGCATAACCGATTGGTGGACGACAGCTACATCACCATCGCCCACGGCCGCGATTACCGCGACTGCATGCTCGACATCGGCATCTTCTCTGGATACAACGTCCAGCAGTCCCAATGGGTCAACGCCTCCGTCCACGAACAGGTGGCATAAATAAAATTCCAAGCCCCCTCTGATGAGCTGAGCCGTGAAGAAAACGCCGGAGGCGTTTTTAGGCGAAGGCGAACGACAGTGAGCAAATAAAATGGCAGCTGGAAAGCTGTCCTTAATTGCGTTCGAGCTGTCAGCCGTAAGGCTGACCGAGGGAGAGACCACTCAATGCAGAGTGGCCCCGTCACCGCTTCTACCACCACCAATATTCGGATTTTCGTCGTTGCAACATTCGGATTTTGGTAGTTGATCAATTCGGACTGTTAATCGGCTCATCGTCTGACCCATTGCAATCTCACACAAAATCGCATTATCCCACGCCGAATCGAGCTCAGCGAAACTCCGATTTGCCAGGTCGGCAGAATGTGGCATAATGAACAAGTTGCCATTTTGGCAGCATGGATAAGTGTCCGAGCGGTCTAAGGAGCACGCCTCGAAAGCGTGTGAGGTGAAAGCCTCCGCGAGTTCGAATCTCGCCTTATCCGCCTTTAGGGTTCCGGGTTTGTCCCGGAACCCTTTTTGTTTTTGATACGAACGTCCGTATTCGCTCCTGTGCTGTATCGTATACGGCGTGTCGGGTGGAAAATAGCGAAAAGGATAACGTTGTACTCAGCGGGACTTGCGTACTAAGTACAACCATCGTATTATCGATATCAACAGAAGTACAAGGTTGTATTAAATATCCAGAACGCACATTCACCGCTGATTGGCGATGCCGCAAAACAGGTGAACCAAGAAGATGGGCCGATTGCTTTTGGTATTTAGCACAACGTTGTCTTGCGGTATTGAAGACAACGATTAAAGGAGAGCACATGTCCGAGCATTCGCACGACAATAAACCGGGGGAGCTGGAGGAATCTCGACTCGTCGTCGATAATGACTTTGAAGTAGCTCCGGTCAACGACAGACTGTTCGGGTCGTTCGTGGAGCATCTGGGTCGCTGCGTATACGACGGCATCTATGAGCCGGGCCACCCCGAAGCCGATGAAGACGGTTTCCGCAAGGACGTCATCGAACTGGTCAAGGAACTCGGCGCTACCACGATTCGCTATCCTGGCGGCAATTTCGTTTCCGGCTATCGCTGGGAGGATGGCGTTGGTCCTCGTGATGAGCGGCCGCGTCGCCTGGACTTGGCATGGCATTCCACCGAGACCAATCAGTTTGGTCTGCACGAAATGGCGAAATGGCTGGAAAAAACCGGCGGCAACGAGCTGATGGAAGCCGTAAATCTGGGTACCCGTGGTCTTGAAGAGGCCCTCGACCTGTTGGAATACGCGAATATTCCCGGCGGCACCAAGCTCTCCGAGGAGCGTCGCGCCAATGGTGCCGATCAGCCGTTCGGCATCAAGATGTGGTGCTTGGGCAATGAGATGGATGGCCCGTGGCAGACCGGTCACAAGTCCGCCGAGGATTACGGCACCTTGGCGGCCTCGGTGGCGGCAGGTATGCGCGCCATCGATCCGAACGTTGAACTGGTGGTCTGTGGTTCATCCAGCCACGTGATGGACACCTTCGGCAAGTGGGAAGAAACCGTACTTGAGAAGACGTTTGACAACGTCAACTTCGTCTCCTGCCATGCGTACTACCATCCGGAACTTCAGCCTGATGGCACCCGTGACATGAAGAGCTTCCTTGCCTCGGGCGTCGATATGGACGGTTTCATCAACGATGTCGCCGCCGCCATCGATGCAACCAAGGCCCGGCTGAAGAGCAAGCACGACGTGTTCATCTCGTTCGATGAATGGAATGTCTGGTATCTCAACGAAGAGCCGAGCAAGAATCCGGAAGGCATCGGCAATTGGCCGGTTGCCCCGCGCCTGCTCGAGGATGTGTACAGCGCCGCCGACGCCGTGGTGTTCGGTGATTTGATGATTACCCTGCTCAAGAACGCCGACCGCGTGCACGCCGCCAGCCTGGCCCAGTTGGTCAACGTAATTGCGCCGATTATGACCGAACCGGGCGGCCCGGCGTGGCGTCAGACCACGTTCTATCCGTTCTCGCTGACCGCAAAGCTCGCCAAGGGCGGCACGGTGCTTGAACCGAAACTGGCTTCCGGAACGTATGAAACCGACAAATACGGTGAAGTGCCGACGATCAATTCCGTAGCCGTGCGTGGTGAGGACGGTACGATCAGCGTGTTTGTGGTCAATCGCTCCATGGAAGCGGCCAATGACTTTGCCATCAAGCTGCCGGAAGGATTCGCACTTTCCGCGGTCGAGGCGCAAACCCTGCACGAGGATGATCTGCTGGCAAAAAACACGCTGGAAGACCAGAACCGAGTCGTTCTGCACCCCAACACCACCATCACGTCCGACGCCGATACCGGCACTGTGCGTGTGACCTTGCCGCCGGTCTCCTGGACCGCCGTGCACGTGAAGTGATTCGAGTGACGGTGGCGCATGACAGGGCGCAGTCTCTTATGGTTGCTGTGCCCTGTACAACCACCAAGCAATACCCAAACAATCATCAACATGCCCGGATTGCAGAAAGAGAGGTTCGGATTCGCCACTAATGTAATGTGGCATACCAGTCAAAGGAAGACAATGCCGTCATTCACATCGACTGGAACAATTCGATACCCAACAAAGGAATAAGGAGAAAAGACGGGTATGTAAAAAGCTAGGTTGAAAGCCGGCGGTCAGAAAGTCCCTTGTTCGGATGGCGTGCGTGCGTTTCTTCAACCAGAAAGTTTAACCTCTACGTTCGATCGTCCTGCAGTATTGTCAGAAGGATATTTGCCTAATGGTGCATGGGGTCCAACGGAGGAAAGCTCCTTGGCTGAATTCTGAGGTTGAGGGGTAGATGATTCCGATATGAGGAGGAGATGCTCGACCCGACTGTGACTTACCATAATAAGAACATAATGACGCTGTTGAAGGTGTGTCATGTAATAAGCAGAAATGGATTCGAACAATGGGAAACCGCGTAACTATCAAGGACGTGGCGCGTGAGGCGAACGTCTCCATCAAGACGGTTTCCAATGTGCTGAATGACACTGGCAGTATGAGACCGGATACACGTCGCCGTGTGGAAGAGGTGATGCGTAAGCTTGGATATACCGTCAATATTTCGGCGCGTGCAATGCGATCTGGCGGCACAAAGCTTATTGGACTCAACATCTTCGATTTCTCGCAGCCGTTCGTTCCTTTTTTCACTGACAAGGTCATTGAATACGCAAAAGAACGCCATTACGGTGTAGTCATCAACACATATGGTTCCGACGGTGAAGGGTTGGTTGCCAGCGTTGACGAGTTCTATCGTTTAGGGACGGAAGGATGGATTCTGTTCGTAATGTCGCCGCTCGCGGATGAAGGGGCCGTTCTGGAGCAGCCATATCCGATTGTAACGACCGGAGACCATCTGGCCTACGGGAAAAGCGATTGGATCACCATGCCCAACATTGAATCCATCTCCACGGTTGTAGGAAGATTTTTGGATGAAGGTGCCCAAACGGTTGCTCTGATGGGTGTTCTTCCTGAACTGGTGGATGAGGCAGTGCTGCGTCGTCAGACGGAAGGGACCCAGGCGTTACGCGCCCAAGGATATGTGAAGGCATTTGAAGAGCGCGGATTATCGGTAAATTGGCGGTATGTGATTCCGGCAGAAAGCATGAATCAGCGTGAAGGTATGCGCGTGACAAAAGCTATGCTAGACAAGCTCCCATGCCCGGATGTTGTAGTGTGTCTCAATGATGCCATTGCTTTAGGCGCAATTCATGAATTGCAACGATGTGGTTTGCATGTACCTGACGATGTACAAGTGGTCGGCTTCGATAACGTGCCGGAAGCCGAGTACTCGGTGCCGGCGCTGACCACCATCGATCCTCATATCGATGATTATGCCAAGCATGCCGTTGACATGCTTATCGACCGCATCGAAGGATACTCAGGCCCGGCCCGTACGTACACCACCGATTTCACATTGGTGGAACGTGCCTCAACTCGACTTGCCCACTAGCATCCAACAAGTTCGCATCGGCTTCGTGAGGAGTGTGTGTCTACTCGAACAATTCGGCGTCAGTCGCTGGGTAGCCAAGTTGGAACGCGGTGTAGGCGTGCTTGGCGGCCAGTGCGGCGAGGATGAGCAGCATATCGCTCTCGGTGGAAGATTTCGATTCGGTCACGGCCTTGATCTGCGCGCGGGCGCAGTCCATTTCGATGGCGGCGGCGGTCGGTACGGTTTGGCCACTTGCCTTGTCGGCGATGGTGGTGGGGTTGGCCAGTAGTTGGTCGATGGCATAGACCTTTTGGCGGGGGTCGCTTTGGCCGGAAGAACTGGATTGTGCGCCGGAATCATCAAAATTGCCGTTCGCCAGCGCAACCAACTGCTGCCCGGCGGTCTTATGCATATCACTCAACGCCAACGTAGCCCCAGCGGTCTGTCCTCGTGCGGCCAAGACCTCGATAGCGAATCCGGCGCGATCCTCGGCCACGGCCATCGCATCCAATACCGATCGGTCAACGTTGGCGGACGTGACGCCATCAAGACGCGCCGGCGTCACCTCAGGCGCGGACTGCCCGAATTTATCGGCCAGAAAAGCCATCCATTGCTTGGTCTGCGCGTCACGTAACGTTCCCTCGGCAAAACGACCCGAACAATACCCGGCAACGTCAATCCAAGCCAGGGGGGCGGCCAGACCGGTGGCATACTGCTCTAATAACGGTGTGCCTTCAGCCGGATGGGTGGCGTAGTTCGCCAACGTCATCGCTTTCTCGCAAGGGGTCATTTGAGCTTCCGCCTCGGCCCGTCCGGCCAGTCGCGGCATCGAACACGCCGAAAGCGAACACAGCATCGCGCTCGCGCATAGTACGGATGCCAAGCGCCGGGTAAACCGTCCTGAAGAGAAGCGTGTCTGCATGGAAACATACACTAATAGCTAACTGTGACTACTCATAGGCCATGCGCCACATAACTTCATAGGAGGTACGGATCGATGGAACTGGACCTGACAGGAATACACAAGCTCGCCGCCGAGCAAGGAATCGACCCCGAAACCCTGGATGATGCGCTGGCAGAGGCCCTGCGCCTCGCCTACCTCAAGACCCCGCACGCCGCCAAGCACGCGCGCGTGGAGCTTGACGAACGTTCCGGCAACTTCACCGTGTGGGCCGCCGACGAAATTCCGGTCGAACCCACCGAAGACAACCCTTACCCCGTTCCCAAGCTGGGCGAGGAATACGATGACACCCCGCGTGACTTCGGCCGTCTCGCCGCAGCCACCGCACGCCAGGTCATCACCCAGCTGTTCCGCCGCGCCGAAGATGAGAAGGTATTCGGTGCGTTCTCCGGCCAGAAGGGCAAGCTCATCACCGGCATCATCCAGCAGGATGCTTCCGACCCCTCCAACGTGCATGTCGCGATGGGCGATGTCGAAGCCATTCTGCCTCGCCGTGAGCAGGTGCCCGGCGAACGTTACCGCCACGGCGAACGCATCCGCGTGTACGTGGTGAACGTGGCCCGTGGCATCAAGGGCCCGGAAATCGTGGTGTCCCGCTCCCACCCGGAGCTGGTCCGCAAGCTGTTCGAGCGCGAAGTGCCGGAACTGGTCTCCGGTGCCGTGTCCATCATGGCCATCGCTCGTGAGGCCGGCGCCCGCACCAAGATCGCGGTCAAGGCCAACACCGATGGCGTGAACCCGAAGGGCGCGCTGATCGGCCCCGGCGGCGCTCGCGTGCGTGCCGTTATGGAGAACCTTGGCCCGGAGAAGATCGACATCGTCGACTACTCCGACGATCCGGCCAAGTTCGTGGCAGCCGCGCTGTCCCCGGCTGTGGCCACCGGCGTGCAGGTGATCAGCGAGAAGAACAAGACCGCCATCGCCTTCATCCACGACGACCAGCTGTCCTTGGCCATCGGCAAGGAAGGCCAGAACGCACGACTGGCAGCCAAGCTGACCGGCTGGAAGATCGGCATCGAATCCGCCGAGGCCCATGCCAAGAAAGTCGCCGCCGAAAAGGCCGCCCAGGCTGCGGCCGAGGCTGCTGCTCCGGAAGCCGAATAGGCCGCCGGGCTCGAAGGCGAATGATCTTCAGGGCGCATTATTTCCTGATACGAGCCGCGTCAGCAATGGCGCGGCTCGCTGCGTCTACGCTATCCAGCGCTATGAGTATGCTTGATTGGCGTATGTGGGCTGGCGCAGTGTGCGCGAAATCGCCCACACCAGAGACGAGGTAACACGATCATGGTCGCACGATGAGACAGGGTAGGCTTGCCGTCATCACCAACTGACCACGCCCATGCACGCGCGTGGTCACAGAATAGGAGTAATTAGTGGCGAAACCACGCGTATACGAACTGGCTAAGGTTTTGAATGTCGATAGCAAAACCGTGCTTGAGAAGCTTAAGGACATGGGAGAATTCGTCAAGTCCGCTTCTTCTACGATTGAACCGCCGGTAGCCCGGCGTCTGAAGGCAGAGTTCGCCAAGGACAACGCCAAGGGCGATTCCAAGCCCGTGCAGCAGCGCCGCCCGGCCGCACCTTCGGCCCCGGCTTCCACTTCATCTTCCGCACCGACTCCGGCCGCTCCCGCACGTCAGGCATCGCCTGCCTCGGCACATCAGCAGGCTCCGACTCCGGGTGCACCGACACCGCGTCCGCAGGGCGGCGCACGCCCCGGCATGCCGACCCCCGGCCGCCACGGTCAGAACGACAACCGTGAGAATGGTCGCGATAATCGCGAAGGCCGTGAGAACGGTCGTCAGAGTCGCCCGAACGATCGCCGTAACAACGATCGTCGTAACAACCAGGGCCGTCCGAACAATGGCCAGCCGGTTCAGCATCAGAACAACCGCGGCAATGCTTCGGCTCCGCGCCCGCACGCTCAGGGCGGCGCCGGTGCCAATGGCGGCAATGCCGCTTCAAATGCGATTCCGCGCCCGCACGCTCAGGGCCCGCGCCCGGGCAACAACCCGTTCTCCCGCAAGCAGGGTATGCACACCCCGACGCCGGGTGATATTCCGCGTCCGCATCCGATGGCTCGTCCGACTGCTGATAACGGTCGTGGCGGTCGTCCGGGCCGTCCCGGCCAAGGCCAGGGGCAGGGCCGCGGCTTCCGTGGCGGTCGTCCGGGCCAAGGTGGTCAGGGCGGTCCGCGTCCCGGCCAGTGGGGCCACAACCGTCCGGGTCAGGGCGGCGGCTCCCAGGGTGCCGGTCAGGGCGGCGCACGCGGCGGCTTCCGTGGGGGCCAAGGCGGCGGCAATAACTTCCAGGGCGGCGGTGCACCGAGCAACGGTCCCGCACGTGGCGGCGGTCGCGGCGGTCGCGGCGGTGCCGCAGGCGCATTCGGACGTCAGGGCGGCAAGTCTTCAAAGGCCCGTAAGAACCGTCTGGCAAAGCGCCATGAGTATGAGGAGCTGAAAGCACCGACCATCGGCGGCGTTCGCATCCCCAACGGCAACGGCCAGACCATCCGTCTGCGTCAGGGCGCGTCCCTGGCCGATCTTGCGGAGAAGATCAACGTCAACCAGGCCGCGCTGGTCACCGTGCTCTTCCACCTGGGTCAGATGGCTACCGCCACCCAGTCCTTGGATGAGGAGACCTTCCAGATTCTGGGCGAAGAGATCGGCTGGAACATCCAGCTCGTCTCCGCAGAAGAGGAAGACAAGGAACTGCTCCAGCAGTTCGACATCAACCTTGACGAGGAAGAACTGCAGGATGACGAGGATCTCAAGCCTCGCCCGCCGGTCGTTACCGTCATGGGCCACGTCGACCACGGTAAGACACGACTGCTGGATACCATCCGCAAGACCAACGTCATCGCACGTGAGGCCGGCGGCATTACCCAGCGCATCGGTGCCTACCAGGTCACCGTGAACCTTGAAGGCGAACCGCGCAAGATCACCTTCCTCGATACCCCTGGCCACGAGGCGTTCACCGCCATGCGTGCCCGTGGTGCCGAGCTCACTGACGTCGCGATCCTCGTGGTCGCCGCCGACGATGGTGTGATGCCCCAGACCGTTGAGGCCATCAACCACGCTCAGGCCGCCAAGGTGCCGATCGTCGTGGCCGTCAACAAGATCGATGTGCCCGGTGCCAACCCGGAGAAGGTCCGCGGCCAGCTCACCGAGTTCGGCTTGGTCCCTGAAGAGTATGGTGGCGACACCATGTTCGTCGACATCTCCGCCAAGCAGAACCTGCACGTCGACAAGCTGCTCGAAGCCGTGCTGCTCACGGCTGACGCTGAGCTGGACCTCCGCGCCAACCCCGACATGGACGCCCGTGGTGCCACCGTCGAAGCCCGACTCGACAAGGGTCGTGGTGCCGTGGCCACTGTGCTGGTTCAGCAGGGTACGCTCCACGTGGGCGATGCCATCGTGGCCGGCACTTCGTACGGCCGCGTGCGTGCCATGCTCGACGAGAACGGTCAGCCGATGGAAGCGGCCGGTCCGTCCACACCTGTTCAGGTGCTGGGCTTGACCTCCGTGCCCACCGCCGGTGACCTCTTCCTGGTCGCCTCCGATGATCGTGCCGCTCGCCAGATTGCCGAGAAGCGTCAGGCCACCGAGCGTGCCGCCCAGCTGGCCAAGCGTCGCAAGGTCGTCTCCCTCGAGGACTTCAAGAAGAAGTTCGCCGAGTCCGAGATCGACATGCTCAATATTGTCATCAAGGGCGATTCGTCCGGTTCTGTCGAGGCGCTCGAGGATTCCTTGATGAAGATCGAGGTATCCGACGAGGTCGGCATCCAGGTCATCCACCGCGGCGTCGGTGCGATCACCCAGAATGATGTCAACCTGGCCACGGTCGACAAGGCCGTTATCATCGGTTTCAACGTGCGTCCGAACCGTCAGGTCGCGGACCTCGCCGAGCGCGAGGGCGTGGAGATCAAGTACTACTCGGTCATCTACCGTGCGATCGAAGACATCGAGGCATCCCTCAAGGGCATGCTCAAGCCGGAATACGAAGAGGTCGTCACCTCTCACTCCGAGATCCGCGAGATCTTCCGCTCCTCCAAGTTCGGCAACATCGCCGGCGTTATGGTGCAGGACGGCGAGGTCAAGCGTGGTACGAAGTGCCGTATCCTGCGCAACGGCGTGGCCACGGTCAACGACCTCGAGATCTCCTCGCTGCGTCGCTTCAAGGACGACGTTCAGTCCGTCAAGGAAGGCTACGAGGCTGGTATCAACCTCGGCACCTTCAACGACATTGAACTCGGCGACATCATCGAGACCTTCGAGATGCGGGAAGTCGAGCGCAAGTAGTCATTGTTAAGCCCCCTCTGACGAGGGGGCTGTCAGCCGCAGACTGACTGGGGGAGAGACATGGTAGTTCCATGATTTTCTCTCCCCCAGCCTCACTGCGTTCGGCAGCCCCTCGTCAGAGGGGGCTCAAGTCTAGAAAAGGAAATTCCTATGGCAGGAACCAACCCGCGCGCCGCACGTATTGCGGCCTTGATTCAGCGTGTCGTCGCCTCCTCCATTGAGCGCGAACTGCATGACAAGCGACTCGCCAGCATCACCGTCACCGAAGTTCGTGTGACCAACGATTTGCAGATCGCCAAGGTCTACTGGACCCAGCTCGGCCACGAAGGCCACGAGGAAGGCGAACGCAAGCGCGCCCAGCAGGCACTCGATCAGGCCAAGGGCCACCTGCGTTCTCTGGTGGGCCACAAGGCTGGCCTGCGTCTGACTCCGCAGCTCCAATTCGTGTTCGATGAAGTGCCCGGCGAGGCTCACGAGATCGAAGACATTCTCGCCGTGGCCAAGAAGCGTGACGAAGAACTCGCCCGTGCTCGCGCCACCGCCCAGTACGCCGGCGACGCCGATCCGTACAAGCATGACGACGAGCCCAGCGACGACTTCGAAGACGACTCTGACGAGGAGTAGTGTGCTTCATACAACCCCCAGCGGTCTGCTCATCATCGACAAGCCGCAAGGCGTGACCAGTTTCGACGCCGTCGCCGCCGTGCGCGGCGCGTTGCACATCAAGAAGGTCGGTCACGCCGGCACCCTTGACCCCATGGCCACTGGCACGCTGGTCATCGCCTTCGGCCACGCCACACGACTGCTCAACGCCATCGTGGCGCATGACAAAACCTACGAGGCTACCATACGCCTCGGCCTGCGCACCACTACCGACGATGCCGAAGGCGAGGTGCTTGTCGATGACGAAGCCCGCTCCCGCTGGCAAACGCTATCAGCGCAGCTGACTGAGGGTGGCCAGAGCGGCGAACCAACGGCGTTACCAACTGCCTCATGGCAAGACCTGCTCACACGCACCATCGCCACCAATTTCACCGGCGATATCGAACAAGTCCCCAATACGTTCTCCGCCATCAAAATCAACGGCCAGCGTGCCTACGACTTGGCTCGCGAAGGCAAGGATGTGGAACTCAAACCCCGCCCGGTCACCATCAGCGAATTCACCGTGCTGGATATCCGCAGCGGATTCGTAGCAGGGGAGCAGGCCGCTGAACCATTGCGGGAAGACGCGAACACGGGAGCGATTCCCGCACTTGATGTTGACGTGCGGATCAGCTGTTCATCGGGCACCTATATCCGCGCGCTCGCCCGCGATCTCGGCAAAGAACTTGGCGTCGGCGGATACCTGACCCGTTTGCGCCGTACGCGAGTCGGCCGATTCGCGTTGCCGGACGATGCCAGCGGACTTATCGCTCCTGAGGCGATGCTTGACACGCGAACCCATACCGTCACCGCACATACCGATCAGAAGACGTTCACTAATCGGGAAGGGCAAACCGTCACGCGCAACAAGTGCGTATTGGACACTCCTGAAGGTCTTGCCGGTGACGAGCGCCGCAACTGGCTGCTTGACCATGCCCTTACCATGGAACAGGCCGCTCGAGGTGCGATGCCGGCGCTTGACATCACTCCTGAGGAGGCCAGCGAATTACGCTTCGGCCGCCGTATTGAGCGTACAATCAGCGAGCCCACTGCCGCCATTGTGCCGCAAACGCATGATGTGGCGGCGATTATCGAGCGTGCAAACGCTCATCAGGCCAAGCCGGTCACCGTATTCCCCCTCGCGTAAAGTAGACGCGGTGAAAAGTGCAGCTTGATACAGGCCGCGCACAACAACGTCTATATTGCATGAATAACATCGCACGGATAAAAGGAACAGCACACTGATGGATATCACGCACCTGACCCCTGACGCCGAAGGTTCGATTGAATGGCCCTCGTTCAGTAACGATAAGAAGGCCGTGGTGACATTGGGCGCATTTGATGGCATGCACTTGGGTCATCAGGCGGTGATCAAGCGTGTGGTGGAACTCGCGCACCAGCATGATGCTTTTTCCGTGGTGATTCTGTTTGATCCGCGCCCCGCATTCGTGCACGGCTGGGTCATCTCGCACCATGGCGAAGAACCCGCGGTGCAGAACGTGGATGCCGAAGCCTTGACCAGTGTGGATGATCGACTGCACCGCATGGAACAGTTCGGCGTGGACCACGTGCTGGTGGTGCACTACACGCTGGCCTTCGCAGCTATGTCATACATTTTCTTCCTTGGCCGACTCACCGGCAAGCTGGGTATGCGCACGTTGGTCCTTGGGCAGGATGCCGCCATGGGCAAGGGTCGAGAAGGTGATGTGAAGCATATCGCCAATCTTGCCGCCGCCACCGGTGTATTCGAACTTGATGTGGTCGATGACCGTGGCCCGGGTGAAGTGCGTATTCCGCGCGATTTCAAGCCGGAAGCCCCGAGCGAATGGGGAGAGCCCGTCGACCCGCTGGCCAATGCCACCAAGGCCGAGCGCCGCGCATGGAGCAAGAAGAACCAGGCCAAGGCAATGCGCGCATGGAGCTCCACCAATGTGCGCTACCTGCTGGCTCATGGCCGAATCCAGGACGCCAACGCCATTCTGGGTGCTCCGCACTCCATCGAGGGCGAAGTGGTGCACGGTGAGGAGCGTGGCCGCACCATCGGATTCCCCACCGCCAATCTTGGCTCCGACATTGCAGGCTACATTCCGGTCGACGGCGTCTATGCCGGTTGGCTGGTAGATGGTGAAAACCGTTGGCCCGCCGCCATCTCCATTGGCACCAAACCCACCTTCAGCGAGAAAACAGGGCTCAACGAACGTGTGGTGGAGGCCTACTGCATCACTGAAGAATGGATCGACCTGTACGACCACAAGGTTCGCGTCGAATTCGTCGGCTTCCTGCGCCCGCAGGTCAAGTTTGATGGCCCCGACCAACTCGTCGACGAACTCAAGCGCAACGTCGAGGAGACCAAGCGTCTTACCGCCTGAGGCATATCTCAGGGCTATTTACGCACTCCCAAGGCGTCTAATGCGTCGGACAATGTGTTGGACTCCACCAGCTGAAGTCCCTCGACATGCACCGGCTTGCGCAGTGGCGGAATGACCGCCGTGGTGAAGCCGAGGCGTGCGGCCTCGCGAAGGCGATATTCCATACGCGGTACCGGGCGCACCTGACCGGTCAGGGAAATCTCACCAATGGCGCACGTGGCTCGCGCAATGGGTTTTGACGTGGCGGCGCTCGCCAGTGCCGCCACTATCGCCAAGTCGGAACCGGGCTCCTTGGCCTGGCCCCCGGCAATAGTGGAGATATACAGGTCGTTGGACAGCAGGTTGAGCTTGCTGTGACGGTAGAGCACCGCGACCAGCATGGCGATACGGCTGGGGTCCACGCCATTGACCGCACGACGGGGTGTGGGCAGCACCGACGTGGTGACCAGAGCCTGTACTTCGATAGGCAGACTGCGATGCCCATCCAATGTGAACGTCACGCAGGTGCCTTCCACGGGTGCCGCGTTGGCCGCATCAGGGCCGTCTCCAGACAGGAACAATCCGGCGGGATCGGTGACCTCTTCGATGCCTTCACCGCTCATGTCGAAACAGCCGACTTCATCGGTCGGGCCAAAACGATTCTTCACCGCTCGCAGCATTCTCAGCGCAGTCTCGCTGTCGCCTTCGAATTGGCAGACCACATCGACCAGATGCTCCAATGTGCGCGGGCCTGCAATCGAACCATCCTTGGTCACATGACCAACCAGAAATACTGGAATGTCAAGTGTCTTAGCGGTATCTATCAGCGCGCTTGCCACTTCGCGCACCTGAGTCGAACCGCCGGAAATGCCATCGACCTCCTGCGAGACGATGGTCTGCGCCGAATCCACAATGGCCAAGGCCGGCTTGTTCTGTTCGATCAGCCCCAATACTGTGGACAGGTCGGTGGTGGAGGCCAGTAACAAGTTCGGCTCCACCGCATTGATGCGGGAAGCGCGCAAACGAACCTGCGCCTGTGATTCCTCGCCGGAAATGTACAGCACGGTGTTGGCGTGTGTTGATGATGCGTTGCCCCGCATCGGCACCGTGTTCGATGCGTTGCCCTGCGCCCGGCCCGACTGTTGGGCAGACCGCTGACCTGCCCCTCGGAACGTACTGTCTCCCGCCACAACGCGCGCGATATTGCCGGCCGTCTGCAACAGCAATGTCGACTTGCCGATACCCGGTTCGCCCGCTATCAGCGTTACTGAACCCGGCACCACGCCACCGCCGAGCACACGGTCGAATTCGGAAAACCCGGTACCGAGCCGCTCGACGCTTTCCGTGCCCACTTCGGTAATCGGACGGGCTGCAGATCTGGCGTTGTTGGCAACCGTAACCGACTGCGTGCGTGATGTTCGGCCGGGAGCGGCCGTGCGAGAGCCTGCCGCCGGCCGAGCCTCGTGAAATTCCTCGACCGTGCCCCACTGACCACACTCGGGGCAACGGCCGTACCACTTCGGCCCGTTCCAACCGCATTCGGAACATACATACTGCACACTTGATTTCGCCATGGTCTCACCCTAACCCAAACACCAGCGGACGGTAAATTTTTACCGTTCACAAGAGTTTCACGCGGCTTGCGCACAACGACTAAAATTACGGCCGCCTAGCGTCACGCGGCTGTGAGAGAATCGGGGCATGACTAATAGTGAGAACTCCTCGACCACGCAATCCCATGGCAAGTTGATTGCAGTGGTGGTTGCCGCAGCTGTTGTGATTATCCTGGCAGTGCTTTCGGCCTTTGTGTGGCCGGGTTGGGCCATCCAGAAGAATGATGGCACCTCCACTACCACCCAAAACAGCCAGCAGAAAACCGAATCATCCGAGCCGACCAAGCCGACCATCGACGCCACAGCTTTGCCGGATGATGCCAGTGAGCTGTTGAAGGCCATGCCGGGCAGCGTGCTGAATTACGCGCGTACCAAGGCGGATGCCTCCACGACGTGGAATTCCGCGTCGCCGCTCGAGGAGTACACTCTGACCTACTCCACTGGTGATGCCGCCAAGGATGTCACGCTGGTCGCCGCGCAGTGGTCGTCGGCGGACAATGCCAAGACCCAGTACGATGCGTTGGTCGCTGCGCAGACCGGCGATGAGTCGGCATCCGGCAACGTCAAGGTTTCCGGCAACGTCACGGGCGCGTACGTGGTGAAGGCCGATGCCTCCAACAGCAAGAACGCCGTTGCCATCTGGCAGAACGATACCGTGGTCTTCCAAGCTACCGGCACCAAGGAAGCGGTCGATCGCTTCTACCAGAAGTTCCCGATGTAGTATCTAGTATCGGCTGTCAGCTGCTGCACAAACTTATGAACGTTGGGGCATCCACATTGCTGATGTGGATGCCCCAACTGCGTTCAGGGCATATGCGGACTATCGACAACATACTGGTTTCCTCTGTCTGGCAACACGTGTATTATGGTGCGAGTTGCAACTTTTACGATTAATCGAAATGGAGGCTTCAGATGGGTTCTGTCATCAAGAAGCGCCGCAAGCGGATGAGCAAGAAGAAGCACCGCAAACTGCTGCGTAAGACCCGCCACCAGCGTAAGTAGTCTTACCTGCAATCAAGGCATTAGAAACCCCGTGATCGTTATGGTCGCGGGGTTTCTCTTTTGCTTGGCTCTTTGCCTTGTTCGGGCAACAGTAAAGCCCGCACCTGCGATGTGCAGATGCGGGCTTGGAAAAGCTTAGTGGTGTGAGACGATCACTTGTTGGCGTTGGTCATCACGCGCGGGCCGTTCGGGTCGCCGACGATGACCTTGTCGACCATGTTGAGGAACAGGCCGTGCTCCACCACGCCGACCGTGTTGATGAGGTCTTCGGCCAGCTCCTGCGGGTGATCGATGCGCTCCAGGTGCAGGTCCACCACGAAGTTGTTCTCGTCGGTGCGCACTTCCTTGCCGTCGGCGTCAAGACGAAGCACCGGCTTGTAGCCGCGGGCCTCGAACTTCTTGATGACTTGGCCGGCACCGAACGGAATGACCTCGACCGGCAGCGGGAACTTGCCGATGGTGTCCACAACCTTGGACTCGTCCACGATCCACACGATCTGGTTGGAGTTGGTGGCCACGATCTTCTCCCACAGCAGAGCAGCGCCGCCGCCCTTGATGCCGTTGAAGTTCTTGTCGACTTCGTCGGCGCCGTCAATGGTCACGTCGATGTGGTCCACGTCGTCGATGTCCACGATCTTGATGCCGTAGCTCTCGGCCTGGGCCTGCGTGCGGCGAGACGTGGTCACGCCAGTGAACTCAAGACCTTCCTCCTGATGACGGCGGCCGAGCTCGTCCACCAGGAACTTCACGGTCGAACCAGTGCCGAGGCCTGCGATCATGCCGTTTTCAACGAGCTTGGCGGCTTCGATGCCGGCCGCCTTCTTCAGCGCATCCTGCTGTGCCTTATCCATGGTTTCTCCTTTGCCATCCTTGCCTCCGCCGCATGGATCAACGGCGTGAAGCCTTATCTCCTATCCTAACGCGAATGAGCGATTTTGTGTCATCGTGTCCGATTGCGGTACATATTCGTGTGTTTGGGTGTCAGTGTCGTACGAATGGTGCGTTGGTGATGGTCAGGTTGCCGTCGCCGTCCACATAGCCTTCGATTTCGATGCTGCCTTTGATCGGCATCGGCTGCCCGTTGAAATACGGGCTCGTTTTCGGCGCGGGGGAGAAGGTCAGCGTACCGGATACCGTCAGCCCGCTGGGCTTTGCGGGGGGTACAGGTTGCGTTGATTGTACAGGTTGCGTTGATTGTACAGGTTGCGTTGATTGTACAGGTTGCGTTGATTGTGCCGCTAAGGGTGACGAAGACTTGGTCTCCGGCCTTGCGGCATCCGTCTGATCCGTCGCCGCAGCCGGCTTGCGCAAACTTGCCGCATCCGCTTTGCCGTCCAATACCAATTGCACGTCTGGAGGCACATCGGTGCCATGTGCGTATTCGGAGCCCAGCAGCGACTGCCAGCCTTCAATCGGTAGATAGCCGTCGCGCGCACCCGAACGGCAATCGCCCGCATAGGTGCGTGCCAGTTCATCGACCAACTCATTGCCCTCGTTGCCGGCGTGACCTTTGACCCATCGGAAATCCACCGGGCCAGGGCGTTGTGAGATCTCACGGTCGATCGCCTGAATAAGCTCTTTGTTCTTCACAGGCTTTTTCTGCGAATTTTTCCAGCCGTTCTTCTTCCAGCCTTTGACCCACTTGGTCGAGCAATTGATGGCGTACTGCGAATCCGATTCGATGAGCAATGGCTCAGGGCCCGGGTGCGCTCGCAAAGCTTCCAGCACTGCGCACAGCTCACCAATCTGATTGGTGCCGTTGGTCGCGCCGCCCGCATCATAACCATGGTCGTCGTGCTTATGGCCGGGCTTGCCGCCGGCGTTCTGCTCATGATCGGCCCAGGCCCAGCCCATTGGCCCGTTTGGATTCCCTAATGCGGACCCATCTGTGGATACTGTGATAGTCATGTTCTCCACCCTAACGCAAGCTGTGCAATCTCTTGCTGAAGTGGGGTTGCCCAGTGCGAGGCAAAACAACGTAGTGAAGAGTGTGAATAACATCACACCTATTGACTTTGCTTGAAAAACATGCCATCGCGCGTGAATAGGTGAGCGCTCACAAGAAAAACAAGACATTTCCTCTCTGCGGGTGAGGCCGGCAACAATGGCGCATCCGGTATCTGGAATGAGAATAAGGGACTGTACAAAACCAGTGACGGCAACATCGAAATCCTCAAACCAGAGGCGGACAGCGATGGTTCGACCTCCACGGCCGCATCCAAGGGCACCATGCTTATCGCAGGCAACTCCAAAACCGTGGCACTCGGTCCAGGCGGCATGGCCTTGGCTCCCGGCCTGCCGCTCGGTCTTGGCTGGTTCATCCGACGCCGCTTAGGATTGGATGCCTCCGACATTCTGGACCGTAAGCTCGGCTTGAAGTAACGGCTGGTTCGGACGTGATTGCTGTCACGTACGGATCATGACGACAGCGCGAAGGTCCTCATCGGTTTACGTCGATGAGGACCTTCGCGCGCATTAGGGGAGTCTGTTGCGGGCTGCGCTACGCGGGTCATGCTGCGCGGGCGTGCTATGCGAACAAACTACGCGAACAAGTCGTTCAGTGCCTCGGCAATCGTCGGATGCGTGAACACCATATCGCGCAACGTGCTGGCCGGCGCGTCAAGATCCATCGCCAACTTGACGATATTGATCACCTCGTGCGACTCGACGGAAAGCAGCATCGCACCCAGAATGCGGCCAGTATTGCGTTCCACAATCGCCTTCATCAGACCATCCGGTCGCCGCATTACCTGGGCCTTCGGCACAGCGGCCACCGGCAATCGCTTGACCACATAATCCAATCCAGCCGCCTTCGCCTCGCGCTCATTCAATCCCACGCGCGAGTAAGGCGTGGCGAGGAATGTGCTCGACGGCACATGCTTGCGGTCCTTCACCGTGTACGGACGGTCGGAACCATTGAGCTGCGACCACACCACGCGATAGTCATCCAGCGAAATGTACGTGTGCTGCGGGCCGCCGTTCACATCGCCCAGAGCCCAAATGTCGGCTGCTGTGGTGCGCAGAAGCTCGTCGACTTTCACGGCACCGCGTTCGGTGAGCTCCACGCCAGCTGCCTCAAGATGCAGTCCCTCGACGTTCGGCGTACGTCCGGTGGCCACCAGTACCGCGTCGGTGGTCAGGCAGAATCGGGCTTCAGCCGGCTCGGCGAACCGCGGCTCGCCATCGTCTGATGGTTTCGTTTGAACGTGTGACATCGTGGCGTGATCGGTCGGGTTGCTAGTGGGGCTGGTGGTTGTTGTAGTGTCGGTGGCGCCGGTGATATCGGTATGAGCGTTCCCGGTGCCGGCGGGGGTGGAATCGCAAGCTTGCGATGCGCCGCGAGTCATACCCTTCACCGCAACGGACAACCTGACGCCGCCGTCAGCAGCAGGCGCGATGGCCTTGGTATCCGCGTTGAACAGGAACTTGACGCCCTGCGCTTCCAACTGTGCGCGAATCGCGGCCGCCACATCCGCATCCTCGCGCGGCAGGAACTCGGCATTGTGCTGCAGCACGGTAACCGCCGTGCCGAAATCGGCAAACATCGAGGCAAACTCAAGTCCAATGAATCCTGAACCGATAATCACCAGTCGCTGCGGCATATCGTCGAGATCCATCAGTCCAGTGCTGGTGTAGACGCCGGGCGTAGTGTGGATACCGGGAATATCCGGAATGCGCGGCGTGGCACCGGTATTGATGAAGATCTTGCTGGCGGTCACGGCGACCGGGCCCTCAGCGGTGGCGATTTCCACGCTATGAGGGCCGGTGAAGTGAGCGCGGCCGGTGATTACGGTGATGTTGTCTTGGTCGGCGAGCTTGTGATAGTTCTTGTCGCGCAGCATCGAAGTGACGCGGCGCTTCTCCTTGATAGCAGCCTCGAACGCTGCTTCGCGGGTTTCGGGAGTACTGTTCGCGCCATCCCGCCGCGCCTGTTCGGCGGACAAAATCAGTGACTTGGACGGCAAGCATCCGATATTGATGCAGGTGCCGCCGTACATGTCGGCGCTTGCCTCGGCGACGACGACCTTGCGGCCGGCTGCACTGAGCTTGGCAGCCAAGGTTTTGCCGCCCTTGCCGAATCCAATGATCAGGGCGTCGGTGGTGATAGTGGGGGAGGTGCTGGGTGTGCTGATGGCATTGGGTGTGCTGATGGACATGGTTACTTCCTTACGTATTCGAGTGATAAGAGTGCGTTGTGCTGATGTGTTGTGTGCCGTGCGGCGTCTGTTTTCTTCTTTGACTGCCGAAGCGTTATCGACTGATGCTGGCTAGGGGAAACGCGCGGGATTATTAGCCTTTGCGCTCGCTGAATATCTGTTCGGTGATGTCGTGGATGGTGGTGTGTTCGAGTTGTTCGAGGCAAGTGCGGTTGAGCCCGGCATAGATGTCGTTCATCACTGCGCCCATTGAAGATGACACCAGACAGTCCTCGTGTACGTCGCCCGGTGTCCAGTTCACTTTCACAAAAGTGGTGCCGGTGGCTTCCGCTACCGCGCGCAAAGTGATTTCGGCGGCGGGCCGGGCCAGAGCGTACCCGCCTTCAGCACCCTCTTTAGTGGCGATGAGTCCGGCTGAGGCGAGCGGTCGCATTACTTTGCGCACGCGCGCCGCATTGGTACATATGTTCTCGGCCAGGATCTGACTGGGCAGGTGTGTGGCGCGATGGTCAAGGTAGACCAATGCGTGCACTGCCAGTGAATGGTCGCCGTTCATGAAACGACCTCCTTACCGAGTCGATACTGTAACTATGATGTGTACAGTTATGATACTGTAATCATATCAGATACAGTTAGTGTGTCAAATCGGGGTTGAAGAGGTGGATGACTATGTGTATAAGTGAGGTGTCCACATGGTTATCCACAATGAATGTGCGTAAGTGAAGCTAGGACCACATACCTCGGATCGGCTTCCGTTTCCGCACCCACTACCCATATGGTGGTGTCATGAACAGGATGACCGACGGCATCACCAACTATGGAGCTCTGCCAGGCTCTATATACGATCAGCCTCCGGAAGAATCGGAGGCGGTTTTTGTTCCGCCTGAATTTGCGGGGTCATTTTCTACTGACTCGAAATACCCGACTTCTCGCGACTCGTCATCGCCGAACAGTGGTGCACATGATTCTGCAGCGACACCGACCATGAGCGAAAGCCTCGCCCAGCGCAGACGCGACATGGTCGCACGCTGCACTGAGGAAGCGAAACGGGCGGGCAAGAAGCTGCTTTTCGGCATGACCACTTCCCTCGCTCTGCAATCCGTACCGATTCCCGCCGATTGCGACCTCGACTCGGCCAAGCTGCACACTGTATCCAGCGTTAAGAGCAAGCGGTTTCGTACACGCCATGCACCACTGCAAACGCATATTTGGAAACATGCGGCTAAAGCCGCCAATGTGGAAATGAACCAACACGTGTTTGCGCTGGACCTGTTTCACGTATGGGCCCAACTTGCCCCGTATGTTTCTTTTGAGTCCCTGATTGTGCTCGGGGATGCCGTCATCGCTGCTACGAGCAAACAGCCAGTATTGGCCAAGGATCGTGATGCTGCTGCAATCTATCAGGATCTGGTGAAGTTCGTGGAGCGATTTACCCGATTCAGAGGGCGCCCGTCCTGCGTTCGAGCATTGCCGCTGATATCACCTGGTGCTGATTCGCCCAAAGAATCAGAAGAACGACTCTCTCTGGTAGCGCATGGGATTCCACAGCCGGTTGCGAACTATGTGGTGCCGGATGCGGCTTTTGCATCTGGAGCTCCCATAACGTTGGACTTAGCGTGGCCAGAGTTCAAGGTCGCTGTTGAATATGATGGCGATCATCATCGTACGAGTAAGGCTCAATGGCGCCGTGACCAAGAGAAAAGGGGTGTGCTGGTCGGGCGGAGATGGCTGGTCTTCGTCGCCACGGCGGCAAGTATCGCTAACGAGGACGCTCGTGCTGAATTCGCTTTCAACGTGGCGAGGGCGCTTGCTTCGCGCGGTGCCGTATTCGAGTTTCATGTAGTTGCCATGTCTCTTGAAGAGTTGTCGCAGAGCCTGCTGTGACCATAATGTCCGAAATGGACTGATGTAAAGGCAATATTTGTACGACCTGTTGTTGTGGTGTGTGCTTGATATTGCATGCCGTTCGATTGCGATGCCTCGTAGTGATGGATTTCGTGAATGACTAGTGTTCGATTGTGGAGGGAAATGTGGCAGATTCTAGTGGTGGTTGCAACACCTGAGGTTTGAGCGGCCTTCCATGGTCACGTTGTCGGTTGTTGAGGTTATCACGCGGCGTCGAGCAGTTCGATGATCTTCTCGCTTGGTTTCATGAACCCGAGGGTTTTGCGTGGCCGGTCGTTGAGTTCCTCGGCGACCGCGTCGAGGTAGTCCTCCGGGTAGACGGATAGGTCGGTGCCTTTGGGGAAGTACTGGCGCAGGAGCCCGTTGGTGTTCTCGTTGGTGCCGCGCTGCCACGGGGAGTGCGGGTCGCAGAAGTAGACGGCCATGTCCAGCGAGGCGCCGATCCGTTTGTGCAGGGCGAGTTCCGCTCCCTGGTCCCAGGTCAGGCTGTTGCGCAGGAGTTTGGGCAGGTGCTGCATCTTGTCGATGATGGCCTGCTGGACGTGTTCGGCGTCGTGCCCGTCGGGCAGGTGCAGCAGGATCGTGAACCTGGTGGTGCGCTCGACGAGCGTGCCGATGGCGCTTTTGTTGCGGCTGCCGGTGATGAGATCGCCCTCCCAGTGGCCCGGGACCGCCCGGTCCTCGATCTCCGGGGGTCGCTCCGAGATCATGGCCATGGGTTCGCGGAAACGGGGTTTGCGGCCTTGGCCGCCTTGGGGTCTGCGGGCGGTTCGCCCCTGCCTCATGGCGCGTTTCAGCTCCTGCTTGAGTTCGCCCCTGGCCTGCAGGTAGATGGCCTGGTAGATCGTCTCGACGCTCGCGTGCATATCCCCATTATCCGGGAAGTCCAGCCTCAGCCGGTTGGCTATCTGCTCCGGGCTCCAATGCCTGCGCAACCCGGCGGCGATCTCGTCCCACAGTCGCGTGCCCTCGGCCGCCTTGCGCGGTTTGGGGCGTTTGAGCCGGTCCGCGGCCTTCTGCTGGGCGCGGTAAGGCTCGTAACCGCCGGACTCGGGATTCCTGTTGCGCTCGACCTCGCGGCTGACCGTGCCGGGGTCGCGGCCCAGCAGGCGGGCGATGGCGCGGATCGAATCGCCCAGACGCAGACGGTCCGCGATCTGGATGCGCTCCTCCTGGCTCAGGTAGCGCGGATGGAGGGTCTTGGGTTTGTCCATGGTGGAACGATACCAGTCCACCAGGGGTTTCTCGTTCCTTCCCGTGGCGCGCGTCCTGCCGTTGCGCCACGCCTTGCCGGTGCGTTTCGAGACGCCGACCGCGTGCGCGGCCTGGGTGAAGTTCATGCCTTCCTCGTCCAGCAGGCGCACGTACTCGGCGCGTCTCGCCTCGCACATCAGCTTCCTCGTCGGATATTCGACGCCGTTGAACGTCCAACGGTGTTCCCCGCCACGGTCTTCGTTTCGGTGGCTTCTGGTCACCTGACCCTCCTTGCGGTAGGTCAGGTGTTGCAACGATCACTAGAACCCGCCTGTGTCATAGTGGTCGATTGGGGGGGGGGGCGGTGCATTGGGCGTGGATTTGCGCCAATGGGTGTGGGACGCTACGCGTGTTTTGCCGATTTTTGCGTGGCGTCCCACGGCCCCTCGGGTAATGGCTGTGACGGGTGTGGCAGGAATGGCGTCTTTCCGGGGTTTCCAGTTTGAGTGTGTGGGATGGGGGAAAATGTAAAACGATTGACTTAGCTGTTGTCCCACGCTTTTGTGGGATGGCAACTCTGGAATGGGCAAATTCGTCGTGGCGTCCCACAACGATGTTAAAACTCGACCATGATGCAAGCCGACCGAACGCTTCGGCGGTCATCTGGCCGCTGTGACCCCACAATGATGATGGTAGGCAGGCGAACGTTTCGCGGTCATCTGGCCGTCCTGCCCTGCAGTGATGTTGAGAAAATGCAGTCACGGTGCATGAGGAGAACCGTTGACCTGCGTGTTTCAGTGGTCGCGAACTGCATATGCGCTAAAAAAGCTCTGCAGTGGATTGTATGAATCCAATGCAGAGCCTTATTAGTTGCGGTGAACGCGACTAACGCAGCGATTTCACTCGCTCAGGGCCTTGTCTACCACGACGGTGGCCTCGTCGAGCACCTTGTCCAGAGCCTCGGGGGAGACGAAAGACTCGGCGTACACCTTGTAGATGTTCTCGGTGCCGGAGGGGCGGGCGGCGAACCAGTTGTCCTTGGTGGTGACCTTCAGACCGCCGATCTTGGCGTGGTTGCCCGGTGCCTCGGTCAGCTTGGCGGTGATGTCTTCGCCAGCCAGCTGCGTGGCGGCCACATCATCACCGGTCAGCTTGGCGAACTTGGCCTTCTGCTCCAGCGTGGTCGGGGTGTCGACGCGCTTGTACCAAGACTCGCCGAAGCGCTCGACCTGCTCCTGGTGAAGCTGGGCCGGGTTCTTGCCGGTCTTGGCGGTGATCTCGGCGGCCAGCAGGTCGGGGATCAGACCATCCTTATCGGTGGTCCACACGCGGCCGTCCTTGCGCAGGAAGCTCATGCCGGAGCTCTCCTCGCCGCCGAAGGCGACTTCGCCGCTGAACAGCGGGTCCACGAACCACTTGAAGCCCACCGGCACTTCGATGACCTTCGCGTTGATCGATGCGGCCACGCGGTCGATCAGGGAAGAGGAGACCAGCGTCTTGCCCACGGCTGCGCCCTCAGGCCAGCCCGGACGGTTGCCGCCGAACAGGTACTCCACGCACACGGCGATGTAGTGGTTCGGGTTCATCACGCCCCAGTTCGGGCAGACGATGCCGTGACGGTCGGCGTCCGGGTCGGTGCCGCCGACCAGATCGTACTTGTCCCAAGCGCCGGCGTTGAGCTCGTCGACCAGGCCCTTCATGGCGTACGGGGAAGACGGGTCCATGCGGATCTTGCCGTCGTGGTCGATGGTCATGAAGCGCCAGGTCGGGTCGACCTCAGGACGCACCACGCCGATGTTCAGGCCGTACTTCTCGTTGATGAGCGGCCAGTAGTTCACGGAAGCGCCGCCGAGCGGATCGATGCCCAGACGCACGCCGGAGTTGCGGATCACGTCGAAGTCGATGACGTTCTCCAGGTCGTCCACGTAGTGCTCGCGGAAGTCGAAGCCCTCGACGTACTCGGACTTGATGGCCTCCTCGTAGGGCACACGCTTGATGGACTTGAAGTCGCCGAGCAGCTCGTTGGCGCGAGCGGCGATGGCATTGGTGGTCTCGGCCGGAGCCGGGCCGCCGGTGACGGGGTCGTACTTGAAGCCACCGTCGGTGGGCGGGTTGTGGGACGGCGTGACGACGATGCCGTCGGCGAGGCCCTCGCCCTCGAAGCGCTGGGTGCCGTCGGCCGCACGGTTGTGGGTCAGGATGGCCTGGGAGACCACCGGGGTGGGCACGAAGTCGTCACGGGAATCGACGCGCACGTGCACGCCGTTGGCGACGAGCACCTCGATGGCGGTCTTCTTGGCCGGGCCGGACAGCGCGTGGGTGTCGGAGCCGAGGTACAGCGGGCCGGTGACGCCGGCCTTCTTGCGGTATTCGGCGATGGCCTGGGAGATGGCGATGATGTGGGCCTCGTTGAACGAGGTCTTCAGGGACGATCCGCGGTGGCCGGAGGTGCCGAAGATGACACGCTGCTCGGGGACTTCGGGATCGGGGACGAGGTCATAGTATTTGCCGATAACCTCATCGACATTGATCAGATCTGCTGGGGTGGCGGGCTGACCCGCATTGTTTGCTACCATGCTCCCTATTCTGCCACGTTTTTTCGCCACGTTGGGTACGATTATGTTAAGAGTTGTCAACTTTTGTGCGAATCGTGTGCCGGTTGTCTAGCGCTTGGTCATTTCCTCCTCGATTTCCTCCAGCGACTTGCCGTTGGTCTCGGGCACCAAGCGCATCACGAACGGGATGGACAGGGCCGAAAACACGCCGAAAATCGCGAACGGGCCGCCCACATTGTTGCCGAACGCATCGAGCAGCACGAGGAAGAACTGGGAGACGATGAAGTTGCCCAGCCAGTTCGCCGCCGAGCCGAAGGAGGAGCCGATGCCGCGCACGCTCAGCGGGAAGATCTCGCCGATAAGCACCCAGGCGATCGGGCCCCACGAGACCGCAAAGCCGAGGATATAGAAAGCGATGAGAATCATCGTCGGCACGGCCAGCACGGCCACGTCGCCCACGAAGTTCATCACGGCGAGCACTGCGAGCGAAACGGTCATCACGATGGAACCGAAGATCAGCACGCCCTTGCGCGGGAAACGATCCATGATAAGCGTGGCCACGATGGTGCTCACGAAGTTCACCACGCCGATGCCCACCGACACCCAGATTGCGTCGCCTTCAGGGAAGCCGAAGCCTTTGATGAACACCTGCGGCAGGAAGTAGATCACCGAGTTGATGCCCACGAGCTGCTGGAACAGCATGATGCCAATGGCGGCCACCAGCGCTGGACGAGCGATACGGAACAGTTCGCGCACGCCACCCTTGGTGTCCTGTGCGGCCACGGCCTTGATTTCGTCCAGCTCAATCTGCACCTGGGTCTGATCCACGTCCTTGCGAATCAGCGTAAGCACTTTGAAGGCGTTGCGGGTGTCGCCCTTGTTCACCAGATAACGCGGGGATTCGGGCAGCAGCAGGCCGCCGAGCAGCAACAAGGCGGCCGGCACCAGCGCCGAACCGAGCATCCAGCGCCAGTCGCGGATGCCGAAGAGGTTGTGGTTCAGGAATCCGAGGTTGGAGGCGTAGGCCAGCAGAATGCCGAAGGTGACCATGAGCTGGAAGAGCGTGGACAGTGAGCCGCGACGCTCCTTCGGCGCCAGTTCGGCCAAGTACGCCGGGGTCAGGGCGGAGGCCGCGCCGACGGCGAGGCCCAGGATGATGCGGGCGCACACCATCATCGCGAATCCGGTGGAGGAGGCGCACAGGCCTGAGCCGAGCAGGAACAGCAGCGCGGAGACGATGAGCAGCTTCTTGCGGCCGAACCGGTCAGACAGTGCGCCGATCGACAACGCACCTGCGCACGAGCCGATCAGCACCGAGGAGGTGATGAAGCCGGTCTGGGAGACGCTCAGGCCGAAGTCTGATTCGATAAGCGGGGAGGCGCCGGAGATGATGCCGGTGTCGAAACCGAACAGCATGCCGCCGAGCGCGCCGAAGGTGAAGATGAATGCGCTGTTGAGCGGGAAGCGCGTGGAGAAGCCGCGTGATTCGGCGGCTTCGAGGTCCTCGATTGCGTTTGCTGCCGCGTTTGTGGCCGCGTCCGCCACCCCGGCCACGCCGGTTTCGATGGTTTCGATTGCGGTGGCCGCTGCACCGGTTGCGCCGGTCTCCTGTGCCGCGGATGCCGTCTGCTTCGATACGGGTGATGCCGTTGTCGTCGTCATTGCCTTGTCCTTTCGCCGTTGACGGGCCGCGCCTGCCGCGTGGCCCCTCTGCCGCATGCAAGGTCAGGCTTCGATTGCCTGAAGTCGCCCGAAAACAAAAAAAGACCTGGAACAACGTGGAATTCGCATATTACGATACGCAAATTCCACGTCACTCCAGGTCTTGCCTCATTTTGAGTAACAACCCTGCTACGCAACGTGTGTGAAAGATAGGATACGACTTTCTCGGTCGCGACACTCCGAATAGGCGGCAAAAAACGATGATTTTTGACAACGATTGCAGGATTCTGCATGGTGGAATGAAGTCGGAATGGGCGCTGCGGCAAATACGGAGAACGGGTGCGGCGGAACACCATAGCGGAACGCTATCGCGGAGCACCGTAGCGCATAGTTGCCGTTTCGCGATGCTTTGCCGGCATTGCCGTGCTTTTGGGGCACCCAGCGCCGATAATGGAACACAGTGGCATACGGCAGCAAGGAGGAACCGTGGCGAACGCATCGAACGCAACGCCTGCAGTGATTGCGGCGTGCATCGTTGATGCCGTCGGCGGCTCCGCGAACATCACCAACCTGACCCATTGCGCCACGCGACTGCACTTCGAACTGGACGACGCCGGCCAGGTCAGCCAGCACGGTCTCGAATCCATCCCCGGAGTCCTCGGCGCATTCCCGCGAACCGGCAATCGTTATCAGGTCATCATCGGCGGAGCGGTCGCCTCGGTGTACGAGCAGATCGTTCGGATGCAGGCAGCGCGATTGACTCCGGCAACGCAATTACCATCGGCGGCGTCGCGGCCAACGCAGTCCGCGCAATCCACTCAGTCAACGCAATCCACTCAGTCAACGCAATCCACTCAGTCAACGCAATCCACTCAGTCAACGCAATCCACTCAGTCAACGCAATCCACTCAGTCAACGCAATCCACTCAGCCTACGCAGCCTACGCAGTCCGCGCCGAACCTTTCCGACGACGTCGCACCATTGCGCGATACCGACACCGAGCAGAGTCACGGCCCAGCCAATACATCCCGTCACTTCATGCCTCGTACCATCCGCGAGTGGGGCAGTGCCGCCCGTGCCCGGGCTGCCGCGTTTTTCGACTACCTGTCCGACTCGTTCCGCCCGATTCTGGGCGTGCTACTCGGTGCCTCGCTGGTCATCGCCATCGTCAACGTGATCGTTGCACTCGGCATTGTGCCTGATGGCGAGACGTCCACCGGTTGGATACTACTCAAGGCGATTTGGGAGGGTGTGTTCACCGTTCTGCCGATTATGATCGCCTACAATGCGGCCAAGAAACTGGACGTCGACCCCTGGCTCGGCGGCGCGATTATGGCCGCGCTGATGACCCCGCAGTTTACTGGCGTGATGTCCGGAATGTCCGGGACGTCCGTATCCAGCGCCCTCTCCGGGGCGATTCAATGCTCGGCCAACGCCGTATTCGGCACCGAAACCTGCACCGTGTCGGCGTTCGGCATACCGATTCAACTCAACGACTACGGCGGCAACGTCTTCGTGCCGTTGCTCATGGCTGCCGTGCTCGCCGTGGTCTACCACGGGTTGAAGCGCGTCATTCCCGACAGCGTACAGCTGGTGTTCGTGCCATTCCTCTCACTGGTCGTCGTTTTTGCGCTCACCATACTGGTTATCGGGCCTCTGGGAATATGGCTCGGCGGTGGGCTGGGAGCGGCCACAGCATGGCTTAACGCGCACGTGCCGTTCCTATTCGCGCTCATCATCCCGATGCTCTACCCGTTTCTCGTGCCGCTCGGTCTGCACTGGCCGTTGAATGCCCTGATGCTGATGAACATTCAGGCGCTCGGCTACGATTTCGTCCAAGGTCCGATGGGTGTATGGAACTTTGCCTGCTTCGGTGCCACCGCTGGCGTGCTCGTGCTGGCCGTACGCGGCAAGGATTCGGCCATGCGGCAGACCGCGGTGGGGGCGTTGCTCGCGGGATTGCTGGGTGGCGTTTCGGAACTGAGCCTGTACGGCATCCATCTGCATCACCGCCGCGTCTACCGCTGGCTGCTCGCCGGCTGCGCGGCCGGCGGCGTGACCAGCGCGGTGCTTGGCTGGCTGTTCCCGTCCGTGCTGCCATCCGGTCAGATGGTCCGGGGCGTCACGACTACGGCGTTCGCCTTCTCCTCGTTGCTGACGATTCCGGTGTTTGACAGAATGTGGGTGTACGCGCTGTCCATCGCCGTTGCGTTTGTAATGGCGATGGTGCTGACGGTGCTGTTCGGGTACCGTACGCCGCCGCGCGCCACGGAGGCGCAGATGGTCTCGGCGGGCGAGAACGTACGCTCGCAGGATGCGGTGAGAGGGATTGGCGCGACATCGTCGGATGCGGAGTCTGCGGAAGATTCCCCATCGCGGCCTGCCTCCGATCGGACTCCTGACTCCAACGCCATCCTGTCGCCGGTCGCCGGCCGGTTGATGAATCTGGAAGCGACTGGCGATCCGGTGTTCGCCTCCCGCGCGCTGGGGGAGGGTGTAGGCGTCGTGCCGGAGACGACCGGTGAGACAGCCGTGCTCGCACCGGTCAGTGGCATGCTGAAAACCGTGGCCCGAACCGGCCATGCCTTCGGCATTAAAACCGATGGCGGCATCGAGGTGCTGGTTCATATCGGCATTGACACCGTCGATATGGATGGCGAGGGATTCGCTGTGGTCGTGGCTAAAGGCGAGCGGATCGCGGCGGGAGAGCCACTGGCCACCGTGGATTTCGGCAAAGTCGCGGCGGCCGGGCACAGCGTTGTGGTGGTGGTGACGGTGGTCAACGCCGCTGAACTGACCGTGGTCACGCCGTTGATCGGCGACGGTAGCGGCGACAACAACGGCGGTGACTGCAAAACCGTATCAGCCGGCAGCCCGATCATCGATGTGGAACAATGACGTTGCGAAAGGATGCCATGGAAATACTGCGAGTGTTCAACAACAACGTCGTGCTCGCCAAAGGCGGCGACGGCGGTGAGGTGATTCTCACCGGCCGTGGACTGGGGTTCCAGGCCAAGCCGGGGCAGACGGTCGACGAGTCGAAAGTCGTGCGCACCTTCGTGCCGTCGGACGGGCGTGACCCGGACCATCTGGCGCAGATGCTGGCGGACATTCCGCCCGAAATCATCCGCGTGGTCGTCGAATCCATGCAGGAAGCCGGACTGGGGGAGCGTGAGACCGGCAGCACCACGCTGGTCATGGCCTTGTCGGATCACGTGGCGAATGCGGTGGAGCGGGTGCGGCGCGGCATCGACATTACCTACCCGCTGCTCGGCGAGGTGAGCAACCTGTACCCGCAGGAATACGCGCAGGGGCGTGCGATGCTCGCATCGCTCAATGCGCGGCTCGACGTCACGCTGCCGGACGGCGAGGCCACCGCGCTTGCCATGCATCTGGTCAACGCCGGCTTCGCCACCGGCGACCTGTCCTATACGTATACGATGACGGGCGTGATCCAGCAACTGCTTGACATTATCGACCACAGCTACGGCATCACGTTGGACCGCAGTTCCGTGAATGTGGGCAGGTTCATCACCCATCTGCGTTACCTGTTCGTACGCATCCACCAGCACCAGCAACTGACGGATGAGCCGGCACCGGTGATGAAGGTGATTCGTGAGTCCTATCCCGCCGCGCTACGATGCGCGCGAACCATCGCCTCCCTGCTCGAACTGCGCCTCGACACGGATATCAGCGACGACGAAACCGCCTATCTGGCAATGCACGTCGCCCGAGTCACCGGCCACGCATCGTAGCGGATCAGCGAATCGGCTCGAGCGTGCCGGTCATTTCGGCGAAATCCGAGGTGGCGTTTGAGGCAGCGGCCTGTGCGGTCTTTTCCAGCGCGGAGGCGTCGGGTACGCGCACGATCAGCGCGCGATGATCCACTGAGAAACGAATATGTTTGGTCTCCGGTAGCATGTCGCCGTCCACCTGCGCTTTGGCCGGCTTTTCCAATGTGATTTCGGCACTGACGCCCTGAACCTGTTCGATGGTCGAGTTCGTGGACAGCGGGTTCTGTTCGGGCTTGCCGATGATCGTCTGGTGCACCACGTCGCCGAACAGGTTGGCCCAGCCGAGGATGCCGCCGGTGGTGTCGATGATTTCGAAGTCCAGCAGACCATCGTCATAGGATGCCGCCGGCATCAGCGAGAACATGGGAATCTGGCCGCAGTTGCCGGCCATCACCGTGCGGAAATCGAGATTCTTGATGGTGTGGGTCGAGCCGTCGGCGCTGGTGACTGTCAGCGTGCCGCGGAACTTCGGCGCGAACAGGTTCTTCACGCCGCCCACGAAGTAGGCGAGCCAGCTGATGTTCGCCTTGAGCTCGGGGTTGGTGTCGTCGATCATGGCCGCATCGAAGCCGATGCCGGCGATGATGAGGAAGGCGTGGCCGTGGTCGTCCTCCGGGTGGTCGAGCAGGGTGAGACGGCCCATGTCCACCAGGCGGGAGCCGTGGGAGGTGGCCACGGTCAGCGCGGCGTCGATATCGTCCACGGGAACGCCCATATTGCGGGCAAACAGGTTGCCGGTGCCGATGGGGATGATGCCCAGCGCATGGCCGGTGCCGGAGACGGCGCTCGCCACCGTGCGCACTGTGCCGTCGCCGCCGACCGCGATCACCACGTCGGCGCCGTCCTCCAGCGCCTCAAGCGCGCAGACCCTGCCGTCCTTGTCAAGCTGGGTGTCGTAGAAGCGGATGCGATTGAGCCCCTTGGCCTCGCAGAACCTCTGGATATGCAGCCTGCGGGCTTCGGCCTGCGGTTTGGACGGATTCACGATGAAGGCGTACTGCACCTCGTCGTCCCGGCGCTTCTCCAGCGTCTGAGCCAGCTTGCGGCGGCGCTGCGCGCGCAGAGCGATGACGATGACGGCGATGAGCACCACCACAATGGCGATTGCGGCGATGATCAGAAACACGGTGAGGGCAGGCTGAGGCATGGCTCCTATTGTTATCGGTGGGGAGGTCGTTTGCGGCCATGGTGCGCCGTACGTGAACATTTCCTGCACGCAACAGCCCCGTGGGGCGTGATTATGGTTCAATCGCGTCTCATCTGACGAAATTGGCCGGGTGGACCCGTCCGCGGACTTTCCCGGGCTTCCCTGTGATTTCCGCGTGACTCCCGCGCATTCGGCCATTGTCGGTGTCTGCTTACGCGGCTAGTCTGGTGCCCATGCTTGATATTCAATTCATCCGTGAACACACCGATATCGTCAAGGAATCCCAGCGCAAGCGCGGCGAGTCCGTGGAGCTCGTCGACGAAGTGCTCTCCTCCGACACCGCACGTCGTGAGGCGCTGAAGGCCTTCGAAGAGGCTCGCGCCCAGCAGAAGGAAATCGGCAAGAAGGTCGCCTCCGCCCCGGCGGACGAGAAGGCCAAGCTCATCGCCGAAACCAAGGAACTGTCCCAGAAGGTCTCCGAATACAAGTCCAAGGCCGATTCCGCAGCCGAGGAATACACCACCGCCATGTGGAAGCTCTCCAACATCGTGGAGCCCGAAGCTCCCGAAGGCGGCGAGGATGACTACGTGGTCGTCAAGAAGGTTGGCCAGATTCGCGACTTCGCGGCCGAAGGCTTCGAGCCCAAGGACCACCTGACCCTCGGCACCGGCGTGGCCGGCATCGATATGCGCCGCGGCGTCAAGGTCGGCGGCTCCCGCTTCTATTTCCTGCGTGGCCAGGTGGCCCGCATGCAGATTGCCATGCTCACCATGGCCGTGGACCAGGCCGAAGAGCACGGCTTCACGCTGGCCATCACCCCGACGCTCGTGCGCCCCGAGGTCATGCGCGGCACCGGCTTCCTGAACTCCCACGCCGACGAGATCTACCGTCTGCGCGAGCCCGATGACCAGTACCTGGTCGGCACTTCCGAAGTGGCGCTCGCCGGCATGCACGAGAACGAGATCCTCGACCTCGGCAACGGCCCGCTGCGCTACTGCGGTTGGTCCTCCTGCTACCGCCGCGAGGCCGGTGCCGCAGGCAAGGATACTTCCGGCATCATCCGCGTCCACCAGTTCGACAAGGTGGAGATGTTCGTTTACGCCAAGCAGGAGGACTCCTACAAGGAGCACGAGCACCTGCTGGCCATGGAACAGGAGATGCTCGCCAAGGTCGAGGTGCCCTACCGCATCATCGATACCGCCGCCGGCGACCTCGGTTCCTCCGCCGCCCGTAAGTTCGACTGCGAGGCTTGGGTGCCGACCCAGGGCCGTTACCGCGAGCTCACCTCCACCTCGAACTGCACCGAGTACCAGGCTCGCCGCCTGAACATCCGCGAGCGTATGGAAGACGGCGGCACCCGCCCGGTCTCCACCCTGAACGGCACGTTGGCCACCACCCGTTGGCTGGTCGCTATCATGGAGAACCACCAGCAGAAGGACGGCTCCATCGAGATCCCGAAGGCCATGCGCGCCTACATGGGCGGCAAGGAAGTTATCGAGCCCACGAAGTGGGAGGCCTGAGTCTCATCGTGCTTTAGCTCCCTCTGATGAGGGAGCTGTCAGCGTAGCTGACTGAGGGAGAGATTACTGAGGGAGAGATCGCTGATAGCCAGCAGGCGAATCCAAGACCGACCGCACTGCCGAATATCAACATCCCTCCCTTCTGTATAATGAATACTTGCGCGTGTGAACGCGCATCAGGACAGGTGTCTGAGCGGCCTAAAGAGACGGTCTTGAAAACCGTTGAGGGGCAACCCTCCGCGAGTTCGAATCTCGCCCTGTCCGCGAACCGAGGCCTGGGCAACATGCCCAGGCCCTTTTTTTCTTTTTCTGGAACCTGTCTTCTTGATTGCCGCCGGGGTGCTGATATATTGGTTTGTGATGCCGTAACATGCGGTGTCCCCGTTGATATGACGGGCCGATCGGCGTGAGCCGATAAGAAAAGGCCCGACGTTTGCAGCATCGGGCCTTTGCGTTGATTACCGGCTTGCGCCTTTAATCAACAAGGTTGCAAGATGAATCATATCACGATGCACGGTAGTCTGACCGTGAACGGGCGCACCGTGATCGTCCATATGGGCGATGGCGAGGCGAACGCCACGGTTGACGGCACGCACTTCAACGTGCGTAGCCTGTGGCAGCTCTACCAGTTGCTGAGACTGCTCGTGTAGCGTCTCATTAAGGTGCGGTGCCCCCTGGTCGGGTATCGCGCCGGCGACCTGAAAACCGATAATGTTGGCAAGTGCTTGCAATTTGCGGTGGACGATTGCAAGCTAACGTCTTGGATTGTTGCCGCTATCCAATATCTCATTAGGCCTACCGGTGGACCAAAAGTACGTTGCTTTGTAAGGGGAGTTAATGAAATGAACAAACTCGCACAATCGAGCATCGAACCGGTTTAATGCTACTCGCCTCAACGGGACGCGCGGTAATTGTTAGCTAAGTTGACAATAAAAGAATGAGGGCATACATTAGTAATCAGTCATCACACTGAGATGATGATTTCACTACGAAGGAGTAGAGATATGGTATCTCGCAATAAGCGCATCGTGGCTGCTTTTGCCGCGGTAGCAGCAATGGGAATGGGCTTGGCCGGTTGCGGCAGCGACACTGCCGGCGACACGAAGACCACCGATGATGGTGGCGTGGTCAACATCACCTACATGCACCGTCTGCCGGATTCCGAGGGCATGACTCTGGTCAACGACATCGTTGCCAAGTGGAATAAGCAGCATCCGGATATTCAGGTCAAGGCCACCAAGTTCGATGGTAAGGCCTCTGACATGATCAAGAAGCTTGAGACCGACGTCAAGTCCGGCGAGGCTCCGGATCTGGCTCAGGTCGGTTACGCCGAGCTGCCTGAGGTCTTCACCAAGGGTCTGCTGCAGGATGTGACCCAGTATGCCGAGCAGTACAAGAACGACTTCGCATCCGGCCCGTACAGCCTGGTTCAGGTTGGCGGCAAGGCTTACGGCCTGCCGCAGGACACCGGCCCGCTGGTTTACTTCTACAACAAGGCTGAGTTCGAGAAGCTCGGCATCACCGAGATTCCGCAGACCGCCGATGAGTTTATCGCCGCTGCCAAGACCGCTGCCGCCGCTGGCAAGTACATCATGTCCTACCAGCCTGATGAGGCCGGCAACATGATCTCCGGTCTGGCTGGCGCCTCCGGTGGTTGGTACAAGGTGAAGGGCGACTCCTGGGTCGTCAACACCGAGACCGATGGCTCCAAGGCAACCGCTGACTTCTACCAGCAGCTGCTCGACGCCAAGGCAGCCACCACCAACCCGCGTTGGGATCCGTCCTTCGATGCATCCATCAAGGATGGCTCGTTGATCGGTACTGTGGCCGCCGCTTGGGAAGCCCCGCTGTTCATGACCTCCTCCGGTGGCACCGGCTCCGGCGAATGGCAGGTCGCTCAGCTCGGTGACTGGTTCGGCAACGCTGGCAAGACCGGCCCTGACGGTGGTTCCGCCGTGGCCGTGCTGAAGAACTCCAAGCACCCGAAGGAAGCAATGGAGTTCCTGGATTGGTTCAACACCCAGGTTCCTGATCTGGTTTCCCAGGGCCTCGTGCCGGCTGCTACCACTGAAGACGCTGAGACTCCTTCCGAGTGGTCCACCTTCTTCGGTGGTCAGGACATCATGAAGGAATTCAAGACCGCTAACAACAACATGGGTGACTTCACCTACATGCCTGGCTTCTCCGCAGTCGCCGCCAAGATGAACGAAACCGCCGCCAAGGCCACCGATGGCTCCGGCAAGGTTGCAGACATCTTCTCCGACGCACAGACCACCTCTGTGGATACGCTGAAGAACTTCGGCCTGTCTGTTTCCGAGTGACATTAACGGTTAGGGTTCCTTCCAGCCGCTGATATCCTCAACCACACATCGAAAGGCCGGAGCTCAACACTCCGGCCTTTCCTTTTACTCGAGTTCGGTTCATCATTAATTGTGTTTGATCTGACTGCATCGATTCGAACTGCATTACGTGCTTTCTATTTCTCACTGTTCTTTTGAAAGACAGGTTTCCCTATGACTGCAACAACAAAAACGGCGAAGACGGGGGTCGCCAGGCGTGCCGATAAGCCAAAGGCTTCTGATGCTGTGAAGCGTGAGAATCGTACCGGCTGGGCCTTCATGGCACCGTTTGGCATCCTGTTCGCTCTGGTATTTATTCTTCCCATCATTTGGGCTATTTATTCCAGCTTCTTCCGCCAGGTCACCACGGGCGGTGGCGCATACGGCGGCGGGGAACTGGTCGATAAGTTCGTCGGACTTCAGAACTTCCAATACGTTATTACTTCCGGCAACTTCTGGGCTGGCGTGGGCAGGGTAGTGCTCTACACCGTGATTCAGGTGCCGGTCATGATCATCGCGGCACTTGCTCTGGCAATGCTCATCGATTCCTATATCGTCAAGCACATCACCGCATTCCGTCTGAGCTACTTCCTGCCGTACGCCATTCCGGGCGTGGTCGCATCCATCATCTGGGTGTACCTCTACAACGGCCAGATTTCCCCTATCGTTAAGGGACTTGCCGCCATCGGCATCAAGGTGAACTTCTTCGGCGACAATGTGGTCCTCGGCTCTATGGCCAACATCACGACCTGGACCTTCACCGGCTACAACATGCTGATCTTCCTCGCCGCACTGCAGGCCATTCCGCACGATCTGTACGAGGCCGCACGCATCGATGGCGCCAGTGGCTTCCAGATCGCCATGAAGATCAAGCTGCCGAACGTGCGTGCAGCCGCCCTGCTTGCCATGCTGCTCTCCATCGTCGGCACCATCCAGCTGTTCAACGAGCCGCAGGTGATGTCGATTTCCGATCCGAGCATTTCCAAGTCGTACACGCCAATGATGATGGCCCTCAATACCTCGCAGGGCACGCTGACCCCGGGTGGTGACGGACCTGCATCCGCTGTGGCCATCGTTATGGCACTGATCGCTGGCGTACTCGCCGTGGTCTACACGCTCGTTGAAAGGAAGGTGAACGCAGAATGAGCACCGTAGAAGCTACTGATAAGGAATCCCGCGCGGTCGCACGCGCTCGTAAGAAGGCTGACAGGATTCGCGACAAGCATGCCAACGACCTGCCTCGTTCCATGCAGCCTTCCGCGCTGGTCAAGACCATCACCATCGTTGTTCTGGTCTTCGCGCTGATCTACTTTCTGTTCCCGATTTACTGGGCCATCATCGCCTCGACCAAGACGCCGAGCCAGATGACCGGCAGCAACGGTCTGTGGTTCGCCGTGGGTCTGAGCGATTTGCCTGCCGCCATCGCCAAGAACTATGGCACGCTGATTGGTTGGACCCGTGGCCAGTTCTGGCGCTGGGTGCTGAACTCCCTGATCTACTCGGGTGTTTCCGCTCTGGTGGGTACGCTCGTGGCTGTGATGGCGGGATACGCTACCGCAAAGTTCAACTTCAAGGGTAAGAACCTTGCCATTGGCGTGATTATGGGCTGCATGCTGATGCCGGCCGCTCTGCTGACCATTCCGCAGTACTCCATCTTCCATGCCATGCACCTGACCAACACGATGCTCTCCATCATCATCCCGTGCTGCGTCTCTCCGTTCGGCTTCTTCCTGGGCCGCGTATACGCGCAGACCTCAGTGCCGAACGAGCTGCTTGAGGCGGCGCGTATCGATGGTGCAAGCGAAGCTCGCATCTTCTTCACCATTGTGTTGAGGATTCTGGCTCCGGCAATGGTCACGATCTTCCTGTTCCTGTTCGTGGCCACTTGGAACAACTTCCTGCTGCCGTTGATGATGGTCTCTTCCGACACCTTGAAGCCGGTGACCTTGGGTCTGTACGGCATGGTCTCTCTGGCTACCTTCACTGATCGTGGCGCTCTGATGATGGGTGCTCTGCTCGGTGTGCTGCCTGTGATCGTGCTCTTCCTCGGTCTCCAGCGCTACTGGCAGGCCGGCCTCGCCGCTGGTGCGGTCAAGGGCTGACGCGTTAAGCGGACAGCCCGGTGGGCTGTCTGTAGCGTCGGCCCGAGCGAGGCGGTAGCCGAGCGAAGGCAGCATTGAGTCTCGCCGTAGGCGAGTCCTTAATTGCAGGGGCCGAAGGCGACGCGTTAAGCGGACAGCCTAAGACCAATAATTCCCGCCGTCCGGTGCCTCGTGCTACTCCTTCCGGCGCCGGACGGCTTCTCAACAATAAGTAGCACGCAACCATACCGATCCAGAGCCTTCCTGATTCTTGTCATGAGATTGTCGGTGAAACTGACCGGGAAGCTCCGGTGATGTTCAATTCGCTCTTCCGGCGTTGCCGTGGGGCTACTCTCAAGGATTTATACAGTCAGGATCCTGGACGCCCGACGGTTGTGTCGGATTCTTGTTTTATATGCATATATTGTTTACAATTTAATTATCCAAAAAAATAATCAATGTCCTCAAAGGAGAGACTATGACTAGCACCGGCCGCTTCACCTTGCCTAGCGAGGAGAATTTTGCGGAGAAGACCAAGGAGCTTGCCGAACTGTGGGGAGCAGACGCCATTCGTAACTCCGATGGCACGCATCTGGATGAGGCTGTGCTTGCCTTGGGCAAGAAGATTTACAATGCGTATTTCCCGACTCGCGCGCATAACGAGTGGATTACGCTGCATATGGATGAGACGCCACAGGTGTATCTGCTGACCGATCGCATTCTCGCCGAATCGGATACGGTTGATATTCCGCTGATGGAAAGCTTCTTCGCTGAGCAGCTGAAGCCGAATCGTGATGCCGACCCTCACAAGTATTGGGAGGTTGTAGACCGCACCACCGGCGAGGTCGTTGATTCGGCGAACTGGACGCTTGACGCGGACGAGGACACCGTGCATGTGAGCGGCGTTGCCGCATGGCATGAGTACACGGTGAGTTTCCTGGCCTACATCATCTGGGACCCGGTCGAGATGTACAACCATCTGACCAACGACTGGGGCGACAAGGAACACGAGATCCCGTTCGACATCTACCATCCGGCCACCCGCAAGTTCGTGTTCGACACGTTCGAGCAGTGGCTTAAGGACAGCCCGCAGACCGATGTGGTGCGATTCACCACGTTCTTCTACCAGTTCACGCTCCTGTTCGATGAAAAGCGCCGCGAAAAGGTCGTCGACTGGTTTGGTTGCGCCTGCACCGTAAGCCCGCGTGCGCTGGATGATTTCGAAGCCAAGTATGGCTACCGCCTGCGCCCGGAGGACTTCGTGGACGGCGGTGCCTACAACTCCGCATGGCGCGTGCCCAGAAAAGCCCAGCGCGACTGGATCGACTTCCTCTCCGGCTTCGTGCGCGAAAACGTCAAGCAGCTCGCCGACATGTCCCACGCCGCCGGCAAAGAGGCGATGATGTTCCTCGGCGACCAGTGGATCGGCACCGAACCGTACAAGGACGGATTCGACGAACTCGGCCTGGACGCCGTGGTCGGTTCCATCGGCGACGGCACCACCACCCGCATGATCGCCGATATTCCGGGCGTCAAGTACACCGAAGGCCGCTTCCTGCCGTACTTCTTCCCCGACACGTTCTACGAGGGCAACGATCCGAGCATCGAAGGCCTCGACAACTGGCGCAAGGCCCGCCGCGCGATCCTGCGCTCGCCGATCAGCCGCATGGGCTACGGCGGCTATCTCTCCCTGGCCGCCAAGTTCCCGAAGTTCGTGGACACGGTGACCCATATCGCCAACGAATTCCGCGACATCCACGACCGCACCGGTGGGGTGGCCGCCGAAGGTGAGCTCAACGTGGCGATTCTGAATTCCTGGGGCAAGATGCGCTCCTGGATGGCGTTCACCGTGGCACACGCCCTGCCCAACAAGCAGACCTACTCCTACTACGGCATTCTGGAATCCCTGTCCGGCATGCGCGTGAACGTGCGGTTCATCAGCTTCGACGACGTACTCGCGCATGGCATCGATAGCGATATCGACGTAATCATCAACGGCGGCCCGGTCGACACCGCATTCACCGGCGGCGATGTGTGGACCAACCCGAAGCTCGTGGAAACCGTGCGCGCCTGGGTGCGTGGCGGCGGCGCGTTCGTGGGCGTGGGCGAGCCGAGCTCGGCACCGCGCTTCCAAACGGGCCGGTTCTTCCAGCTGGCCGACGTGATTGGCGTGGACGAGGAGCGCTATCAGACCCTTTCGGTGGACAAGTATTTCCCGCCGGTGGTGCCGGACCACTTCATCACCGCCGATGTGCCGGTCGACCCGGCGGCCCGCGAGGCTTGGGAGCAGGCCGGCTACCGCATCCCGCTGAGCGGCTGCGGCGGCGGCCAGTCCATCAAGCCGTTGGGCGGCATCGATTTCGGCGAACCCGTGCTCAACACGTATCCGGTCAATGAAAACGTGACCCTGCTGCGCGCGGACGGCGGCCAGGTACAGCTCGCGACCAACGATTATGGCAAGGGCCGCGGCGTGTACATCTCCGGCCTGCCCTATTCGGCGGCCAACGCCCGACTGCTGGAACGCGTGCTGTTCTACGCTTCCCACAACGAAGACAAGTATGCGGCCTGGAGCTCGTCCAATCCGGAATGCGAAGTGGCACACTTCCCCGAGCAAGGGCTGTATTGCGTAATCAACAACACCGATCAGCCGCAGAAGACCACGGTGACTTTGGCCGACGGCACCACCGAGGACTTCGACCTGCCTGACAGCGGTATCGCCTGGCGTGAAGCCTGATCCCACGTTTTGGAGAACGGACCCATCATGACTGAAAGCAATGAAGATTTATTCGGCATCGCCTCGCATTTTGCGCTGGAAGGTGCCGTGACCGGTATCGAACCTTACGGAGACGGCCACATCAACACCACCTATCTGGTGACCACGGACGGCCCCCGCTACATCCTCCAGCAGATGAACACCAGCATCTTCCCCGATACGGTGAATCTGATGCGCAATGTCGAACTGGTCACCTCCACTCTCAAGGCTCAGGGCAAAGAGACGCTGGACATTGTGCCCACCACCTCAGGCGCCACCTGGGCCGAGATCGATGGCGGCGCATGGCGCGTCTACAAGTTCATCGAACACACCGTGTCCTACAACCTCGTGCCGAACCCGGACGTGTTCCGCGAAGCCGGCAGCGCATTCGGCGACTTCCAGAACTTCCTGTCCGAATTCGACGCCAGCCAGCTGACCGAAACCATCGCCCACTTCCACGACACCCCGCATCGTTTCGAGGACTTCAAGGCCGCCCTCGCCGCGGACAAGCTCGGCCGCGCCGCCGCATGCCAGCCGGAAATCGACTTCTATCTGAGTCACGCCGACCAGTATGCCGTCGTGATGGATGGGCTCAGGGACGGTTCGATTCCGCTGCGCGTGACCCACAATGACACCAAGCTCAACAACATCCTCATGGACGCCACCACCGGCAAGGCGCGTGCGATCATCGATCTCGACACCATCATGCCCGGCTCCATGCTGTTCGACTTCGGCGATTCCATACGCTTTGGTGCGTCCACTGCTCTGGAAGACGAAAAGGACCTCAGCAAGGTGCATTTCAGCACCGAGCTGTTCCGCGCCTACACGGAAGGCTTCGTGGGCGAACTACGCGGCAGCATCACCGCGCGCGAGGCCGAACTGCTGCCGTTCAGCGGCAACCTGCTCACCATGGAATGCGGCATGCGCTTTCTCGCCGACTACTTGGAAGGCGATATCTACTTTGCCACCAAGTACCCCGAGCATAATCTGGTGCGCACCCGCACCCAGATCAAACTCGTGCAGGAGATGGAGCAGAAGGCCAGCGAAACCCGCGCCATCGTAGCCGACATCATGGAGGCTGCCAGGTGAGCCGTCAGCCGAACCATACCCGAACCAGCATGATGGAGGCAGAGCAATGAACGATCAGCTGACCGAGGTATACGCCAGCATCGACGCCCTGATCGATTATGCCTTGGCCCATCTTGACCTTGACCCACGCAACGCAGACTGGACCCGCAACCAAATCTTCGCCCTCTTCCGCCTAGATTCCTACCCCGGACCCAAAACCACAACGTCGGCGGCGTCAGTGTCAGACGTAGTCCAAGACATTGTTGGCAGCCGAAGCCAGGCCCCCTATGGCGAAAAGACCCCCGACCCCCTGCTCGCCGCCTTCCGCGCCGCCGCCACAACCGCCGGCCTTTTCAAGCCGGAGGAAGGCCCGGCCTACGCCGACACCATCATGGGCATCCTCTCCGCCAACCCCGCTGATCTCGACGACCGATTCCTGCTCGTCGAGCACCGGGATGGCGGCATGGCCGCCATGCAATGGTTCTACGACTACTGTGTGGCCAACAATTATGTCAAGCGTGCCCAGCTCGACCGGAACCCGCGCTTCGACTCGCACGGGCTGACGGTGACCATCAACCTCGCCAAACCCGAATTCAAGAACATGAAGAAGGCGGCGGCCGGCAACGCCGTGGCCGGCGGCTACCCGAAGTGCACGATCTGCCATGAGAACGAGGGCTTCGCCGGACGTGACAAGCGCACGCTGCGCACCTTGCCGGTCACGCTCGGCGGCGAGTCATGGTTCTGGCAGTTCTCGCCCTACGGCTACTTCGACCAGCACGGCATCTGCGTGAACACCGACCACACGCCGATGCATGTGGACCGCGACACCTTCGGCCATCTGCTCGACTTCGTGGACCGTTTCCCCGGATACTTCCTCGGATGCAACGCCGCGCTGCCTCGCATCGGCGGCTCGGTGCTCGCCCATGACCATTACCAGGGCGGCGGCGAACTGCTGCCGATGCACAAGGCCGCCACTTGGGCCGCCTTCACACTTGCCGACTATCCGGACGCCGTGGTTGAAATCCTTGACTGGCCCGGCACCGCCGTGCGCGTGGTGTCGAAGAGTCGCCAGAGCATCATCGACGTATCCGACATCATCCGCGAGGCATGGGTCGGTTATGACGACGCGGCGAACGGCATCGCCAGCCATGACGCGGATGGCAACCGCCAATCCGCCCTCTCGCCCAGCGCGATCATCACCGAACGCGGCTATGAGATGAGTCTCATCTTCCGCAACAATGCGATCAGCGACGAGTACCCGGAAGGTATTTTCCATGCACACCCCGAATACTGGCCGGTCAAGCAGGAGCCGATCGGACTGATCGAGGCCCAAGGCTTGTTCATTCTGCCCGGACGGCTCGTCGACCAGCTCGGCATTGTCGAAGAGGCGCTCGCCGAAGGCCGCGATTTGCCCGATGAAGTCAGCGAATTCAGTCTCGAATGGGGCGAACTCGCTGAAACGTTGGCCGGAAACCACGACCGCGAGGCCATCCGCCAAGCCGTACACGACGAGCTCGGCAGCGTCTGCTACCGCATCCTCGGCAACACGGCCGTCTTCAAGCAGAAAGCCACCACGCAAACATTCCTCGAAAGCCTTGGTTTTGCCGCTAGGTGAAACAGGTCAAGTGAAGTAAGCTCAATACTGAAGGAAAAACCGAAGGCAAGTCCTTCCAAAGGAGGGAATATGACTACTGTTCTGGTTACGGGCGGTGCTGGATTCATCGCCACTCACACCGACATCGAACTGCTCAACAAGGGCTACGACGTTATTTCCGTAGATAACTACGGCAACTCGTCGCCCGTGGCGCTTGAGCGCGTCGAGCAAATCACCGGCAAGCCGGTCAAGCGTTATGACGGCGACGTGCGCGATGAGGCGCTCATGGAACGCGTCTTCGCTGAAAACAACATCGACTGGGTCATCCACTTCGCCGGTCTCAAGGCCGTGGGCGAGTCCGTGGCCAAGCCGATCGAATACTACGACAACAACCTGTACTCCACGCTTGTGCTGCTCAAGGTGATGAAGAAGCACAACGTCAAGAAGATCATCTTCTCATCCTCCGCCACCGTGTACGGCACGCCGAAGGAACTGCCGATCACCGAGGAGACGCCGACCGGCGGCACCACCAACCCGTACGGCACCTCCAAGCTGTTCCAGGAGCAGATTCTGCGCGACGTGCATGTGGCCGATCCGTCCTGGACCATCGTGCTGCTGCGCTACTTCAACCCGGTCGGCGCGCACGAGTCCGGCCTGCTGGGCGAAGACCCGAAGGGTATTCCGGCGAACCTCACCCCGTACGTGGCCAAGGTCGCGGTCGGCGAGCTCAAGGAAGTCCAGGTCTACGGCGACGACTACGACACGCCCGACGGCACTGGTGTGCGTGACTACATCCACGTGGTCGACCTGGCCAAGGGCCACGTGGCCGTCATTGACCACATCGACAAGGAAGGCGTGTTCGTCTACAACCTGGGTACTGGCCACGGCTACTCCGTGCTTGAGGTTATCAAGGCTTACGAGAAGGCCGCCGGTCATCCGATTCCGTACGCGATCAAGCCGCGTCGCCCCGGTGACATCGCCGCCTGCTACGCCGACGCTTCCAAGGCGGAGAAGGAGCTTGGCTGGAAGGCCGAGCTGACCATCGACGACATGGCCGCCTCCTCCCTCAACTGGCAGACCAAGAACCCCAACGGTTTCCGCGACGCGGAGTGATATGAGCAGATGAGCTCCCTCTGATGAGGGAGCTCATCTGTCGTTTATCACACAATGCGCCTATCGGCGGCCCAGCGGGTGAGCTCGGTGCGATTCGAAAGCTGAAGCTTTCGCAACACCGAGCTCACGTGCGTTTCGACCGTCTTGATCGAAATGAACAGTTCGGCCGCCACCTCTTTATACGTGTAACCACGCGCGATCAGCCGCATGACCTCCTGCTCGCGGGCGGACAGCCGGTCCAGCTCCTCATCATGAGCCCGTGCCGCACCATCAGCGCCGCCATCAGACCCCGCCGCCGGCACACCCTGGAAGGTCGAAAGTACAAAACCGGCCAGTTTTGGCGAGAACACGGCATAGCCCTCATGCACCTGCTTGATGGATGAAATCAAATCAGCGCCGGTAATCGTCTTGGTTACATAGCCCTGGGCGCCGGCGCGAATCACCGACCCCACATCCTGCGGCGCATCCGAAACCGACAATGCCAGAAACACGGTAGTGGGGGAGTAGGGCCGCGATTTGGCGAGGATCTCGGCACCGCCGCCACCCTCGCCGCCGGGCACATGCACATCCAGCAACACCACCTGCGGCTTGGTCTGTGCGATCATCGCCACCGAACCGGGCACGTCCGCCGCTTGGCCGACGATATCGAAGGAATCGCGCAACGTGGCGATTACGCCCGCACGGAACATCTCATGGTCATCGACCATGGCCACACGAATCTTGGCTGTCTCGTTCTCGCTCATCGATGTTCTCCCTGCGCCGCTTTCAGCGCGATCGGCATATGCATTCTGACCTCGGTGCCCCAGCCGGCCCTGGACACTATCTCCACTGTACCGCCGCGCCGTTTGATGCGGCCGATAATCGATTCGCGGATGCCCAGCCGGTCGGGCGGAATGGCGTCCATATCGAAGCCTTCGCCATGGTCGCGCACGAACACTTCAACCATCGTGTCGCTGGCCTCGCAATACAAAGACACCGGCTCGCCGCCATGCGTGACCGCATTGACCAACGCCTGACGGGTGGCGTCCAGCAGCGCATCGGTCTGGGCGCTCGGCCGCGCGTCGCCCACGGTGACCACCTCAATCGGCTTGCCGTGCTCGTCCTCCACCTCGGCGGCGATCTGCTTCAATCCGGCTCCCACCGAACGATCCGATGTGGAACGTTCCTGATACAGCCATTCGCGCAGCTCGCGCTCTTGGCTACGCGCCAGGGCGAATACGGTGGTCGGTTCCTCGGAGTTCAGCTGAATCAGCGCCAACGTTTGCAGCACGCCATCATGCAGATGGGCGGTCATGTCCGCGCGCTCCTCTTCGCGCTCCTTCAATGCCTGCTCGTGGGTGAGTCGTTGCAGCATCGCGTTCGCCCACGGCATCACCGCCACCACGATACCGACGATCATCACGAATCCGCTGGCAACAATGCGTCGAGGAGAGGTGCCCCACCCAGGAATGCTGACATTATGCACATACAATGCCCATCCCATGAAAATCAGTGCGATGCCGCCCAACATAGACAACAGCTGCGTGCCTCGCGGACTAAGATTCATCCATGCCAGTGCGATGCCGCCCAACCCTACCAGCAGCGGAAACACAATCTGGACATCCGCACCGGTGCTGGTGAGCAACAGTCCAGTGGCCATCAACGCGAAACCGGCCAATGCCACGACGGCCGGTTTCGGAGCACGTTGGATGGCCTCGGACAATGATTCCGGTGCGGCAGCCGATTCGTCGTCATGAGCGGCAAGTGGCTGATTGCCTCGCGCAAGCGGCGCCTGATTAACGGGCACTGTGCGAGCCGCAGCCGCCACCGGGTCTCCGGCAGGCATGAACACCCACAGGAATACATAAGCGATGATGCCTGCGCCGTAGAGGACGGTCAGTGCGATGAACGCAATCCGAACCCATGCCACGCCGATGCCCAAGTGCAGGGCGATGCCCTTGCACACGCCGGTGAGCCAACGGCCCTGCCGGGGGCGCATCAACGGCATGCGCGCGGGCAGCAATGGTTCGGGAGATGACGTCATACTCCTATTGTGCCGCGCTCAGGGCGTTGCGGCCGGGGTTTTACCCGGTGTTCAGGGAACAATCAGGGTGTTCCCCGAGCGTTGTGGCAGTGGTCGGGCGGTGTAATGGAATCATGAGCAATCCAAACGCGAATCCATATCAGCCACAGCCGCAGCCTGGTCCGCAAAAAAACAAGACATCGCGACGCTTCTTCACTTGGGTGCGATCCAGTGGACTGGTTCGCGGCGACGACCGGTGGATCGGCGGCGTATGCAGCGGCATCGCTTTACGGCTTGGCTGGAGCCCCACATTAGTACGTGCGTTGGTGATTGTATGTACATTGTTCTTCGGTTTTGGCGCAGCTCTGTACGCACTCGGCTGGTTTCTGATGCCGGATGTACGCGATGGGCACATCTTGGCCGAGGACCTCATTGCCGGCCAATGGGACTGGAATTGTCTGGGATGCTTCCTGTTCCTCGCCGTGGCAATCGTGATTCCAGGTGCGGGGTGGGGTTGTATTGCGCTCGCCGCCTTAGCGCTATGGCTGTTGGCCAAAAGCGGCATTCGCCAGCAGGAAGGGTACGGATTCGGGGCATCTGCGCCGCGACCGGTTTCACAGCCTGTGTCATATCCAGCTCCACAGCCTGTCTCATATCCAGCCGCGCAACCAGTACCTCAATCTCCTTTGTATTCAGCTCCGCAACCTTTTCCACAACCTGTTTCACAGCCTGTTTCACAAACCGCGCCTAGTGTTTCACAGCCTGTTTCACAGCCTGTCTATCAGTCGATGCCCAGCGTGATGCCGGGTACTGTGCCCGGCGCGATGCCCGGCACAGTACCCAACGGGCCGTTTGCCCCCGACCGTATGAATGCGACGGCCTATGCCCCCACCGAGTCCAAGCGCCGCAAGCCGGCGGGCCCAATCGTGGTCTTGAGCATACTGGGCCTTACCTTCCTCTCCTTTGCCGGTCTGATGGGACTGATTTGGGTAAACGACATGGGCATTATCGGCATTATGCGTCTGGGCACCATCTGGATTGCCGCAGTATGCATAGTGATGGGGCTGGTGGTCATCATTCTCGGATTCAGAGGACGGCGTACCGGTGGTCTGATTCCTCTCGGACTGGTTGCCGGTGGATGCGCGCTCTGCATGACCATCGTTTCAGGCACGTATGGCGTGTACTACCGTGATCTTGGTGCCAGCGGCATCAATACTGTTGTTTCACTGAGCCAATCTGTCAGTGCGAGAAACAGCGACGGCATGAACGATGTGCAAAAGGATGGCATCTTCGTTGCCGATGCCAGCGATGCCACGTTTGAAACATTGCAGCAAGGTGTGGCGTTCAGCGGTGAAAACTACAACACCGATCAGGCAATCATTGATTGGTCCGATTGGGACAAGACACATGGACCGCACACGGTGAAGATGCTGGATGGCAAAACTTCCATCAGTAATTGCCCGGTCGGTACCATCACCATAGCCGCAACACAGGCGCAAGTGCATATCGTTCTGCCGGATTCCTGCACTTACGCCTTCGGCACCGCCGACTCCTACTACTCCACTTCGAGTGACGTTGGCGGCAAATACGAGATGGTATACAACAACTACATGGGTCCAAGCTTTGTTTTCTTCGAAGCTGAAAGTGCCACCAATGGGCCTGATCACGAATGGTTGTATAAGGAATCCGCCATGCCGGACAACGGCCCAGAATTAAAAATCAATATTCCCTATGTGGTGGAAGCACGTGTCAACGTGGTGTACGCCTCCGATTGGGAAGGCTCTACGTTCCAGCCGCTTGCCGATATATACGACGGCAACAGTACAAGCAAGAACACAACCGAACAATCGGAATGATCAAGCCGTTGCAACTAGGAGATGGAATCATGACTGATGAAACCAAGGAATTCGCCTCCATTGAGGATGCGACACCGACCACGGCCATACCTTCCGAAACCGACGCGACCACCGCGACCACAACCATGGTGACCGTCGATGACCGAACCGATACCACGGTGCTGCCATCCGCAGCGGATGATGACGAAACGGCTGTGCTGCCCGTCCCCGACAATCATGCGGATGCGTCGGTCTCGGATGTGGATACGCAGGCAACAGCTGCCTCTCCATCGCCCATCGAACCAACCACAGATCGGATTGCCCTGGAAACAGTTGCCGATGCCGTGGAGGGAGATGGTGGGCCGATTCCATCTGCCGATGATGTGCCGATGTACGCAGCATCTTCAGCACGACCTCCCTATGGGCAGTCTCAGACCGCCGGCAAACCATGCCAGCCTGGGGGAAGCGCCAAGAACGTCCAGAGCGCCAAGAACGTCCAGAATGCTAAGGATGTCAAGAGTGCCAAGAACATCCAGAAACAGAGCACCAGCGCGCCTACTGTGGTATTCGGACTATTAGGCGTGATTATCGGCGTGATCGCGCTGGTTTTCGGGTACATATCTCCGGATCGGATGATTTCGTTGTTCTCGCCGAATCCGCAATTGCTGACGGCTGTTATTTGCGCCGTAGTGGGACTGATTCTGGTAATAGTGGCCGTTGTATGGGCCATAGTCGGTGCCGTCAAGAAGAGAAAATAGCGTTACAAACCATTGCATTACGGTCCCAGTAGAAGCACATTATGACGGGAGCCGACCGATAAGAGCCGACCGTTCTATGCTGATGGGGGGAGGCATAGTAACTATGAAGCGGATTTCGGTGCGGCGGGTAGCGAGCGTCATCGTCACCGCGATGGCGATGACGCTGGTATTCGCCACACTTGGCTGGGCGATGATGCCGCAATGGAACACACGGCCCTACACCAAGCACATCGTTATCGCTTCTGCCGACACCACCATCACCCCTGCCCATGCGAACATTCCCCACGAGGGGCGATATCGTACGCGTGAAACCCGACTATCCATCAAGACCGGCGACGGCGTCACGCTACCCGCCGTACTACGTGAACCGGTCGGCGCTCCCGGGCCACGCCCGGCTTGTCTGTTCATTCACGGGTCCGGTACCAGTGGTGCCGAGGATTTCGGCGATATCGCCAACGCCATGGCCTCTGCCGGTATCGTGACCTTGGTGCCGGCCAAGCGCAACGACAACTACACCGTGCTGCATCGCGACTACCCGCGTTTTGCTCGCGAATACGGGCGTTCGCTCGACGTGTTGCGTGGCAGAATCGGCGTGGACCCCGCCAAAACCGGCATCTACGCCGAATCCGAAGGCACCTGGATCGCCACGATTCTAACCTCGAAACGGCAAGACATTGCCTTTGCCGTACTTACATCCGCACCGGTGTTCAATGGACGTGAGCAAATGGCCATGGCTGTCAGCGCCTATACGCATGAGGCCGGCGCGCCCAAGCCCGTGGTCAAAGACATGGCCAAATTGATGTCGCTGGACTACGCGCCATTTGATCTAGCCTATGCCGACTTTGATGCCGACCGGTATCTGAAATCCCTCACCATGCCGGTGCTGGTGAACTACGGCACCTACGATACGGCCATGCCCATCGAACAGGGGGCGCAGCGGATCATCGCTACGGCCAACAAGTCCGGCAACGAGAACGTCACCGTACGCTATTTTGCCGGCAACCATCAGATGCGGGCTGGTGAGGGCTTATTCACCCCGAACCTGCCATTGGCCGAAGGCTATACGCAAGCGCTGGAAAATTGGGTGAACGGTGTGACTGCCGGAACCAAAGCCGATGGATGGGCAACGCCTCAAGTCGCCGGTGCAACACCTCACCAGCGCTTCGCCGCGTCGCAACGTACCAGATCCGGTATCGTCGGCTCGCTTGGCGTGCTGGCCGGTCTGATGGTGGCAGGGCCCGTGCTGATCGTGATGGCGGCGATATTAGGTATTGGCTTGACTGTGTTTTCTTGGCTACAGACGTTGCTGGCCGGGCGACGTAGTGTGGCGACTGTGCGGGCCGTGCATGCGACGCCGAGTGAGCTGGGGGCCGCCCAGCGGCGCATGTTGCACGGCATTGCCGGCTTATCTGCCGGTATCGGCACAGCGGTGATGGTGATTACTGGGCTGTTGTACGGCTATATGAGCGCCGTAGGCGTATCGGCTGTATTGGTTATGCCTCAACCGCGGCTGTTTGCCGTCGGATGGGTGGTGCTGCGAATAGCGACCATGCTGTTGGTGGTGCTGTTTGCTTGGGAAATGGAACGTGTCTGGTATTGCCGCGCCGATATCGTCGGTGTGCGGCGCGTCATATGCGTGATGGTAGCGCTCGGCACTCTCGCCACACTGATGACACTGGCATTTTGGGGCCTATTCTCGCTGTAATTCTGCCGATGTGCGCTGGTAAATGGGGCCTGGCGGGCAGGCTGCGTTGGTGGTCTGGGTGTGGGGCGATCGGCAGATTGCGTTGGCCTGGGTATGGCCGGCCGACGTACATCAGTCGGGGTGTCCGATACACAGTGAATGGCTGAGTATTACGCTTGGGAGGCTTCGGCCTCCTCTAAGGTGTCGAAACCGCCGAGCTGGACTGTGTGCAACAAGGTTTCCTCAGTGATATTGCGTTGCGGGCTGGCTGCGGCGCGCTCGCCAATCATCGCTTCGTAACGTTCGAAGGTCTGGTCGGAATACGTACCAAGCTCGCCGCGCAGATAGGTTTCGAATGAGGTGGCAGATGGTGTGTCTTCGGTGGTGGTGAGTGCGCGCATCGCCTCGCCGAGCTTGGGGTAGCGCTCGCGGAAATCCTTGGCCCAGGCGACCTGCTGGGCGATGACCTGTTCCTGACGGGCCGCGCGCTCTTCAGAGAGACGCGGAATATACGGCTCTATGTTCTTCGTGAAATTTTCCGGTGCGGTGGAGGCCATCATGCGGCCGTATTTTTCGGTCACGAGGTTGCGGCCCACGTGGTCGGCCGCGTCAAGATCAGCGGCATAGCTGGTGAGTAATGGCCGCTCCCATGTGAGGAACTGGGCCAACCGCATCTGGTGGAACACCGGCCAGTTGCCTTGGCATGCCGCGCGTCCACCCTCATTGTTGGTGCGCTGGAACTGATCCCATTCATGACGCACAATAGCCTCGCGCAGTTCATCATCAGTCAGTTCGTTGGTCATCGACGTTCCTTTCACTGATACCTCCCTCTGATGAGGGAGGTGGCACGGCGAAGCCGTGGCAGAGGGAGCTTGAATCTACAAACTTTTAAGCACCGGATCATCAGAGGCGATGTGGTCCTCGACATACGGGCGCTGCCATTCGAGGAAGGTCTCGCCGGACGTGGTCAGGTGTTCGCGTTTGAGTTCCTTGACGATATCCACCGCAATCTGCTCCACAATATCGTTGATTTTCTCGATTGCTGGAGCCGCGCCCTTGCCGCCTTCGCCAAATCCGGCCCCGCCATAGCAGGCTGCCGAACTCAATCGCATCACGGTTTCCAACTGTTCGCCCACGTTCGGCAACAGCGCGAACATCGAGCCAGACAGCTTGCGCAATGCTGCGAACTGCCACTTGTAATACGGCATATAGCCCACCACCATCGGCACGTTAACCAGGAACACCAACGAGGCGGTGGCCTGCACGAACTCGTGGATGGACAGCCATGCGGCCGCGCCGTCGCCGCGCTTCAACGAACGCGGCAGATTATATTGACCGGCCTGGGCGATCATGCCGAGTCGCTTGGAGATCAGCGCGAGCCGCACATCGTCGGGCATGTTCTTGAACCCTTGGCGCGTCTTGGAAAACAGACCGGTGGGATCGGCGAACACCTCGCCATTGGTGGCGGCGGCCAAGGTCGATTCCTGAAGCATTAGCCACTCATGCGGCGCGGTCTGCGCCGGCGCAGTGTGATACCCGGTGATCGACTCAAAGAAGTCACCGATGCGGAACACGCCGTCACGGCGATTCGTGCCCTGTGCGCGCGGCGTGACGGGGGAGAGCGGTGCATCAATCGGAGTCGTCATCGCTTCCGCCACATCAGAGGACGCCGCGCCTGACTCGGCAGTGGCGGTATCGTGCGTAGCGGTGCCGGGGGTGGGTGCGTTTGCCGCATCGGGTATGACGGTGGAGCCTGCACCTGCGGAGGGGAATGCTCCGGAAGCATCGGACCTGGCATGCGCCTCGAACGTCACGCGGCCTTGCGCATCCACGCTGAACTTGCGCGGCAGTGCCTCGTAATCGACCTCAAGTTGCTCGCCGATCGCCGCGTAATCCTCATCCGTAAGCCACAGGCAGAAGCGCGGGCCGAAATCGTGGTCCTGCGAATACGCATCATCGAATCCGTAGCATTCCGAGCCATGACCCACCAGACCGGCGGCGATACGCCCGGCATACTGCGGATACTTCGCCGCAATCATCGGCTTGCCCATCTGCGTCCAGAACGCGCGGGCCAGCTTCAGTCCGGACACCGGGCATGCGGAAACGGCCTCGGCCGCGCCCGCAGAACCGGTCGACACCGAAACGGTGGATGGGGAAGATGCCGCGTTCGCACCGGTCTTGCCCTGTGCCGGGCTGTTCGGCAGCCGCGAGCCGGACTGGGGCAGCGCGCCTGCATCGCCGGCAACACCTGCATTGTCAACCGTCACCCCGGCCTGCGCCGCCGCTTCCTCGGCCTGCCGCAGATTGTCGGCGGTGATACGCCAGTAATCGGTGTCCTTGCCGTAACATTCCTCGATCACGGCCAGCGCATGCCGGTATCCAGTAACCGCATCCGCATACCGTCTCTCGGCAAAGCACACCTGCGCGAAGCCCGCCAGTGCGGAGGCATAATGCGCGGAATGTTCCAGATGGCCGGTGCGATAGATTTCCAGCGCCTTGGCTGCATGCCAATGCGCGTCCTCCAACTTGTGTTCGGTCAGCAGGGTCAACGCCAGATTCGTGTGCGAGCTGGACACGTCGATATCCGCGTCCGGGTTCACGCTCGAGGCTTCGATAATGCGCAGCGCTTCACGCAACTCCAGTTCCGCCTTGTCGGGCCGATTCGTCTCGCTGTAGAGCATCGACAGATTGTTGTGCAGTGCTGCGAGCCTACGGTCGGTGGGCACCAGCGAATGCCGGCAGACACTCTGCGCCTGATGATACAAATCCTCGGCCTGATCGTATTGTTTGGCCGCGCGCATCGAGGTGGCGCAATTGATTAGCGTGGTGGCCCACGCCTCGGATGTGCCGGTGGTCAAGCCCATACGAGCGGCCAGTTCCAGCGCTCGCTGCACAATCCACTGATTCTCCTTGTGCCGACCTTGCGAGCGATAGAAGCCCATCGTTTCGTTGAGCACGGTGAGCAGTCCGGCCTCGTCGCCGGCGTTTTCCGCGTCCACCATCGCCTGTTCCAAGTACGGGCCGGCTTCGGTGGCGGCCGTGTGGCGATCGAAAATCGCGTCCAGTCCGTTCAGGAATTGTTGGGTATCAAAGGTTGCGGGCGATTGATCGGCATCGTCCGCAACCTGGTTCGCCGTGGAATCGGCACCTTGTGCTGCGGCCGCCGCATCGGTGTCGTCGGCATCGTCTGGACCATGCGCGAATTGCGCGGCGAATTGTTTGAGCAGTGCTTCCTCATCCATACCGCCAGACCTCCCTGAATCGTGTCTGATTTCAGTCTATTAATACTGTGAACAAACACGTCAGGGAGTTTGCTGTGAGCTTGGTCTCAGTCCACCTTGGTTTCGCGCAAGCGGTGAATGGCGTCGGTATCGGTTTCGCAGCGCCACGAGTAGAAGGCCAGCAGCCCTACGGCAAGCAGAGCCAGCGGCATACCGCCCAGGCCGGTATAGCGATAGTTCATCGAGAAGGTGGTGAGCATCGCGCCGCCGACAATCGAGCCGATGGCATTGCCGAAGTTAAACGCCACCTGTACAGCCGCGCCGGCGATCAGCTCGCCGCCGCCCTGGCCGGCTTCGGTCATCAGCAATTGCTGTGGAGCGGAAGTAAAGAACAATCCGATGGCGATCCAGAACGTCAGTACAGCGGTCATCGGCTGATTACCCGGAGTGATAAGCACCAGCAACAAGCCGAGGCAGGAGATGGACTGACCTATTGCGGCCGCGCCGGCATGCCTCCAATGGTCGGTCAGACGACCTCCAAGCAGACCGCCGATGACCATACCAAAGCCGGCAAGCATCATCAGCATCGGCACCAGGGAAGACGACCATCCGCCGGTTTTCTGCAGCCAAGGGGAGACGTAGCTCCACCAGCAGAACACACCGGCATTGCCGGTGAACACGGCGGCCAAAATCACCCACGGGCCACGGCGGGTGACCGGCGATGCCTGCGTCCTTGATCGGTGCAACGTACGGAATCCACGCCGACGCCAGCACAATCGTCATTGCCGCCCAAGCGGCCAAAATGCCGAAGGCAAGACGCCAGGAAAGGAACTCGGCCATCAAGGTGCCCGCCGGTACGCCGAGCATATTGGCCACGGTCTGTCCGGTGACCATCACGGATACGGCCTGCGCCTCCTTGCCTTCCTCCGCCAGAGTCTTGGCGATGAGTGTGGCTGTGCCGAAGAATGCGCCGTGCGGCAGGCCGGCGACGAATCGTGCGACGACCAGCATGGCGGCATTGACGGAGAATGCGGAAGCCAGATTGCCCACCAAGGCAATCACCATAAACAATATGATGAGGTCCTTCGGCGGCACCTTGCGGCCGAATACCAGAATCAGTGTGCCGAAGCACACGCCGATCGCATACGCGGAAATGTAATGGCCTGCGGTGGGGATGTCCACGCCGGTGGCGGCCGCGGCCTGCGGCAGAATGCCCATCATCACGAACTCGGCGGCACCGAGAATGAACGCGCCCGAAGCCAGTGCAAGCAGACTCTTCTTCATGGTTCCTCTAATTACTTCAGTATTACTTACAAAAACAGTGCGGCAATCGATTGATTCGAGCGATATATTACGGTGGTCCGCCAACAAATACGGGGGCTTGCCGTGATGTGGTTTGTCGCTGTGTGCGGCGGGTTGTTTACCGCTGTTCAATCGCTTGGTTTGATTGTTGGGACAGGAAACGAAAAACCGGATTGCTGATTTCTCAACAATCCGGTCCAGTTGTCGGGCTGGCGGGATTTGAACCCGCGGCCTCTTCGTCCCGAACGAAGCGCGCTACCAAGCTGCGCTACAGCCCGTTTGGCAACAGATGTAGATATTACATTGTGGTGGTGGACAATGCAAATCGGCATGTCGCGAGTGTTGCGTGATGGTGGATTCGCCATGTGTACAGGTCTCTCAAGCCTTGTGCAGGGCCGGTTTTGCGTCATGTGAGCGGGTGTTCAGATGGCCGTGCGGTCTGCCGGGCTCATAATCGCCGGCCTTGCGTACACTGATGAATCATGGCTGAAGTTGTCGAAAATACCGAAAACACTGAGAATGAAACCCCGGCCGTCCCGCAGATGAGCACCGTCGAACGTGCGGAAATGCTGCTCAAGCAGGACGCCACCATCCGCGAGAAGATCAAGTCCGGTGCCACGCTGGACGAAGCCGTGGACCCCTCCAACAAGGAGTTCGGCCCGCTGGCCCACCCCGAGCAGGTGCAGATGCGCGTGGCCAAGCGCGCGATGATGCTTGAGGCCGGCATCGCCCCCTACCCGGTGCACTTGGACGTCACCGACACCATCGAGGCGGTTCGCGCCAAGTATGACGGCAAGCTCGAGGCTGGCGAAGAGACCGAAGACATGGTCGGCATTGCTGGCCGCGTGCTGTTCCTGCGCAACGCGGGCGGCCTGTGCTTCGTGCAGCTGTCCGCCGGTGACGGCACCAAGATTCAGGGCATGATCTCCAAGAAGGAGATTGGCGCCGACTCGCTCAAGCAGTTCAAGCAGCTCGTCGACCTTGGCGATCACCTGTACCTCAAGGGCCGCGTCATCGCCTCCAAGACCGGCGAGCTGTCCGTATTCGCCACTGAGTGGGCTATCGCCTCTAAGGCCCTGCAGCCGCTGCCGGCCCTGCACAAGGACCTGAACGAAGACACCCGCACCCGCAAGCCGTACATCGGCATGATTGCGGACGAGAACATCCGCAACATGGTGCGCAACCGCTCCAAGGCCGTGGCCTCCCTGCGCCGCACCTTTGACGACCACGACTTCCTCGAGGTCGAAACCCCGATGCTGCAGACCCTGCACGGTGGCGCGGCCGCCCGCCCGTTCACCACGCACATGAACGCCTTCGACCTTGACCTGTACCTTCGCATCGCCCCGGAACTGTTCCTCAAGCGCTGCCTGGTCGGCGGCATCGATCGCGTGTTCGAAATCAACCGTGACTTCCGCAATGAGGGCGTCGACGCCACGCACGCCCCCGAATTCACCATGGTCGAGGCCTACCAGGCCTATGGCACCTATGATTCCATCGGCCAGCTGGTCAAGGAGCTCGTGCAGAAGACCGCCATGGACGTCTACGGCTCGCACAAGGTCACCCTGCTCGACGGCACCGAATACGACTTCGGCGGCGAATGGAAGACCATCAGCATGTACGACTCCCTGTCCGAATCGTTGGGCGAGGAGATTGTGCCGAACGGCGGCCCGGACGCCCCCGGCACCTCCGTTGAGCACCTGGGCGCCATCGCCGACAAGCTCGGCGTAGAGCGCGACGACGTGGAGAACCACGGCAAGCTCGTCGAACACCTGTGGGAGCACTTCTACGAGGACAAGCTTTACGAGCCCACCTTCGTGCGTGACTTCCCGGTCGAAACCTCCCCGCTGGTCAAGGGCCACCGCACCAAGCCCGGCGTGGTGGAGAAGTGGGATCTCTACGTGCGCGGCTTCGAGCTGGCTACCGGCTACTCCGAGCTCAACGACCCGATCGTGCAGCGTGAACGTTTCGTGGCTCAGGCCAAGGACGCGCTCGCTGGCGACGAAGAGGCTTGCGACATCGATGAGGACTTCCTCGAGGCTCTCGGCGTGGGCATGCCTCCGGCCGGCGGTATGGGTATGGGTATTGATCGACTGCTTATCGCCTTGACCGGTGCCACGATTCGCGAGACCATCACCTTCCCGCTGGTCAAGCCGCTCGTTGGCTGATTAGGCATACTCTGGCTCCCCTCAGAGAGGGGAGCCGAGTTATATATGAAAGGGATTGCTTATGTCCATCGGCTTGTGGGTTCGGGGCGCGCGTCCCAAGACCTTGGCCACTTCCATCGCGTCGGTGATGGTTGGGGCGACGATGGCATACGCGCATATCGAGCAGTCGGGCACCTGCATCGCAATATATCCCGAACCGGCCTCCTGCGCCACGGCCCGTGAACAGCAGACCCTGCTGATGGACCGATTCTGGCCGGTGACCATCCTGTGCCTGCTAGTCGCGCTGTTCCTGCAAATCGCCGTCAACTATGCGAACGACTATTCCGATGGCATCCGCGGCACTGACGCCGGGCGTGACACGGACGAATCGAAATCAGGCAAACCCCAGCGACTGACCGCATCCGGACTGGTACCGGCCAAGCATGTACTGTTCGCGGCGATGATTTGCGCCGCCATCGCCTGCATATGCGGCATTGCCGCTATCGTGATTTCCCAAGCTTGGTGGCTGTTTGCCGTGGGTGTGGCCTCCTTGCTGGCCGGCTGGTTCTACACCGGTGGCAAGCATCCGTATGGATACGTCGGGCTGGGAGAAGTCGGCGTGTTCCTGTTCTTCGGCTTGGCTGCGGTATTGGGCACCGAATACGCGCTGTGCGGCACGGTGGACGTCGGCGGACTATTGGGTGCTGTGGCGGCTGGCCTGTTCTCCTGCCTGATCATGATGGTGAACAATATCCGTGACATCGACGAGGATCGTGAGCATGGTAAGTGCACGCTGGCCGTACGGCTGGGTGAATCCGGCGCGCGTACGCTGCTGATTGTGTGCTGCGTGGCCGCGTGGGCCATAGCCCTGCTCATGTGCGCGACCCTATGGTGGCCGTGGGGCGCAGTGCTGTTGATCTCGGGCGTCGGAATACCTGTGCGCATGGTCTCCAGCGTGAATAAACGTCAATTCCGCCCGGCTCTGCCCGCCGCCAGCTTCCAGACCTTGCTGTTTGCGGTGGTGCTGGCGGTTTCCGTGACGCTCTGAGAGCGAAATAATAAGACGAATACTCGTGTTTGGGCGCACGCGGCTGTAGACTGAACCGTATGACTTATAAACTAGTACTGCTCCGTCATGGACAGAGCGCATGGAATAAAACTAACCAGTTCACCGGCTGGGTCGACGTACCGCTGACCGAGCAGGGTGAAGCCGAAGCCAAGCGTGGCGGCGAGCTGCTCAAGGAGAAGAACGTCCTTCCGGACATCGTGTTCACCTCCCTGCTGCGTCGCGCCATCAACACCGCCAACATCGCTCTGGATGCCGCAGATCGTCTGTGGATTCCGGTTCAGCGTGACTGGCGTCTCAACGAGCGTCACTACGGCGCTCTGCAGGGCAAGAACAAGACCGAGATCCGCGAAGAGTACGGCGACGAGAAGTTCATGCTGTGGCGCCGTTCTTACGCCACCCCGCCGCCCGAGATCGACCCGAACGACCAGTACGCCCAGAACAACGACCCGCGCTACGCCGGCGATCCGGTTCCGGAAGCCGAGTGCCTGGCCAACGTTGTTGAGCGTGTGAAGCCGTACTTCGAGTCCGCTATCGAGCCGGAGCTCAAGGCCGGCAAGACCGTGCTGATTGCTGCCCACGGCAACTCCCTCCGCGCCATCGTCAAGATGCTGGACAACCTGTCTGAGGAAGAGATCGCCAAGGTCAACATCCCGACCGCCATCCCGCTGCTCTACGAGCTGGACGAGAACTTCAAGCCGATCAAGCCGCGTGGCGAGTACCTGGACCCGGAGGCTGCTGCTGCCGGTGCCGCCGCTGTCGCCGCTCAGGGCCAGAAGTGAGCCTAAGCCGCTAACACGGTACAAGCTGTAAGGGGAGTCGCACATAACGTGCGGCTCCCCTTTGCTATGCCTGCCAAATCCCCCATGGGGCGGTGATTACCCCATGGGGCGGTAAAACCCTCATGGGGCGGTATGCCAGAATGGCTTAATTCCGCGGTTTCACATATCCTTCAAACCGCCCCATGGGCAAGTTACCGCCCTATGGGTGTTTTGCCGCCCCATGGATACGCCGGTGTACCGCCCAAAAGCAACAAAAAACGGCGTCCAGCCGTAGCCGGATCGCCGCTTTCGGGCATCCTCCTCAAACCACAGGAGAACAAGTGTTCAGTTATTCGCCCAATGTGAGAACAAGTCCCAATCAGTCGATGTCGGTGCCCTCGTCGCGGGTCGGCTCCTTAGTGGGGTCGAAGCCGGAGACGATGTACACCACACGGCGGGCGGCGGACACGGCGTGATCGCCGAGACGCTCCAGGAAGCGGCCCAGCAGCACGATATCCACGGTCTGCTGACGGGTGATGTCATCGGACAGCGCTAGATCGAAGGTCTGGTGGTGCAGATTGTCCAGCTTGTCGTCAGCCAGGATGATGGCCTCGGCGGTCTTGGCATCGCGATCGAAGAGCATGGCCACCAGCTGGTCAGCGGTGTTGTCCAGGAAGTCGATCATCTCGGCGAACACCGGTTGAGCGGATTCAGGAATCGCGGCGGCCGGATAGGTGCGGCGAGCGGCCTCGGCCACGTGGCGGGCAAGATCGCCCATACGCTCGAACGTGGAAGCCAGACGCATGGTGGAAACGACCACACGCAGATCGGTGGCCACCGGATTCTGCTTGGCGAGCAACTTGACGCACTGGTCAATCACAGAGGACTCCAGGGCATCGATTTCGATGTCGCCGTCAATCACAGTCTGTGCGGCTTCAACGTCCTGATTCAGCAGGGCTTCCCCAGCTCCTTTGATCGCCTTGCGTACGTTCTGCGCCATACGGTCGAGGTCGTCAGCAACCTGCTTCAGCTCCTCGTTGAAAATAACGCGCATTTCTCTAGCCTTTCATGCTTGCTTATTGCAACCTGTACCAGTGTATTATTCCAGTACTTGTTCCCCACTTCAACGTAGGTAATGGCAACCTCAAGTTGTTCTACTGTTCATTGGGTTGTTCACCTGAAATTCATGTTACCGGCGTGCCGGCAAACCGCAATCCCGGCGTGTGGTGTGAAAGAATGGGGGCATGACACAGATGCCGCTCGTCGCCGCGATTGCTCTTATTGTCACGGCTGTTTTATTTGTGGTAGGAATCATCACGCTCATCGTGGGATTTGCGACACATCGAGTGTCCATGGAATCGCCGCTGGCCGATGATGACGACAATGACGATCTGTCCGACGACACCGCCACGCTGCTGTCCATGCTGCCAGGTGCGTCCGTGGTGGTCGACGAGCACGACGAGGTGGTCCGCTGCAATCCCGCCGCCTACCGCCTGGGTGTGGTGTCAGATGACGCCATTGCCCAGCAGCATGTGCTGGATGCCATTCACGAGGCGCGCAAGTCCGGTGGCAAGCGCCAGTTCGACTTGACCACCGATACTCCGGAGCGGTACGTCGCAGACCAGAACAAGGGCGATCACGTCGCCACGCAGTCCGTCCACCGCCCCAACTGGCTGAAGGTGACTGTAGGGCGTATCAACGAGCAGTTCGTCATCGTGTTGATTACCGATGTCAGTGATGTGATTCGTTTCGCTCAAGTGCGTGACTCGTTTATTACCAATGTGTCCGAGCAATTGTTGGGCCCCACTGAGGCTCTGGCCAAACTCGCCGATTCGCTGGAGTCCGGCAATCTGGACGAACAGCAGGTGGCTGCCGACGCTCGCCAGGTGCGTTCCAGCTGCAGCAAGCTCAACCACATGGTGTCTGATTTGCTGCTGCTCATACGCGCGCAGGAGCCGATTACGCCGTCTTCCGCCAACCGACTGAACGTTATGGAACAGCTCAGGGCCACGGCGGCGCGACTGGAGCCGCAGGCAGCCGAGGCTGGCGTGCAGCTGAACATCAAGGGCGACGATGATCTAGTCATCAATGGTGAGGCGGACCAGATCGACAGCGCCGTGACCAAGCTCATCGAAAACGCCATCGGCTATTCCAAGGAAAATGGCGTGGTCAGCGTGTCCGCATCCAAAGACAAGGATGGCGACCGCGCGGTGATTCGCGTGATTGACCAAGGCACGGGCATCGCTAAGAAGGACCAGGCGCGCATCTTCGAGCGGTTCTACCGGGGCGTGGAACAGAGCAATCGCACGGCGGATGGCGTGGGCCTAGGCTTGGCCATCGTCAAGCATGTGGCGCTGACCCATCATGGCGATGTGACCGTATGGAGCGCGCCCGGGCAAGGCAGTACGTTCAGCCTTACGTTGCCATTGGCGCAGTGAGGTAAGGAATTGGTGGCATGCCTTGCATGCCACCAATGCTGTTTGATGAGCGACCTGCGGCCGCGGTCTCTCCCTCAATCAGCTACGCTGACAGCTCCCGTCATCAGAGGGAGCTTGTGTTGCGTTACTGTCCGAGGCGGCGGTAGTCCCAGCGGTCGAAGTATTCCCAGACCAGCAGTAGCAAGCCAATAATGACGCCGGCCACGCACATAATCACCAACGGCATTACGCTGTAGCCCACGGCCAGCAGAATCAGCACGACAATCAACGCCACAATCCATAGACCGGTACCGATGGCAAACACCTTACGCAGATCCACCCGTACGGGCTTGGGTGCGGGTTTGCGGACGGCAGGGTCAATGAGAGGCGCGAACTTCATACTCATGCACTGTAGTAAGAGTAGGGAGGGGCGTCAAACATCCCTCCCTACGATTTATTCAATCGGCATCAGTTGAGACCGATCAATGTGCATGGCATATATGGTCGGCAATGCGGGGCATATATGCCATCACAGGTGCTCGACCACGTAGTCGACGCACTTGGTGAAGGCCATGACATCAGCCGGTTCCACCGAGGGGAACACGCCAACGCGCAGCTGGTTGCGGCCCAGCTTGCGGTAGCCGGCGGCGTCCACAATGCCGTTCTCGCGCAGGATGGACAGTACCTGAGAGGCCTGGACTCGCTCGTCCAGATCAATGGTGACCACGGCGTTCGAGCGTGCGTCCGCATCGACGACGAACGGAGCGGCGTATTCGGAGCGCTCGGCCCACGAGTACAGGATGGATGCGGACTTGGCGCAACGTGTGGTGGCCCAGGCGAGGCCGCCGTTGTTGTTGAGCCAGCGAATCTGGTTTTCCATCATGATCAGGGTGGCCACGGCGGGCGTATTCAGGGTCTGATCCTTGCGGGAGTTGTTCAGTGCCGTGGTCAGCGAGAGGAACGGCGGCACCCAGCGATGTGCGCCTTCCAGATGAGCGCTTGATTCGACGCCTGCCGCACGATCGATAGCTTCGGGGGAGAGGATGGCGACCCACAGACCGCCATCGGCACCGAAGGCCTTCTGCGGTGAGAAGTAGTAGACGTCGGTCTGGCTGATGTCCACAGGCAAAGCGCCGGCTGCGCTGGTGCCGTCGATGACGGTCAAGGCACCAGCTTCACGACTTCCGGCCACGCGGCGAATCGGGGCGGCCACACCAGTGGAGGTCTCGTTGTGAGCCCAGCAATATGTGTCCACGCCCTCGGTGAGCTCAGGTAGACGGTAAGTGCCCGGCTCGCCGGGGAACAGCACCGGGTCTTCAAGGAAGGGTGCGTTCGCGGCGGACGCGGCGAACTTGGCACTGAACGAGCCATACGTGCCGAATGCGGCGCGACGGGTGATCAGCGAAGCGCAGGCAATCTCCCAGAACGCGCTGGCGCCACCGTTGCCAAGCGCCACCTCATACCCTTCAGGCAGGTGGAAGAACTCGCGCAGACCTTCACGAATCGAAGCGACCAGTTGCTTGACTGGTGCCTGGCGATGTGATGTGCCAAGCAGGGTGGTGGCGCCGGCGTCGAGCGCGGCGATCTGTTCGGGGCGGATTTTGCTGGGGCCGGAGCCGAAGCGACCATCTTCGGGCTTCAGCGACTCGGGAATACTCAGTGTGATAGTCATGGTTTCAAGGGTAGACCAGTGTTGGGGAATATCGCGGATAATGCTCGGTGTGCGGGATTACTGCGGGGTTACTGCGGAATTCCGGGGTGCCGGGCGGCAGTGGTGGCAATGCGGAATGCAGTGCAGAATGTACGCAGCACATCATGGTTACGGTGTGTCGGAATGACATGAGTTAGTGATTCTTCCGATAACCGGATAGTGAGGTTCGTGAACGGGCGGAAACAAGGCAGTTTTTTCACCCGGCCGCACGGTTACGTAAATCGTTTGACACACCCGGATGGTGGGGGATCACATTGAGGATTGACCTCTGTTCGTTGTACAGTACTCAATTGTGACGGTCATACGAGGTCATCGAAATGACCCCGCCGAACCCATCCAAGGAGTTAACGTAGTATGAAGCATGCTTCGCATAAAGCGACCACGGTCTCGCGCCAGAAGTTCAGCTTAGCGAAGGCATTGTTTGCCTCCGGCAAGGGTTCTCATTCCGTTCGTGCTGTGCGTGCGGTGCAATCCGCTGGTAGCGACGCCGTTGTTTTGGGGCTTGATCCGGCCATCGCCGAGAAGATCAACGAAATCGCTCCCCAGACCCGCCGTTCCATTCGTGAGGCCGCTCGTGCCGCTGAACGCCGTAGCCATATTCTTGCCTCGGCCTCACTGGCCGCTCTGGTCGGCACGGCCGCAGGTGCTCTCGCGTTTTCCAACAATGAAGACGCCACGAACTCGTTCGTGGCTGATCCGGCCACGACGACCACGCAGATTAAGCGCATCAGCGATGTGACTGCGGCTTCTCGTTCCGAAGCGCGTACTGATTTGAGTTCATCCTCCGTTACCGCACAGTCCACCAATGAAGGCGGCTGGGGGCTGAGCAATTCAGACAGCACCTTGGACGCCAAGCTGATGAATCGCAATAATGCGAACAATCCTGTGGTGTCGGCTCTCGTGGATGCCGATGGCGATGCTGTGCCGGCTGGCTTCAACCCGAACCATGCCGTTGGCACCAACTCCAACAACTATCCGTGGGGTCAGTGCACGTGGTACGCGTACCAGCGTCGTGCCGAACTGGGCCTGCCTTCCAGCGGCAACTTCGGCAATGGTGGCGCGTGGGCGGCGTCAGCTTCCGCTCTGGGCTATTGGGTGGACAACACTCCTCGCCATGTCGGTGATGCTGTGGTGTTCGCTCCTGGCCAGGCCGATGCCGATGGCGCGTACGGCCATGTTGCCGTTCTGGAAAAGATCAATGCCGACGGCTCCATTGAGATCTCCGAATCCAATGCCAAGGGATTGGGTGTGATTTCGACCCGTACGTTCAGCGCCGCCGAAGCCGGTAAGTTCCAGTACGTTCACTACTGATTCATTTCATTGGCTTACATTCGGTGATTACTGTTCGGATGTGACGTCGCCCTATCGGCAATCGTTCGCGCGAAATGACATTTCAAGTGTTGCGGCCGCGTATTAGTCCGAACTGACCTGTGCCGACACGCCGATATATCCCAATAGCTCCGGGGTGTTTTATTTCTTCCATCCTGTACGAGTTAATGCGCACCGTGTAGGGTGATAGTTCTATGAAGACCAAAACTGTAGCTTCTTCCATTGTTGCCGCGATTGTCTCCTGTGCCTGCTTGTTTATGTTTGTTCCTACAGCAACTGCAGCTGAGGGTGTTACTGTGACTTCCACCAAGTCCTTCCCCTCGTACACCCAGGTGCGCAAAGATCTGACGACTGAAGCCACTGCCACGAGCGTTGAGGACAATGCTGATTGGGGCGGCATTGAGAACCTCGATGTGCCGCAGACGGAATCTCAGGCGGAAAAGGATGCCGCAGCGGCCAAGAAGGCTGCCGAAGAGGAGGCCGAGAAGCAGGCGGAGGTCGAGGCTCAGGCGACCCAGGAGCAGGCCAACGCCGCGAGCCGTAATGAGTCTCGCTCTTCTGTTACTTATTCCGATGCCAGTGGTTCGGTTTCCGCTGGTGCCGGTGCCTCTATCGACCGTGCGTATTCTTTGATCGGACAGAGCATGGACTGCACCGCATTGGTCAGTCAAGCGTTGGCGGCCCGTGGCATTAACTTCCACGGTTGGCCTGAAGAGTACGTCAATGTTCCTGGTGGCCACGTAGTCACAGACGGATCCCTGCAGCCGGGCGATATTCTGATTTATGCCAACACCGGTGGATGGAACGGTGGTGCACACTACGATCATGTGGCGTTGTATGTCGGCAACGGTCAGGCGGTCCATGGTGGATGGAATGGCTATAGCGTGGCTCTCGCTAGTGCCATGACCGAAAAGCTCACCATCGTGGTGCGTATCCCGTGATGCAGTCTTATTGATTGATTTATTGCAGGCCTCGGATGCCGATCGGTATCCGAGGCCTGTTGCGTTCTCCTGCCGAATGATGCACCCGCGACATCATCTTCGAAATGCTATTCCTGTTATGAAATCGACCCATGTGTGCTAGTGTATGGCGTTGATGATGAGCGTTAAGACTATTATTTCCACATCAGTGGCGATTATCGCCACGGGTGCCATGTTTGCGTGCGTAGCCCCGTTTGCCTCTGCCGATTCCGCGCAGACGAGTGCTGTGGTGTCCTCACGTTCTTTCCCGAAGGCGAGTTCGGTGAAGAAGAATTTGTTCGCCGAATCCACCTCCACCTCGGTTGATGAGAACTCTAAATGGGGTGGCATCGAGACTCTTGATGTGCCACAGACCGAGTCTCAGGGCGAGAAGGAAGCTGCTGCAGCGGCGGCGGCTCAGAAAGCCGCTGATGAAGCTGCTGCAGCCCAGTCCGCTGCTGCTGCGGCAGCCAGCCGCTCTGAACAGCGTGCGTCGATTCCACAGGTTGACTTGGGTAAAATGACTGGCACTGGCACTGGCGCTGAGCTTGCTAGCTTCTCACTGAAGTTCCAAGGCTATCCGTATGTTGCCGGCGGCAACACTCCGGCAGGATGGGATTGCTCCGGTTTTGTGCAGTACGTCTTCTCCCAGTTTGGCATCTCCCTGCCTCGTACCTCTGGTGCTCAAGCCACCGTGGGTACTCCGGTCGCAAGCTTGGCGGATGCCAAGCCGGGTGACATTCTTGCGAATGGTACTCATGCGGCCATTTACATCGGTAACGGACAGGTGATGAATGCTATGAACCCGGTGCAGGGAACGGCAGTAAGCGACGTTTCCGTATTCGGTGGAGCTGGATATTCCATTCGCCGCGTGATGTGACAAGAATTATGCGGTAAGCGAATTCGTATTAAGGCACGTCCTTTGGGGTGTGCCTTTTTCGTATACGCGGATTTCTTTTTGAGCGGAGGATACCGGCCAAACCGAGTGTCGCGGGGTATTGTTGAGATACGCGGTATTCGTGCCGCAATAACTTCAAGGAGGTCGTCATGATTAACGACAAGGCTATTCTCGTCGGCGTTGACGGGTCGCATGCCAGTTACAAGGCAACATGGTGGGCCGCGAATTATGCAAAGCACGCGGGGCTGACGCTGCAGATTGTCTGCGCATATTCCCTGCCGAGCTATGCCGCCGTTTCGTTCGATGCCACTTACACGGCGATGGGGGACGATAACGCCGCGCATTCCGATGCTCAGGAGATTCTGTCCAAGGCCAAGGCCATCGCAGACGAGCAGGGCGTCGAAGCCGCCACACTGATTGTTACCGGAGATCCGGCATCGGTGTTCGTCGAATTGTCTCGTAACTACAATCTGATCGTCATTGGCAACCGTGGCAAGGGCGGTCTGGCCGAGCGCCTGCTGGGCACTACGTCCTCATCGCTGCCGGCATATGCTTACTGCCCGATTGTGGTGGTGCCGTACACCGATGATGACGGTAACCTGATGCACCTGAACAACACGATCACCAAGGTGGCCGTCGGCTCCGACGAATCCAAGTGGGGTCTGAAGGCGCTGGACATTGCCGCCGACTTCGCCACGTGCTGGGGTGCGGAACTGGACGTGATTTCCGCTGTGCCGAACCTGAAGGGTGTGGACGGCGAGGACGCCGTCATGGAGTCCTACAAGGACGATCTTGAGGTGCGCATCAAGCCGTTGCAGGAATCGCATCCTGATCTGAAGATCAACAAGCAGATCGTTTCCGGCCCGGCCGTGAGCGCCCTGACCAAGGCCAGCTACGATCACGATGTGGTTGTTGTCGGCTCCCGTGGTCGCGGCGGCTTCACTGGCTTGCTGCTGGGCTCCACCAGCCAGGGCCTGCTGCAGCATGCGGTCGGCCCGGTGTACGTGGTGCCACGCAAGTATGTTGAGGCCGCGGAATCGCGTCTCGACACCGTGCCGAGCTCGCCCGCCGAAGTGCCTACCAAGTCGCTGGAGGAGATTGCCGGCGTCGAGGAGATTCCGGTGTCCGCAGCCGAGCCTGAAGTCGCCCAGCAGATCGAAAAGACCATCGATCCCGATCGCCAGTAAAGTCCGAATATACGGAAAGAGGCTCCCGCCAGGGAGCCTCTTCAATTTATATCCCGTCTCAGTGCTTGACGGTGACGTTCATGCGCACCGGGGTCTCCTGCACGTAGGTGTGCTTGACCGTGCAACCCTTGTCGATATGGCGGGTGACGCGCTCCTTGAGCTTGTCGGCATCCTCCTCGGACAGACCGGCGTCGGAAGCATCAATCACCACCTGCTCCTCGAAACCGGTGTAGGCGTCATTTTCCGGGTCGTACGTGCCATCCACCACAATCTTGGCACCCTTGCCCTCACCCAGCGTATGTTCGATGGCGAACTGGCTGGACAGCGCGGCGCAACCGGCCAGCGCGACCTTCATCAGATCGCCCGGCGTGAACTGGCCACGATCCTTGCCGAACTTAATGTGTGCGCCATCGTCGCTGAACGCATCCCACGAACCGTCCTTGTTACGCTCAACCCACAGTCGCTTACCCATAGCTGCTCCTTTATTTTCAGCCGCCGGCGATCTGGCCCATCGCCATGCCAGCGGGGGAGCGCGGCACCTGGCCGCTCTCCCGCATCATCGGACTTCTCTATTATGCCCCTAAGCTACACTGGTGCACATGGCTTTGACCGAAGAACAACTCGCAGATATTCGCTCCCGTATCCCCGCACGTCCCGAAACGGACATTCCGATGCCCTATGAGGACCTGGTGCGCAAGATCCTGACCGAAGGCACGCTGAAGTCCGATCGCACCGGCACCGGCACGATTTCCCTGTTCGGCCAGCAGATGCGCTTTGACCTGTCGAAGTACTTCCCGTTGCTGACCACCAAGACCGTGTTCTTCAAAGGCCTGGCCTATGAGCTGCTGTGGTTTTTGAAGGGTTCCTCCAACATCAACTGGCTGCTGGAGCACAACGTGCATATTTGGGATGAGTGGGCGGACGAGAACGGCGATCTGGGCCCGGTCTATGGCGTGCAGTGGCGTTCCTGGCCCGCGCCGACCCCCGAGGACCCGAATCGCACCATCGACCAGATCTCCAATGTGCTCGACCTCATCAAGCATCATCCGGATTCGCGCCGCATGATCGTCTCCGCGTGGAATCCGGCCGAGGTGGAGAAGATGGCGTTGCCGCCCTGCCACGCGCTCTTCCAGTTCTACGTGGCCGACGACAAGCTAAGCTGCCAGCTGTACCAGCGTTCCTGCGACATGTTCCTCGGCGTGCCGTTCAATATCGCCTCCTACTCGCTGCTCACCATGATGATGGCGCAGCAGGCCGGGCTCAAGCCGGGCGAATTCGTCTGGACCGGCGGCGACTGCCATGTTTACGACAACCACGTCGACCAGTTCCTTGAGCAGCTGGGCCGCAAGCCCTACCCGTACCCGACCATCGAGATCCGTAAGGCCGATTCCCTGTTCGACTACCAGTATGAGGACTTCAAGGTCGTCGGCTACCAGCATCACCCCACTATTAAGGCACCTGTTGCGGTCTGATGCTGATTACCGTTTCGTGGACAGCGAATACTGTGAAGGTGACGGCCCCCGAGTCTTCGCTGTCCACTACACTAAGGCCCAGTTCCGCAATCCAGGAGGAGTAAGCGAAATGGAGCATGACAGTAGCCGTAGCGGCTATCACGAACCCGAGCCCGGATCTGCCGGGCTGTCTGCCACTGAAGAAGACTGGGGTGACGATTATCCCAAGACCTTCTCGGTGAATCTTATCTGGGCCGAAGCCCGTGACAAGGAAGGTCGCGCCGGTGCCATCGGCCTCAATGGTGGCATGCCTTGGCACTGTGCCGAGGATATGAAGCATTTCAAGGAGCTGACCGTCTCCCATCCGGTGATTATGGGTCGTAAGACCTGGGAATCGCTGGGGGGCAAGTACCGGCCGCTGCCCAACCGCGACAACATCGTCGTTTCCCACGATCCGATGTACCGTGCGCCGGGGGCCACTGTGGTCACCAGTCTTGACGACGCGCTCGATATGGCCCGTCAGGAGGCGATTCCGGACGACGGTCTGGACCGTTCGGAGATTTGGATCATCGGCGGCGCCCAGTTGTTCGCCAAGGCTTTGCCGTTCGCGGACAAAGCCTATGTGACTGATCTGGCCGCCACCGTGGATGCCGACAGCTACGCGCCCGATATGGCGTCGCTGGTCGAGGCCGGGATGTGGCGGGAAGCCGAAGTGGGCGAGTGGCATACGCCCGCCAAGGAGGAGTCCGGCATCGATTCCTATCGTTTCCGTATCTTGGCCAAAACCAAGTAAGCATGCGAATCCGGCTTATGCCCTTTATAGCGGCATGAGCCGGATTCATATTCATTCGACCCCAACAATACAGTCGGGCCGTGTGCGGCCCGGTGAAGCCCGATTGAGGATTGATTCAAAGCTATGAGCAATACCCAGCCCTACACCGTAATGACCGTCTGCACCGGCAATATCTGCCGTTCGCCTATGGGTGAGATCATTCTGCGTCACTTCTTTAATGAGCGCGGTCTTGGCGACCAGGTGAACGTGGAATCCAGCGGTGTGTCCGACGAGGAGTGGAGCCACCCGATCGACCCGCGTGCCGTGCGCGTGCTACGCGAACGTGGCTATGGTGATGAGATTCCGCGTGACCACTTCGCACACCGCATCTCGCGTGAGGAAATCGACCGTACCGACCTGTTCCTGCCGATGACCGCCTCCCACATGCGCGCCCTGCTGCGCATGCTGCCGGCCGGCAAGCGCGCCGAAGTGCACATGTACCGCAGCTTCGACCCGAATCTGCCCAAGCCGAAGCCCGGCCGCGAAGATCAGATCGATCTGGTGGACCCGTGGTACGGCGGCAAGCACGAGTTCGAGGTCGCCATCGACCAGATTGAGGAAGTCGCCCCGTACATCGTCGATTGGGTGGCGAAGCAGCTGTAGGAATCGGCCTGTGGCCGATGCTGTGTGTTTCGCAGTCTTACGACTGCGGGTCTCTACCTCCGTCACCGCTTCGCGGTGCCGCCTCCCTCGTCAGAGGAAGGTACAGAAGATTACCTCCCTCTGTAAGGGAGGTGCTGAGCATAGCGAAGCGGAGGGAGAGACTAACGAGTCGGGTGCCTCAGAACACCAGTTGCACCAGCAACATATATACAATTGTGCCGCCGGCGATTGAAAGCAGCATATTGCGTTTCCATACGTGCAGCAGCACGATGACGGTGCAGGCGATGAGTTCCGGAAGGCCGTGTGAACCGGTCAGAATCGGGGTGTTGCGCAGTGCGTATACCACCAGTAGACCGGTCATCGCATAGGGCAGGACCTGGCCGAAATACTCGATGATGCGCGGCGGCTGCTTGGACTCGGGAAACACCAGAAACGGCAGAAAACGGGTGCACATCGTGCCCAGCACCACCGTCACGATAGTGATTGCGCCTTGCCAGATGGTCATCGTCATCGCGTCTGTCCTTCCTTCTGCTGGTCCGCTGCGTGGCTCATGGCATGGTCTGCCGTGGCTTCCGGGGCGTCGGCGGCCGGCCGCAACACGTCCAGATGCGGGCGTAGCGCGACGAACAGTATCAGCATGGCGATCATTGAGGGAATCATGAAATCATTGGCCCCGAATATCAGCAGGCAGGCCAGTGATGTCAGCACACCGATGACGGCGGACAGTCGCTCGCGATGCTTGCCGTCGAGCCACTGATCGAGGAAGATCACCAGAAACAGCGCGGTCAGTACGAAATCAAGACCGTCGGTATTGAACGGCAGATGCGCGCCGATCAGCCCGCCCAGTGTGGCGCCGGTCACCCAATACAGCTGATTGCACAGCGTAACCCAGAAGTAGAACCAGCCACGGTCGATGCCGGCGGGGATTTTCGCGGTGGAGTTGATGGCAAAAGTCTCGTCGCACATACCGAAAATCAGGTATGGGCGCTTCCAGCCGAGCCCTTTGAATTTGCCGAGCATGGATAGTCCATAAAACAGGTGACGGGCGTTGACCATCAGGGCCAGCAGAAAGCCGGCGAGCGGGTTGAACGCGGAGAGCAGCAGATTCACCGTGACGAATTCCATTGAACCGGCGAAGATGAACGCGCTCATACACATCGGCCATACGAAGGAGAAGCCTTTGGTGCCCATGAGAATGCCATACGAGGCGCCGAGAAACAGGAACCCCAGGCAAATCGGTATGGTCAGCGGAAACGCCGCTTTGAGCGCCGGCAGCCAGGCGTTGGTGTTGGTGTTGGCGGTGTCTGCCATGTGGATGATGTTCTCCTTGTACAACTGGTCTGCCGGCCGATGTTCGCCGATGATGCCATATGCGGTTATACACGCATGGTGTCGATAAACGGGGTGAGGGTGGCGTCGGGACCCTGTGCGCGAAGTCACAGTGTGGAGGATGTCACATCGTCTACGGTGGGATAGTCCTTGTGGCGGGCGCGAACACGTGCTGAGATGAAACCATGAGCACATATCAAGCGGGCCGAATGCTTTCAGACCTGGTCCCGCGAATACGAAAAGACCTCGGTCGCTATGACCGGGGTCTTTAGTGAAGTACCCCCAGAGAGAGTCGAACTCTCGTTGTCAGATTGAAAGTCTGGTGTCCTAACCGTTAGACGATGGGGGCGAACAACTCGAATTACTTTACGGGAGGTTGTTCGGTTATGCAAATCGACGGCATTTCGGCGTGTCGCAATCAGTTCAGGGTAACGGCCTGATAGGTGAAGTCATGAATCACGCGGCCGGCGGCCAGGCCCTTCTTCTCGAAGTTGGTGAGCACGCGGCCCTCGAATCGCTCGGATTCGGTGAAGTCGGCGTGCGGCATATCGGCGGCCATGTCGGCATTGCCCTTGCCCACGTGCTCCAGCGGCAGGCTGACGGTTACGCTGCCCAGGTTCTTCCAGCCATCGAGGCCGTCCATCACCTCGTGCACGTGCAGGGCATAGTCCTCGATGTCGGTGGCGATACGCCAGACGCCGTCTGTGACCAGCGCGCGATGGATGTCGCCGGCCATGGCCTCCTGCACGATGCGGCGCTTGTGGTGCTTCTTCTTGGGCCAAGGGTCGGGGAAGAAGGTCCATACCTCGGCCACGGTGCCGGCCGCGGTCACCTTGAACAGCTCGGGCGCATTGACCTGGGCCACGCGAATGTTGGTCAGCCCCTGCTTGCCGGCGAGCAGCAACGTGTGGGCCACGCCGGGGTCATAGACCTCTAGGGCAAGGAAGTTCGTCTCCGGGCGGGCTGCGGCTGCTGCCGCCACGTTTTCTCCCTGCCCGGTGCCGATTTCCACAATGAGCGGATTGTCGTTGCCCCATGCGGACTCCACGAACGCGCGGTCGAGCGTGACGCCCTCGCGCACGTCCAGCAGGTTGCCGGCCGCAATATCCAACAGATATGTGTCGGCATAGTTGTCCCAGGCGCGCTGCAGGCGATCGTCCAAACGTCCGGAGCGGCGTACGAAGGAGAGCACCTTGTGCAGGGGGTGCGCCGGTGCCTCGGTGTGGTCTGTGGCCATCGCGGCGACGGGATCGATTGCTGTGGATTCGGGATCGGTCATATATTCCTCGGATTTTCCTTGTGCGCCGCACCGCTGTTCATTCATTAGGTCGATTTGGCGTTCATTAGGTAGGTGGTGTGCGATACCAACCACCATATCAAGCCGTTTACCCGGTGTCCGTGCGGGCCGGCTCCGGGCCGACCTACCTAATGAACGCCAAATCGACCTAATGAATGCAGATATTGCCGGACGACACCACCGTTTTGTGCGATTATGTTCGTGTGATATACTCAAATTGTTTCAAAAGGTAACAAAGCGGACCAAAAGTGAACAGCCGCTGAACTCCCCACGGCCGACGCTTTGCAACCCGCACAAGGAAAGGTCAACTATGACAGTTCTCGTCACCGGCGGCTGCGGCTACATCGGCGCTCATGTCGTTCACGCACTCCATCAGGCCGGCGAAAAGGTCGTTGTCGTCGACGATCTGAGCTACGGCAAGCCCACTCGCATCGAAGACTCCCGCCTGTACGGCATGGATATCGCCGCCCCGGGCGCCGGTGAGCGTTTGGCCGAAATCCTCGATGCCGAAGGCGTCGACTCCGTGATCCACTTTGCCGCTCGCAAGCAGGTCGGCGAATCCGTGGAGAAGCCGCTGTGGTACTACCAGCAGAACATCAACGGCATGCTCAACGTGCTCACCGGCATGACCCAGTCCAAGAACGCCAAGAAGCTCGTCTTCTCCTCTTCCGCCGCCACCTATGGTGTGCCGCCGGTCGATGTGGTGCCTGAGGACGTCGTCCCGATGCTGCCGATCAACCCCTACGGCCAGACCAAGCTGTTCGGCGAGTGGATGGCACGCGCCTGCGAGCAGCCGTTCGGCATCCGCTTCTGCGCGCTGCGCTACTTCAACGTGGCCGGCTGCGGTCCGGTGGAGCTTGAGGATCCGGCCATCCTGAACCTCATCCCGATGCTGTTCAATCGCCTCAAGCAGGGCAAGGCTCCCGCTATCTTCGGCGACGACTACCCGACTCCGGACGGCACCTGCGTGCGCGACTACATCCACGTCTCCGACTTGGCCGACGCCCACATCGCCGCCCTCAAGTACCTCGACCGTGACGAGCGCAAGTACGACGCCTTCAACGTCGGCACCGGCGAAGGCACCTCCGTGCGCCAGATCGTCGACGAAGTCAAGAAGGTCACCGGTCTGCCGTTCACCGAGGCTGTCATGGCCCGCCGCGCCGGCGACCCGCCGCACCTGATCGGCTCCCCGAAGCGCATCAACGAGGAGATGGGCTGGCATGCCAAGTACGACGTGGAAGACATCGTCAAGTCCGCGTGGGATGCCTGGCAGGCCAACCCCGAACACCACATCGACGTCGACACCTGGAAGCAGGCTGACTGAGATTGACGGTCACTTTGCGGTGGATGCCGCGAAGCGTTTCCGTCCATAAGGGCGTGGCCGGGGTTCCGGTCGCGCCCTTCGTCGTTTTGTGGATGTTTGTGACAGACGTGTTCGCGTGCTGGTGATAGCAAAAACCTTGAAATTATGCGGAACACGCCGAAGTTTGCATGACTGGCGAATTTCAGTAATATATACATCTGTTGCCTCACGCAAGTGAGAACAATGGCCCCGTAGCTCAGTTGGTTAGAGCGCCGCCCTGTCACGGCGGAGGTCACCGGTTCAAGTCCGGCCGGGGTCGCTGGAATGGTTATGAAGCCCGGATTATCCGGGTTTTTGACTGTTCATGGCTCTGTAGCTCAGTTGGTAGAGCGAGCGACTGAAAATCGCTAGGTCAACGGATCGACGCCGTTCGGAGCCACCATAATGAAGCCCCGCCTTGTGCGGGGCTTTTGCATATCCGTCGCGTACCTACTCCGGCGGGGGTTATAGGCCAAAATGGCGGGCTGGCCGGTCAATGCAAAGGCTCGCGTTCGCCAACAACTGTCTTCCTCGCCGCAACTACGCACGCCAACAGCACCAATGCGAACATCGATCCGAACAGCAACCCGGTCTTAAGACTGTCGCCATTGGCAGAGGCCACCAGTCCCACTACGGCAGGGCCGCCGGCGCATCCGAGGTCGCCGGCCACGGCTAGTAGCGCGAACATCAGCGTACCGCCACCGGGCATGGCGTCTGCAGCCATCGAGAACGTTCCGGGCCACATAATACCCACTGAAAAACCGGTGAGCGCACAGGCAAGCAGACCCAGTACCGGTGCCGTGGTTAGGGCTGCGGTCAGATACATGGCCACGCACAGTACGGAACTGCTGGCAATGAATGCCGTGAGATCCAGTCGATGCCCCAGCACTCCGTAAATCGTGCGGGACAGGCCCATCATCAGGGCGAATGCGGCAGGTCCCGCCAAGTCGCCAATCACCTTGGTCACGCCCAGACCGGACTCGGCGAACGCGCTGGCCCACTGGCTCATGCCCTGTTCGGCCGCGCCCGCGCACAGCATCATAAGGAACATCAGGTAGAACACCGGCTTCTTCGACAAGTCGGCGAACCGCATGGTCGCCGTGCCTTCCGGCACAATGCGCGGCATGGGAGCGCCAGCGAACATCGCGATGCCGATGGCAGGCACAATCGCCCACAAGCAAGCGAGAACCGGCCATGAGCCGGTGCCGAACGCAAACAGAAACAGCGTGGAGATGGCCACGGTGCCGAGCTGGCCCCAGCAGTAGAAGGAGTGCAGCAGGCTCATCGCCTTGGCCTTGTGTTCGCTCGGGCAGGCCTCGACGATGGGGGAGACCATGACCTCGATGAGTCCGCCGCCGAGCGCGTAGAGGAAAATCGCCGCCAGAATCGCGAGATACGGGTCCGGCACGCGGGTGGGGAGCAAGCCCAACGCCAGCAGTCCGGCAAGGGCGGCCAGGTGGGCGGCGATAATGCACGGCTTGTATCCGATGCGGTCCACGAACTTGCCGGCCAGCACGTCCACGACCAGTTGGGTGACGAAGTTGACGGTGATGAGGGCGGAAAGCCGCGCCATGTCGATGCCGAGTGTCGCCGCGAACGTGACGAACAGCAACGGCATGAAGTTATTGATTACCGCCTGAGTGATGTATCCCACGAAGCAGGCGGTGACAGTGTGGTTGTAGTTCGGGGCTGTGGCGCTCATAGAGTCAGTATTGCAGAAAAAGCACCCGCGAAATGCGCGTGCGAAGAGAATCGTGTGGGACGGCAGATGAACAATGGTAAAAACCGCGTGCCGTCCCACAAAAAGGAATCAGGCCTGCCACCATTGGCGCAGGGGGTACCACTTGCCGTCCGGGTGGGCCACGCGATCCGGCTTGACGGCCAAGAACTGGTGAATCTGGATGCCGTCGAGCTCGAAGTTCAGAGCGCAGGCGGCCATGTACATACCCCATACCTTGGCGCGTTCAAAGCCGACCTGCTTGACCGCGTCGTCCCAATGCTCGGAGAGGTTCTGGTTCCAGTGATGCAGGGTGAGCGCGTAGTGCTGGCGCAGGTTCTCCTGATGCACCACGTTGAAGCCGGCGTCATGGATGCACGATTCGATGAAGCCGGGCGCGCCGAGATCACCGTCCGGGAAGATGTAACGGTCGAGGAATTCGTCGGTACCGGGCTTGCCGTGAGGCTTGTCATGGCTGATGGTGATCTGGTGGTTCAGCAGTCGGCCCATCGGCTTCAGAAGGCGGAACATCTCTTCGAAGTAGCTCTGGTAGTTCTTGACGCCTACGTGCTCCATCATGCCGATCGAGCAGATACCGTCGAAGTCGTGCTCAGGCACCTCGCGGTAGTCCTGCACACGCACTTCGGCCAGATCCTGCAGCCCTTCACGGGCGATCCATTCGTTGGCGTACGCGGCCTGTTCCTTGGAAAGGGTGACGCCGAGCGCCTTGATGCCGCGACGGGCGGCGGTGATGACCATCGAACCCCAGCCGCAGCCGATGTCCAGTAAGCGCTGGCCGGGCTGCAAGTCCAGTTTGTCGAGAATCAGGCGCAGTTTGTTGGCCTGTGCGTCTTCAAGGCTCATGTGTTCGTTGTCGAATACCGCGCAAGTGTAGGTCATGGAGGATCCAAGGAAGTCGGCGTAGAACTCGTTGGACATGTCGTAGTGGAAGCTGACGGTTTCCGAATCGGCCTTTTCGGTGTGCGGCATCAGGCCACGCTTGATACGGGCGAACTTGCTCGGGCCCTCGGTGGCGGGCACCGGCGGCTTCTTGAAGCCATGGCTCAGGATGCCGGCAGATACGCGGGCAATTGATGTGGGAGTGAGTGGGCGAACGTATTTGGACAGCGACACCAGCTTGCGCATCGCCGGATACGGGTCGGCGTAGTCAATGCCGTCCACGTCGAAATCGCCCAGAATGTATGAGCGCACGATGCCGATTTCATTCGGGTGCGCGAGTAGCTGGTACATGCAGTTCGGCGTGGCGATTTTGACCTTCAAATCCGCGTCTGCCGGGCCGAAATGCGAGCCGTCGAAAGCGTCGATACGAACGGGAGTGGCGGGGTCGAGAAACAGGGACGCCATCTCGCCGACCGTCATAGCCTTGCCATTTGCCATTATCTACCTCATTCTCTTATGATGATCACCCCAACTGTCGAGGTATCTTAGTCCTCTTCAGGAGACTGAAACCGTTGAATACACCATCTGGTGAACCAGTTCGCGTTCGGCTGATGAAGCACGAATGGAATTAGGCATCTCGCATATTGATTGCGCTACGCGCGAAGTAAGCGGATGAGAGACGAGTTTCTCGGAGAGCGTCAGATGACTCCGGAAAATGGTCTTATCGTTGAGATTTCGGGCGATGGAACTGGTTTGGTCAATGGACAATAATTCGACAAGTGCGGAATTCCGCCATTTCTTGCCATTATTTTCAGTGTTGTTCTTTCAGCGTGTTTTCAGGTGAATGCTCATGCGCGGAGTAGACTGGGGAACCGTTGGACCACTCAAAGACAGAGTGGACCACCAGTTAAGACACTAGCTCAAAAGGAGAGCCCCTATGGTGTACCGCATGATTTTCAACCAGACTGCATACTTCGGACGTGGCGCGATCAAGGAGATTCCGGCCGTCGCCAAGCAGCACGGCTTCACCAAGGCATTTATCGTCACCGACCCGGTGCTGCTGGAGACCGGCACCGCCGAGAAGGTCACCAAGGTTCTGGATGAGGCCGGCCTGCCGTACGAGGTGTTCTCCAACGTCAAGCCGAACCCGCCGGTCGAGTGCATCAAGGACGGCGTCGCCAAGTTCGCCGAGTCCGGTGCGGACTTCCTGATCGGCCTGGGCGGTGGCTCCCCGCAAGACACCTGCAAGGGCATCGGCATCATCACCGCCAACCCGGAGTTCGCCGACGTGCTTTCTCTGGAAGGCGTCGCGGATACCAAGAACCCGTCCGTCCCGATCTTCGGCGTGCCGACCACCGCCGGCACCGCCTCGGAGACGACCATCAACTACGTGGTCACCGACACGGCCAACAAGCGCAAGTTCGTGGCTGTCGACCCGCACGACATCCCGATCGTCGCTTTCGTGGACCCGGATCTGACCGACTCGATGCCGCGCGGCCTGAAGGTCGCCACCGGACTTGACGCCCTGACCCACGCCATCGAGGGTTACATTACCCCGGGTGCCTGGAGCCTGTCCGACTGCCTGTCCATGCAGACCATCCGCATGATTGCCAAGAACCTGGCCAAGTCCGCCGACGGCGACATTCCGGCCGGCGAGCAGATGGCCTACGCGTCCTACATCACCGGTATGGCCTACTCCAACGTGGGCCTCGGTCTGGTGCACGGCATGGCTCACCCGCTGGGCGGCCGTCTGGGCGTGGCCCACGGTGTGGCCAACGGTATTCTGCTGGCCCCGGTCATGGAATACAACAAGGACTTCACCGGTGAGAAGTACCGCGACATCGCCGATGCGTTCGGTGTTGAGGACGCCTACACCGGCGACCTGGAGAAGGTGCGCGAAGAGGCCGTGCAGGCCGTCCACAAGCTGACCGTGGATCTGAAGAACCCGACCACGATTTCCGAAGTGGGCGCCACCGAGGCCGACCTTGAGCCGCTGGCTCACGATGCCTTCAACGACGTGTGCACCCCCGGCAACCCGCGTCAGGCAACCGAAGAGGACATCCTCGCGATTTACAAGTCGCTGATGTGATCAGTCAATGACAGTAAACATTAGCTCCCTCTGATGAGGGAGCTGTCAGCGTAGCTGACTGAGGGAGAGAAGTTGCGGCGTAGCCGCTGAATAATAGGTATCGGCCTGCGTCCGATTCAATGTTTTAGCGACTGCGTCGCAGTCTCTTCCTCAGTCTCACTTCATTCGACAGCTCCCTTATCAGAGGGAGCTTGCATAAGCAGAGGGGGCTCGTATATCTAGCTACTTTTCGTGCTTTTCGTCGTAGACTTCGTCGGTGGGGGTCTCGTCGTACAGCTGCTTGCCTTGCGCCTCCGCCAGTTCCATCTGCTCGTTGATCCACGCGGCTTCAGCCGGATTGATATCCGCGGAATTCAGCACTTTCTGCCACACCGGGTAGAACATGTGCATCGCCGGATACATGGCGGTGAACAACACCTCCGGCTTATGCGTGCGCGTATGTTGCGGATGCGCATCAAACGTATTCTTAAAACGTCGCATGTAGCTCAGGAACGAACTCAACGACGTATCCATCCGTCGCGCACTCATCGCGGCGATCATGCGCGGCGAGTACACGGTTTTCAGATCCTTGCCCATCAGATGCAGGGAAATATCGATATCCTCATGCATCACATCGGCCTTATCCCGGCAGACCTCATTCACAATCTGATGCCAGGCCGAAGCGCGCAAGGCCATATTCGAGCCGAACAGCAGCGGCTGGCCGCCATCGGCACGGTAGATTCGCTTGCGTAAGGAATTGTCGCCTTTCAACCCGAAATGGCGTGAGGGCATGTCGTAATACATCACCGGACCAGTGGCACCCATCGCGGCCGGGTCTTCGGTGAAGATGCCGGAGACCACCTCCACCCAGTCAGGCCGGATCATACAGTCGGCGTCAAAACGGCCCAGCACATCGCCGGTCGCGGCGTTCAGGCCAAAGTTGCGGGTGGGAATCAGCCCCTGTTCATCGTTCTGGTGCAACAGTTTGACCGGGGCCTCAGGATGTTCGGCAATGAACTGTTCGACAACCGCACAGGTGTTGTCCGTAGAACGATTGTCCACCACCAGCACCTCATGCGGCATGATGGTCTGACGGGTGGCGTTCAGCAGGCAGTCGCGGATGCGTTCGGCTTCGTTCCACGCTGGGATGATGATCGAAACGTTGAGCATAACATCAACAATAGAAAAGCGGGTGTACGCCGCCGGCGTATCCGAGCTTCAAACCCCTCGCTACAATGGGGAGCCATGAGCGAACGCGTGCGAAACGTAAACAGCACCGACACGTTGAGAACCGGTGCCGCAGAGGCCGGGGCAGACCCGGACGACGAGAATCGTATCGACTTTGGTACTTTGTTCCCCGCCAAGGGAGATTCCCGTAGGCCACCGGAATGGTTCGGCCGCGCGCTGCTGTATGTGGCCCTCGCCGTCATCGTATTCATGTTCTGCTGGCGCTCGTGGGGCGACATCTCCTATCTAGTGCTCGACATCATCATCTCGCTGTTCCTGGCGCTGGCCGTCGAACCGTTGGTGGTGGCGCTGGTGGCTCATGGCTGGAAGCGTGGCGTGGCTTCCGCCGTCAGCTTGGTGGGCGTGGCCGTGGTCGTGGGTGTGCTGCTCACGCTATTTGGCAACATGTTCGTACAGCAGATGATTGCCATGGTCCGCGGTTTGCCGGCCATGTATGAGCAGATTCGTGAGTTCGTGGACCAGTATGCCACGTTCAAGATGCCGGAAATCAGCAATCTCGGCATGGAAATCTTCAACAATATCCAGACCTCGTGGGTCACCGATTTTGCCGGTACCGCCATGAGTACGGTGGGCGGCCTGTTCTCCTTCCTGCTGAACCTCATGACCGTGGTCATGACCACGTATTACATCTCCGCCGCCGGCCCCAAACTGCGCCGCTCCTTCTGCCAGTGGCTGGCCCCCAACACGCAGCGCCGATTCCTGCTGGTGTGGACCGTGGCCCAAGGCCAGATTTCGTCCTTCCTGTTCTCCCGTTCGATTCTGGCGTTGATCAACGCCACCTGCACTGCCATCTTCTTAGAGATTCTGCATGTGCCCTACTGGCTGCCGTTGGCCCTGTTCTGCGGCGTGGTATCCCAGTTCATCCCCACGGTCGGCACCTATATCGGCGGCGCGCTGCCGGTGCTGTTCGCTTGGGGCAACCGCGGATGGACGTACGCCGTGGCGGTGCTGGTGTTCATCATCGTCTACCAGCAGATCGAGAACCTGATTCTCTCGCCGAGGATTTCGCAGCGCACGATGGATATCAACGCGGCCGTCGCCTTCCTCGCGGTGCTGGCGTTCGGCTCGCTGTTCGGCGCGTTTGGCGCGTTCCTGGCGCTGCCGGTCACCGCATCGCTGCAGGCCATCTTCCGTGCGTACACCAAGCGCTATGAGCTGATTGACTCACCACTGATGAACGATCCGACTCCGGAGAAGAAGTCCAAGATCGTCGAGGCGTCCGAAGCGTTCGGCGAGCATGTGCTGCAGCCGATCGGCGAGCACATGCCGCGTGCGGCCAAGGGGTCCACCAGCCGTGTGCCGATGAATGAGGAACTGCGTTTGCTGCAGGAACAGATCTATGCGATTCCGCCACACGAGACGAAAGAATCCGATTTGGACGATTCCGCCACCGTGGCGATTCCGCAGCGTGGTGCCGCGGATACGCAGCAGTCTGAGCAGCCCAAGCAACGCAAGCAAACCAAGCAGTCTGATCAATCTGCCTCCAGCAATCCTAGGGCGGGGTGGCGCTGATGACCCTGCTTTCCGTACTCGATATTCTTCTGGTAATCGTCGGTGGTGCCGGCATGATATATCAGGGACTGTGCATCGTGATGTCCCTGTTCGCCAAGCCCGTGCGCTTCCCCGACGCCCCGATGACCAACCGGTATGCCGTACTGATCTCCGCGCGCAACGAAGAAAACGTGATCGGCAACCTTATTGGGTCGATTCGCGATCAGACCTACCCGTCCGACCTCATCGACATCTGGCTGGTGGCCGACAACTGCACCGACAACACCGCCGACGTGGTGCGGTCTTTGGGCTGCCATGTGGTGGAACGCCACAATCTTGAACTGGTTGGCAAGGGATATGCGCTGACGTATCTGTTGGGGCATATGCTCGACATCGGTGTGGCCGATGATTATGAGGCCTACTTCGTGTTCGATGCCGATAACAAGCTGGACAAGCATTACTTCGAGGAAATGAACAAGGCGTTCTGCTCCGGATTCAAGATTCTGACCAGCTACCGTAATTCGGTGAATCTGGCGGATAACTGGGTGTCTTCTGGTTCTGCGCTGTGGTTCATCCGTGAATCGCGATTCCTGTCTAACTCGCGTATGATTCTCGGTTCCTCTTGCCATGTGGGCGGTACGGGATTCATGTTCTCCCGCGAGGTGATGAAGCGGAACAAGGGATGGAAGTTCCACCTGCTCACTGAAGATCTTGAATTCACTATGGATTCGATTCTGCATGGCGACCGCATCGGCTATTGCGGTACTGCGATCCTCTACGACGAGCAGCCGGTTACCTTCTCGCAAAGTTGGCGTCAGCGTTTGCGTTGGAGCAAGGGATTCCTGCAGGTATTCCGTTATTATGGCTCGGCATTGCTGAAACGCGCGGTTCGCGAACGTGATTTCTCCTGCATCGACTTCACCTTGATGCTGTGTCCGTTTACCGTGTTGGGCGTGATTCGCGCGGTGATGGGCTTGCTGTTCGCCGCGTGTGGCTTCGTGAGTTGGTCGAGCCAGCTGCAATCGCTGGCCGGTTGGTCCAGCGGCATCATCACATCGGTGTTGGGTCTGATGGCATTGGCTGCATTGACCATCATTGTCGAGCACGACCAGATCGGTGCCACGAACAAGGAGCTGCTCGCCTATGTGCTCAGCTTCCCGATTTACATGCTCAGCTACGTGCCGATTTCCTTCCAGGCCATCTTCGCCAAAGCCCAGTGGAAGCCCATCGCACATAAGGGCTGACCGAGTCCGCTAGTCCGGAGCTGCTCAGCGGGGCAATCCAACAGCAACCCGGGGGTGCTGCGCTGAGGGTTGACTGGTGGGCTAGAGTAGATGCATGAGCTTAGACAATACTCAAAGGAATGTCGGATTTCAGCCGCCGATGATGCCAGCCGCCGCTCCCGCGTCTTCGCAGTCGCAACAGCCACAGCCGCAAGCATGGCCGCCGAACCCGAATACGGCGGTGTCCATTCGCGGCCTGTTCAAGCACTTCGACCGGAAGATCGCCGTCAACGGGCTCGCGCTTGACATTCCAATCGGCTCGTTCTACGGACTGGTGGGCCCTAACGGCGCCGGCAAAACCACCACGCTCAATATGGTGACCGGTCTATTGGTGCCGGACGCCGGCACCGCCATGATTCTGGGCCATGACGTGTGGAGCGACGTGAACACGGCCAAGCGCATGATCGGCGTCATGCCCCAGCCCGACCAGATCTTCGACCGACTGACCGGTTTGCAATTGCTCGTCTACTCCGGCATGCTGCGCGGCATGAGCCGCGAGGAGACCACGCGTCGCGCCCAGGACCTGCTCAATGCTTTCGACTTGGCCGGGGCCGCCAACACGATGGTCACCGATTACTCGGCCGGCATGACCAAGAAGATCTGCCTGGCCTCCGCGATGATTCACAGCCCGCGCATTCTGGTCTTGGATGAGCCGTTTGAATCCGTGGACCCGGTGTCCAGCGCCAACCTCAAAGACATTCTCATCGAATACGCGAAGACTGGCGGCACGGTGATCATCTCCTCACACGTGATGGCATTGGTCGAAAAGATGTGTACGCATGTGGCCGTAATCAACGACGGTCTGGTATGCGCGGCCGGCACGGTGGACGAGGTCGCTGCTGGCGAAGAACTCGAAGACCGCTTCCTGCAACTAGTCGGTGGCCGCCACGAAGCCGCCCATCTCGCGTGGCTCGATGGCGGGCAGGCCCAAGCCCAAGCACCAACTTCGGCCCAGACGATTCAGCCGATTCTGCCTACGCCCGCCACACCCACCGATGAGGCCCGCCAATGATCAAGACCGCCATCACCCTGGTCCGCCTGCGCTGGACGCTCACGCTCGCCACCCTGCGAAAATCGGCGTGGCAGACCGTCGCCTATGTCTTTTCCGCTGTACTCGCGGCCGGCACCATCATCGGCACCGGCGTGCTCGCATGGTTCATCGGCATACTGCCGCCCTTCACCGTGAACGCGGATGGCTTTCCGCTGAACATCCTTGGTCCCGGAGGCATCGTCAACATAGTCGTCGTGCTGGTCGGCGCGACCATGACCATCTTCATCGGCTTCATCCAGCTCATGATGCTTGGCGAAGGCTCCACCATGAACCCACGCAAATTCGCGATCTACGGCATCGCCGACCGCAACCTGCAATTCGGCTTGCTGCTTTCCGGCCTGTCCGGCATCCCCTCCCTTACTGGCGTGGCCTCACTGATGCTCTGGACACTGGCCTATCGGCATATGGGACCAGCCGTAATCATCAGTTCCCTCCTCGCCGCAGTGCTGGCCGTCATCACCATGATGAGCATCTCCAAACTGGTCATCGCCCTATCCACCACGCTGGTGACCAGCAAACGCGGCAAAGGCGCGTTCTACATCTTCATCGTGCTGACTTTCGTCATCATCTGCCAGTTGCCGAACATTCTGGTCAACTCCGGCATAGCCTTCAGCCTCAACACCGAGACCTGGGGCGCGGCGACCGCCATCGCCGCATGGACGCCGTTCGGTGCGGCCTTCCAACTGCCGTTCGACGCGCTTACCGGAGCTTGGGCGGTGCTGATCGCCCGCATCGCCATCCTTGCCGTCACATGGATCGTCTGCTTCGCCGTATGCACTTGGTGTCTGAGGCATGAACGGCTCACCATCGGCGCAAACAGTCCGTCCGAGACCGCCAAAGGCATCGGCGCATTCGCATGGATGCCCGATTCGGCATCCGGCGCGGTGTCCGCACGCCTGATCACCTATCTCAAACGAGACCCCCGCCAAGCCATGACCTTCGCCATGCCGGTCCTGTTCCTGATCATCTTCGCCTTCCAGGCGCACGGCATCAGCGCGGTCGTCTGGCAGTCGCTGATCTGGTGTGGCTGGTTCATGTCAGTGGTGGAAAGCAACGGGCTCGCATATGACGGCCGCGGCTTCACCATGGAAGTCATCGCCGGCGTGCGTGGCCGGACCGACAGAATCGGCCGCGTGCGCGTCTACGTCGGCATCATGGTCGTCTACATGGTGCTGCTCTATCTCGCCGGCATCGTGCTGGTCGGCGCACTGACCGGCCGCTGGGCGCAGCCCGATGACCTCGTCACCGGCCTGATCTTCCTCGCCGTGGGCATGGGCGTCGCCTTGAGCGGCCTGGGCGTGGCCGAAGTCACGTCCTGTGTGCTGATGTACCCGGTCGCCTCAATGGACAAGCCGTTCTCCGCGCCTCAAGGCCGCGCCATGGCCCAAGGCTTCTTCCCGTTCGTCTACGTGCTTGGCAGCCTGCTGCTGATGCTGCCCACCGGCATCGTGGCGCTGGTCATGCTGCTGACGGGAGCCGAAGGCGGCATATGGCTGGCGATTATTCCGGTCGCACTGGCCAACGGCATCGGCATCCTGGCACTCGGGACATGGCTGGGCGGTAAGCTGATGGATGCGCGAATGCTTTCGATTGTGGAAGCACTCGACTCGTTCGCCTCATTGCAGAAATGATCGCCTTGGCATAAGGAGCACGATGGTATCTACAGCGGTATCACGCCGTCAGCGGCGTGAAGCGCAACGGCGGACCCAACGATCGCATCGCCGAACACTGACCGTCATCATTTCCGCACTGACCACCATCGCCCTGTTCGCGGGGTACTGCGCCGCCGACATCACCGACGTGGCCCCCGGATTATTGACGTTGAAGCCCGTCGCCGCACCTGTTTTTGCCGATCCAGCCACCGCCAAATCAGGCGGCACCGTCGCCGGCACCTTGAACGCGAACAAGGCCATTGATTCCACGGCCGCTTCTGCGCTGGTCAACGAATTGCTGTCCGCGCAAGGCGTGGGAAACGATACGTCGGTGATCATTGAAGACGCCCAAGGCACCGTCGCTGCCGAACATGAGTCGAACACTCCACGCGAGCCTGCATCCACACTGAAAACGCTGACCGCGCTCGCCGCCTCATCCACCCTGAATATGGCATCCACCTTGGATACCCAAGTGTTCCTCACCCAATCCGATGACGGCACCAATACGTTGACCCTCAAAGGCAATGGCGACATGCTGCTGTCTGCAGGCGATTCTGACGCCAACCATACCAACGGACGTGCCGGTCTGAACACCTTGGCCAAGGCCACCGTGGCCGCGCTCGCCCAGCGAGGCATCACTTCCGTCAATCTCGAGTACGACGACACCCTATTCGGCGACTCACGCATTCCGGCAGGTCTGTCGGAAGGCGGCGCAGTCTTAAGCGACTACACCGTCTACTTCACGCCGGTCTCATCAATGGCGATTGATGGAGGCCGCCAATACACCGCCGATACGCCTGCGCCGGCCGACCCCGATGATTCGGCCGGATACCCGGAACTGTCCCAGCACGCCGCCAGCGACGTGGCCGCGAAATTCGCCGAACTGCTCCAATCGAACGGCATGGCCGTTACCGGAGACGTGACGGCAAACACCGCTCCATCCGGTGAAACGCCTTTGGCTTCGGTGAGTTCGGCAACACTGTCCGAAATCATGGCATACACGTTGCGGCATTCGGACAATACGCTGGCCGAGGAGTTCGGCAGACTCACCGCCTTGGCGAAATCAGCGACAAACAGTCCTGAAGGCGGCACGGAAGCGGTCAAATCCACTCTGAACGATCTCGGTCTCGACACATCCGGTCTGACCATGGCCGATTGCTCCGGCCTGTCTCCCGGCTCCCGGCTCACCGTACGCACGCTGGCGGCCGTCCAACAACGTAATCTGACCACCGAGAGCGGTGCTGCTGGTGCGGAAGGTCTATCCATCGCGGGATTGGTGGGCACGGCGCAGGATCGGTATACGGATGATGCCGTGGCTGGTCTGCTGCGCGTCAAAACCGGCAGCCTCGGCACGGTTACGTCGATGGCCGGCAATGTGTCCCGCACCAATGGGGGAGCGTTGTCGTTTGCCGTGGTGGTCAACAATCCTGAGGATTATGCCGCCGCGCGTAGCGCCATCGACTCGTTTATCACCAAGCTCGCGGGGCTGTAAAAGAGGCATCAAGGGCCATCAAGGGCTACAAAGGCCGTAAACGTCCATAAACGCACGAGTGCCTATAACCAGAAAAAAGGTGGTGAGTACATGGCATATTCCGCACGATTGCGCAAGGCCGTAGGCGCGGTCCGCGCAACGCTGAGTGCCGTGGAACTATGCGATGTGCAGGCTCCCGAATTCGCGCAGCATGGGGACCATGCCGTTGCCGCCGATGCGCCGCTCGTGCTCGTGGCCTGTTCAGGCGGGCGCGATTCGATGGCACTGGCTGCGGTGAGCCATATCGTATGCACGTCCATGGGCGTGCGTTGCGGTGCCGTGATTGTGGATCACGGCTTGCAGGCAGGCTCCGAACGGGTCGCCAGCGAGGCCGCGGATCGTTGCCGCGCGTTGGGACTGGGCCCGGTCATCATGCGCAACGCAACCGTACAGGCGCGCGGCGAGGGCCTCGAAGCGGCCGCACGGCAGGCCCGGTATGACGAGCTGTGCGCCGCGGCGCATGAATCGGGTGCCATTGCCGTGCTGTTGGCCCACACTATGGACGATCAGGCGGAAACCGTATTGATTGGCCTGCTGCGCAGTCGAGGCGTGGATGCGTTGGCTGGCATGCCGCAGGTCTTCACACGCAGTGGCGCGACTTTTGCGCGGCCACTGCTTACCCTTACTCGAGCCGAAACCACCGGTATCTGTGAAGACTTAGGTGTGGAATATTGGGATGACCCCACCAATGGCGATGCGGTAGACGGCGAGTTGCCGAACGACTATCCGTTGCGCTCGCGGGTGCGTCACGACCTGCTGCCGGCCATCGAACGATTCGCTGGATTCAATGTCACCCGCCATTTCGCCGAAAGCGCACGGTTGGCCAGAATGGATAAGGAGTATCTGGATCAGCGATCCGACGAGGTGATGGGGGAGGCGGTTGCGGCAGTTGATTGGCCGGCATCGTCGGCAGCGGTATCGACCGATGCGCCACGAGCCTGTGTGGCAGGCGATACCAACGATTCGAGCCATGGCATCGGCCTGATGATCAGCGTCAAACGTATTGCACGTGAGCCAGAGGCGATTCGGTTGCGGGTCATCGCTCACGCGCTGAGCCAAGCCGGTGTGAACGCCAGTGCTGCCCAGATTGCCGCCATCGACCGGCTGGTCGTCGATTGGCATGGGCAAGGCGGCGTCTCACTTCCCAGAGGTTATTCAGCCAATCGCAAGAAACACGTCATTCGCGTGTGCCAAGATGGAGCGCATGCGAATCGCTGACGTTGAGGAAGATATTGACCACGAGCTGGTCAGCAAAGAACAGATTGATGCCAAGATCCACGAGATGGCTGCTCTCGCGAGCGAGGATTACCGCGATAAGAATCCGCTGCTCGTTGCGGTGCTGAAAGGGGCCGTGAATACGCTGGTCGCGTTCACCCAGGCCATGAGCATTCCTGTACAGATCGATTTCATGAGCCTGTCGAGCTATGGCTCGGGCACAGTGTCGAGCGGTGAGGTCACAGTCAGGCAGGATTTGTCCGCCGATGTTCGCGGACGGCACATTTTGATTGTGGAGGATATTGTTGATTCAGGACGCACGCTCGCGTGGCTGGTCGCAGAACTGAAACGTCGTGGTGCCGCTTCCGTGGAAGTCTTCGCTTTGCTGAGCAAGCCTTCCCGCCGAGAGGTGGACGTTGATGTGAAGTACGCCGGCTATGAGATTCCGGACGAGTTTGTCGTCGGCTTCGGCCTCGACTTTGACGAACGCTACCGCAACCTCGATTCGATCGCGGTCCTCAAGCCGTCCGTCTACCAAGGAGTGCAAGCATGAGCTTCCCGCAAGGGCCGGGTAACGGCAATAACCCGAACCCGAACAACAACCGTAACAACGGCAACCCGTTCACCAACCCGTTCAACCGTGGCAATAACGGGAACAATGGCAAAGGCAACAAAGAGAACCGCCCGATATGGCAGTCCCCCTGGCTGTGGGGTGCCGTGCTCGTGGTCATGGTTGTGCTGATGTTCCAGATGTTCGCCGGCGGTGGCACCAAAACCATCGATACTAAAGATGGTTTCGCGCTGATCAATCAGGGCAAGGCCACATACGCCGAGATCACGGACAACAAGCAGGTCGTCCGCCTTGAGCTGAAGAATGACTACACCAAGAAGAACGCCGACACCGGCAAGGTGACCAACTACGGCAAGAACGTGCAGTTCTACTACACCTTCGCCCAGGGCGCGCAGGTGGCCAAGGCCGTGGAGAACGGCGATCTCGAAAAGGGCTGGACCTCGAATATCGAGCAGACCAGTGTGATGAGCTACCTCATCACCTCGATTTTGCCGTTCATCATCTTCTTTGCCTTGTTCTGGTGGCTGATGAGCCGCATGGGCGGTGCCGGCGGCATGCTCGGCATGGGCGGCAAGAAGGACAGCGGCAAGCTGCTCGAGGGCCAGACCCCCACCACCAAGTTCGCCGATGTGGCCGGTGAAGACGAGGCCGTGGCCGAAGTCGAGGAAATCAAGGACTTCCTCAAGGATCCGTCCAAGTACAAGGCGCTGGGTGCGCGCATCCCGCGCGGCGTGCTGCTGTACGGCCCTCCCGGCACCGGTAAGACGTTGCTGGCCCGAGCCATCGCAGGTGAGGCCGGCGTGCCGTTCTACTCGATGGCCGGCTCCGACTTCGTCGAGATGTTCGTCGGTCTCGGTGCCTCCCGTGTGCGTGACCTGTTCGATGAGGCCAAGAAGAACGCTCCCGCCATCATCTTCATCGATGAGATCGATGCCGTGGGTCGCAAGCGTGGCTCCGGTATGGGCGGTGGCCACGACGAGCGCGAGCAGACGCTGAACCAGCTGCTCGTCGAGATGGACGGTTTCGACAACGACACCAACCTCATCATCATAGCCGCCACCAACCGCCCTGACGTGCTTGACCCCGCTCTGCTGCGTCCGGGTCGATTCGACCGTCAGGTAGGTGTGGCCGCGCCTGATCTGGAAGGCCGTGAGGCAATTCTGAGGGTGCACGCCAAGGGCAAGCCGTTCGTACCGGACGTCGACCTGCATATGGTTGCCGTGCGCACGCCGGGCTTCACCGGTGCCGATTTGGCCAACGTGCTCAACGAAGCTGCGTTGCTGTGCGCCCGTGCCGGTGCCCAGTTGATCGACAACCGCGCCATCGACGAGGCCATCGACCGCGTTCAGGCCGGCCCGAAGCGCAAGTCCAAGGGCATGGCTCTGGAAGAGCTGCGCAACACCGCATACCACGAGGGTGGCCATGCGCTGGTGGCCGCCGCCTTGAACAACACCGATCCGGTGACCAAGGTGACGATTCTGCCGCGAGGCCGCGCCCTCGGCTACACCGCCGTCATGCCGACCTCCGACCGCTACTCGCAGTCGCGCAACCAGCTGCTCGACCAGATGGCCTACGCGATGGGTGGCCGCACCGCCGAGGAAATCGTCTTCCACGACCCGACTACCGGTGCTTCGAACGATATCGAGAAGGCTACGAGCATCGCCCGTACGATGGTGATCGAATACGGCTTCTCTGATAAGCTCGGCGCCATCAAGTGGGGTTCCGACGACGATCAGACCACTGTGATGGATGGTCTGCAGCCGCGCAAGTACTCCGATCGCACCGCTGAGGTAATCGATGACGAAGTGTTGAAGCTGGTGGAGACCGCGCACACCGAGGCATGGACCATCATCAACGACAACCGCGAGATTCTTGACGAGCTGGTCCGCCAGCTGCTGGTCAAGGAGACCCTGAACGAGAAGGAACTTGCGGCGATCTTCGCGCCGATCAAGAAGGCTCCGGTTCGTCCGGTGTGGCTGTCCAACGACCGCCGCCCCGACTCGGACAAGCCGCCGGTGGAGATTCCCGAAAGCCTCAAGCGCTCGGTCGGCATGAAGCCGGAAGAGTAGACACGATGACGATTCGGCCCGACCTGTTCATGTGGTTTCTCACGTACGCAGGCCGGGCCGACGTCGTTGTGGACAATGACAAGGGAGAGATGAGATGAACGAATATATAGAGTCTTGCCAGCGGGAGAAACGCACATACGACGAGGAAGGCGTGCGCGAGGCCGTACGTCTGTTCCTGAAGTCGATTGGCGAGGATCCCGAGCGCGAGGGACTGGTGGAAACGCCTGACCGTATCGCCCGCGCGTGCCGCGAGCTGTTCGCCGGTCTGCAGGCCTCGCCGGCCGATGTGCTGGAGAAGCACTTCGACGTGGATACCGACGAGCTGGTGCTGGTCAAGGACATCGAACTGTATTCGGTGTGCGAGCATCACCTGCTGCCTTTCCATGGCGTGGCCCATGTGGGCTACATTCCCGCCAAGGATGGGGTGATGGGGCTGAGCAAGCTCGCCCGACTGGTTGAGGTGTATGCTCGCCGGCCGCAGGTGCAGGAGCGTTTGACCCAGCAGATCGCCGACGCGCTGGTCGAGTATGCGGGCGCACGTGGTGTGATTGTGGTGACCGAATGCGAGCACCTGTGCATGTCGATGCGCGGCATCAAGAAGTCTTCCGCCCGCACGGTGACCTCTGCGGTGCGCGGTCTGCTACGCAACCCCGCCACCCGAGCCGAAGCCATGAGTCTGATTCTTGACAAGTGACGCAACCTAGGCTCCCCTCTCTGAGGGGAGCTGTCGCCGTAGGTGACTGAGGGGAGCGAAGGGGAAACAATGAAGGGGAGATGACCTATGACTGATTTGCAGGCGTTGCATGACGCCACGCACACCATGGTGATGGGTGTGCTCAACATCACCGAGGACTCGTTCTCGGACGGCGGCCTATGGCTGGACCCGGCCAAGGCGGCCCAGCACGGGCGCGACATGATGGCCGCCGGCGCGGATATCATCGACATCGGCGCCGAATCCACGCGCCCCGGTGCCAAGCGCGTGTCCGAGGCCGACGAACTGGCCCGTATCACCGGTGCCGTCAAGACGTTGATTCCGGCCGGTGCCGTACTGTCCATCGACACCACGCGCGCATCCGTGGCCGCCGCCGCGCTGAGCGAGGGCGCACAGATCATCAACGATGTTTCCGGCGGCACGCTGGACGCCGAGCTGCCGCATGTGGTCGCCGACCACGACTGCCTGTACGTCGTGCAGCATTGGCGCGGCTGGCTCGTCGGCTCCAAGGGCGCGAACCCCGATCAAGACACCTCCGTATACGAGCATGGCGTATTGACCGACGTGCACGACGAACTCATGCGCCAAGTCGACGGCGTGCTGGCCGCCGGCGTAAAGCCTGAGCGCATTATCATCGATCCTGGTCTGGGCTTCTCCAAGCCCGGCATCGAGCATAACCTACCGCTGCTGACCGGGCTCGAGACCTTCCGCGCCACTGGATATCCGGTGCTGATTGGCCAGTCCCGCAAGCGCTTCATTTCGGCGATGCTTACCGGGGCGGGTACTGCCGGTGCTGATGGCCCGACCATGGCCCAGCGCGATGACGTGACCGCAGCCTTGTCCGCCCTGTCCGCCGAGCACGGCGCATGGGCCGTGCGCGTACACGATGTGGCCAAAAGCCGCGCCGCCGTCATCGCCGGCAACACCTGGCGCGAATACGCATGATTCCCCTGGCTCCCTGTTTTTGGTTGCTTCTAGGTCTTGGCTCCCCTCGGGCGAGGGGAGCTGGCGCCGAAGGCGACTGAGGGGGAGCATTTGAACAGAAAGCCTTACCAATGGACACCATCACACTTACCGGCGTACATGCCAACGGCACCCACGGTGTGCTCGCCTTTGAACACGAACGGCCACAAACCTTCGTCGTGGACGTCACCCTGCACCTTGATCTGGCCGCCGCCGGCCAATCCGACGATCTCAATGACACCATCGATTACGGCCGCGTGGCCAAGGATATCGTGGCTGTCATCGAAGGCCCTCATGTGGACCTGATCGAGCGTCTGGCCCAACGTATCGCGGATAAGATTCTTGCCGATGCGCCGGCCGTCGCCTCCATCGACGTCACCGTGCACAAGCCTCACGCGCCCATCGTCGTGGCTTTTGCAGATGTATCGGTCTCCATCTCGCGCGTGCGTGCCACCGATAATGGACGCACTGCTGAAAAGCATGCCATCCATAACGCGGTGGTGGCCTTGGGGGGCAATGTGGGCGAGGTGGAATCCACCTTGCGAGCCGCCGTTCGGGAGATTGACGCGCTGCTTGGCACACAGGTGACCGGTATTTCGCCGCTTTACCGCACGGCCGCGTGGGGCATGGCTGACGGTACGCCGGATTTCCTGAACGCCGTGGTGGAGCTTGGAACCACAATGGGCAGCCACGAATTGCTCGCCGCGTTGCAAAACATCGAAGCGAACCATGGGCGAATTCGTGAGAATCATTGGGATTCCAGGCCGTTGGACTTGGACATTATCGACTTTGATGGCATCACCAGCGCGGATCCGGATCTGGCATTGCCCCATCCGCGTGCTTGGCAGCGCGCATTTGTGCTGGCTCCTTGGGCGGCGCTGAATCCGAACGCCAAACTTGCTGGAGCCCATGAGGGGCCTGTAGCCGATTTGCTGGCCGCCGCGCCGGACCGTAACGCCGTGCAGCTCGAGAGCGAAGACTGGATGCTCGGCGGGCATGCAGTCAAGCAAGAATCAGCGTCGGAGTCGGAACCCGTCTCACGCAAGGCGATTATTTCGCTGGATTCCACCTCGCAGGATGCCGAACGGCTGTTCCGCGAAACCATCGTTTCCATCGACAGTGTTCCTGGCAATCAGGTACAGGGCATCTCGCCGCTCTACCATGTCAGCCATTTCGACAGTCCGGACGCGATGAGCGCGGTCATCCAAATCGAAACCAAGTTGCCGCCCGCCGACCTGATTGCCGTATTGGGCAGCATCGAAAGCGTTCATGACCTAGCAGTCGACCTTGACCTTGTTGACATGGAAGGCGTGACTTCCGACGAGCCCAACTGCAGCATTCCTTGGCCGTCGGCCCGTAACCATGCGTCGGTATTGGCACCTTGGCTGGATATGGACCCGAATGCTTCTCTGGGCGGCGACCCGGTGGCCTTCCTTTTGGCCATGGCACCGGATGCCGGACAGGTCGGATTGCTATCGGACAACTGGATACTGTCGAATAGTTGAGCTGATGGCGGAACCAGTTACGAACGGTAGGCTAGAAACCAGACGGTGACGGACCAGTCTCCGGCCTCGAGCAGCCAGGCACGGCAATGACGAAAAAACAAATCAAGATGAACGGCCAAAGCGCGAAGGCCGTTCGCAAACAGCAAACAGCAACGCAACGATAAGGAGGCCGGACATGAAAACACGGCGAACACCATGGTGGCAGTATGTGATCGGTGCCGTGTTGGGCCTGTTGGCGGGTATCGGTCTGGCCTCCTACGGCGAAAGCTCGGGACTGTCGCTGATTGGTGCGCCTTGGATTGTGCCCGGATTGCTGGCCGTACTGGGCGTTATTGTGCTGATCTTGGCCCTGCAAGTGCATAAATACGCGAATACCGACCCCAAGAAACGTCCGCATAGCTTCATCAATCCCACTATCGCGGTGTATACGCTGGTGTTGGCAAAGGCACTGGGATTGGCGGGCGCAACGCTCGCCGGCTGGTATGGCGGTCAGATTGTGGTGAGCTTGAGCCATATCGAGGCGGATTTCTATGCACACGCCGTCACCGAGTGCGCAATTGCGGCCGTGGTGTGCATCGCCGACATGATCATCGGCATTATCGGCGAATGGTTGTGCCAGCTACCGCCGAACGAAGGCCCCGAAAACCCGAAAATCAGGGAAGCCAAGCGCCGTAGCGACATAGCCCAAGCCTACAAGCGGTAGGGGTGACTATTCCTACGGCACGCGCACCATAGCTTCCTGAGCGATGGCCGCCACCAAGTCGCCATTCTGCGCATACACTTTGGCAATGCCGAGTCCGCGTCCGTGCGCGGCGATAGGCGTATCCTGCACATACAAATGCCATTCGTTGATATCGATATCCTGATACCACCACATCGAATGGTCGATGGACGCATAGGAAATGCCCGGTGTGGAAATCGACAGTCCGGCGCGGCGCAGCACCGGCTCCATCATCACCTGATCGCAGCCAAGCGCCAGCATCGCACGATGCATGACCTGCGGCACATCGACGTGGCCATCGGCCTTCATCCACACCATCTGCTTGCCGGAATCATGCTCGGCGGAATCCTTGTCCGCGCGCAGCATCACGGTCGGCGTCACGTGGCGGATATCGAACGGCGATTTCTCGGCATAGTAATTGGCGAACGGCGACTTCTCGGCGAACGGCTGCATGAGTTCTTTGGCGGAAGTCAACGTTTCGGGATCGGGCAGGTTTTCCGGCATCGGATCGGCAAATTCCACACCCTCTTGGCCGGTCTCCTGGAAAGAGGCGATGGCCGTGAGAATCGACCCCTCGGCTTGGGTGACGTTGACCCGACGAGCGGAGAACGAGCGGCCGTCGCGAAGGTTCTCGACGTCAAACAACAGGTCTTGACGAATATCGCCGGCGGCAATGAAATAGCCATGTACCGAATGCGGCAGGCGTGAAGGGCCCACTGTTTTGGACGCGGCGATCACCGACTGGGCGATGACCTGGCCACCGTAGACGCGGCCGGTGGGGAAGTACATACTCTCGCCATTGATATATGTGTGATTGCGGTAAGCGGAAGGCTCGCCCAACTTCAGCACCTTCACCAGATGGTCCAATGGAGTTACGGTGGTTGCCTGAGCCATGGCGTTCCTCGATTCTTGTTCTGCTGTGTTCAGTATTCGGTTATCGTATTCCAACCTATGGTTGGCAGTCTATCCGGTGGGGGTTAAGAGTTCCGGGAGCGAAATGTAACGAGACTGTTTGGAAGGTAAACGGTGGGTTATGCGGCGCATTGCCGCTACGTTGCTGCTGCGCTGCCGGTGTGTTGCCGTAGGCGACTGTGGGATTTTATGGGATGCGGGGCGGGCAGCCATGGGGCAATTATGGGGAAAGCCGCCCCTGAGGGACGGCTTTCGACGTATAAAGCGCGTTGTGGCACTAATGCCGGCGTATCTCAGCCGCGCACAAGCTTCTTGTGCAGGCGGTGCGGGCGGGCCGCATCCTCGCCGAGGCGTGTCACCTTGTTCTCCTGGTAGGCCTGGAAGTTGCCTTCGAACCAGTACCACTTGGCCGGGTTGTCGTCGTCGCCTTCCCACGCGAGGATATGCGTGGCGACACGGTCGAGGAACCAACGGTCGTGGGAAATCACCACAGCGCAGCCAGGGAATTCGAGCAGCGCGTTTTCGAGGGATTCCAAGGTCTCGACGTCCAGATCGTTGGTGGGCTCGTCGAGCAGCAGCAGGTTGCCGCCCTGCTTCAGGGTCAGGGCCAGGTTCAGACGGTTGCGCTCACCACCGGACAGCACACCAGTCAGCTTCTGCTGATCGGCGCCCTTGAAGCCGAAGCTGGCCACATAGGCGCGGGTCGGCACCTCCACACCGGCCACCTCGATGAAGTCGAGGCCGCCGGACACGGCTTCCCACAGGTTCTTGTTCGGATCCAGGCCCTCACGGTTCTGGTCCACGTAGCTGATTTTGACGGTGTCGCCGATCTTCAGCTCGCCGCTGGTCAGCGGCTCCAGGCCCACGATGGTCTTGAACAGCGTGGACTTACCCACGCCGTTCGGGCCGATTACGCCGACGATGCCGTTGCGCGGCAGCGTGAAGGACAGGTCGTCGATGAGCACACGCTCGCCGAAGGCCTTGTGGATGTGGTTGGCTTCCAGCACGGTGGAACCCAGGCGCGGGCCGGCCGGAATCTGAATCTCGGAGAAGTCGAGCTTCTTGTTGTTGCGTGCCTCGTTTTCCATCTGGTCGTAACGCTCCAGACGGGCCTTGTTCTTGGCCTGACGGGCCTTGGGGGAGGAGCGCACCCAGTCGAGCTCGTTCTTCAGTCGCTTGGCGAGCTTGGCGTCCTTGGCTCCCTGGATCTCCAGACGCTTGGCCTTGGTCTCCAAGTAGGTGGAGTAGTTGCCCTTGTACGGGTACAGGTGGCCGCGGTCGACCTCGCAAATCCATTCGGCCACATTGTCCATGAAGTAACGATCGTGGGTGACGGCGATGACTGCGCCCTTGTACTGGTGCAGGAACTGTTCCAGCCACAGGATGGACTCGGCGTCCAGGTGGTTGGTGGGCTCGTCGAGCAGCAGCAGGTCCGGGGCCTCAAGCAGCAGCTTGCACAGGGCCACACGGCGGCGCTCGCCACCGGAGCACACGTTGACCGGGGTGTCCGGGTCCGGGCACTGCAGGGCGTCCATTGCCTGCTCGAGCTGGGAGTCGAGGTCCCAGCCGTCGGCGGCGTCGATCTCGGTCTGCAGCTTGCCCATCTCTTCCATCAGGGCGTCGAAGTCGGCGTCCGGATTGGCCATCTCCTCACCGATTTCATTGAATCGGGCGACCTTCTCGGCAATCGGGCCGAACGCCATCTTGATGTTCTCGCCCACGGTCTTGGTGTCGTCCAGCGGCGGCTCCTGCTGCAGGATGCCGACCGTGAAGCCCGGGGTCAGGCTGGCCTCGCCGTTGCTCACGGTCTCCAGGCCGGCCATGATCTTGAGCAGGGTGGACTTACCCATGCCGTTCGGGCCCACGACGCCGATCTTTGCGCCGGGCAGGAAGCTCAGGGTCACGTCATCGAGAATCACGCGGTCGCCGTAAGACTTGCGGGCCTTGATCATCTGAAATACGAATTCTGCCATGTTGTGCAGTTACTCCTTAAAAAGGGGTTGGAATTCCGCTGTTTCTTTAGTCTTTAGTTTGTGATGGATACGCTGTGTGCAGCGCGGAGCACGCCCCCCGAATCACGGATCGCGGTGCGCCGCGTCAGGCCTGTGCCGCCCTGTCCGCATAACGATCGAATCCACGCCAAACCACCGCCCACCATGGTATCGGAAGGGCTGGAATGGCGGGCGTCGCTATGGCTTGGAGGGGTAATGGATGGGCCTGACATTGCCGTGGCGCGACGCGCCGGGCGGCGCGCCGTGGTCCAGTGATGCTGTAGTATATCCTCTTGTGCTTCATTGAGGTACAGATGGCCCCGTAGCTCAGTTGGTTAGAGCGCCGCCCTGTCACGGCGGAGGTCACCGGTTCAAGTCCGGCCGGGGTCGCCACCAAGCTCCTGACAAATGTCAGGAGCTTTTTTGTTCTTTTGCCGTATTTCGTGGTGTAGGGCGAAATATGGGGTTATAGGCCAAAATGTGTGTCTGGTGTTTAGTCGTTTGATGGCCATTCGACTCTGGCATGGAAGCTGTTTCAGTCGATGCCGATGCCGTATCGCATGGAAATACCGAAGGTTTCGTGCTGGCCTTGGGGCTCTGCTCGACACGCCGATAGTCTGAATGACAACGTTTGCTATTGAATGACAACGTTAGCGTTAACAGTGCTTATAAATGGTGAAAAACGTGTGCAGGGTCACATTGGCAGAACGTGCGCGAGATATGACAAATCATGAAAAATACGCTATGGGAGGTCATGGCAACTCGTTACTATTTTCGCTGTCTCGTACGCCACACAAGCCTTCAAGGAGTAAGCCATGACCACGCTCGCCATTGATATCGGAGGAACTAAGATCGCCGCCGCCGTCTGCGATGAAAACGATAGCATCATCCAGCGCTGGCGCGTCCCCACGCCGATGGATGCCGACGCCATCAACCAGCACATCGCCGAGGTGTACCGCGAGGCTGTGGCCGCCGGACACACCGATATCGAGGCCATCGGCATCTCCGCCGCCGGCAACGTGAGCGCCGACCGCAAGACGCTCACCTTCTCCGCCAACATCCCGGCCTGGATCAACTACGACCTGTCCGAGCACGTCGGCGCGCTGATCGACCATGCCGTGCCGGTCGTTGTCGAGAACGACGCCAACTGCGCCGGCTGGGGCGAATACGTGCACGGTGCCGGCCAGGGCAGCTCCAACATGGTCGCCCTGACCGTGGGCACCGGCCTCGGCGGCGCCATCGTGATCAACGGTCAGCTGTACCGCGGCTCCTTCGGCATGGCCGCCGAACTCGGCCACCTGCCGATGGTCCCGGACGGCGACCACTGCGGCTGCGGCCTGCGCGGCTGCGCCGAGCGCTACACCTCGGGCACTTCGCTGGAGAACTTCGCCAAGTCCGCCGTGCGCCGTCGTCCGCAGGATGCCAAGCGTCTCATGGAGCTGTGTGGCGGCGACATCTCCAAGCTGGAAGGCCCGATGGTCTCCCAGGCCGCCCAGGAAGGCGACGTGCTCGGCCTGTACGCATTCGGCAAGATCGGCGAATGGCTTGGCCGCACGATGGCCGCAGTCTCCGCCGTGCTCGATCCGGACCTGTTTGTGATCGGCGGCGGTGTGGTGGCCGTCGGCGACATTCTGCTGGAGCCGGCCCGCTACAACTACCAGCGTTTCCTGGAAGGCAGCGCCTACCGCGGCCATGCCAAGATCGTCGCCGCCACCGCCGGCCAAGACGCCGGCCTCATCGGTGCCGCCAACCTGGCTCTGCGCTGACGATGCCGCTCCGGCAACGGGGCGTTAGTCTAATGGTGAGTCATGGCCGGTGCCATGGCTCACTGCCGCGCTGATAGTGCGGTCGATGAGTTTCCGCTGCCTGACCATGGAATCGAATTTCGGGTTCTCGGCGATTTCCTCATACTCGTGTTCGGTGGTCACGCCGGCGATTTCGGCGATAATCTCCTCATAGGACGTTTCGACGGTTCGATGCACGCCGGTGACGTGCCCCTGACGTATCACGACAATGCGGTCGGATACCGCGAACACATCCGGCAGATCGTGGCAGACCATCACCACGGACCGGCCTTCGGAGCGCAGTCGCTTGATATATGCGAGCACTTCCGCCGACTGCATCACCGACAGTGCGGCGGTCGGTTCGTCCAGCAGAATAAGCTGCGGGTCATTGAGCAGCGTGCGCGCTATGGCCACGGTCTGGCGCTGGCCGACGGATAAGGATGCGATAGGGGAGCCGACCCGAATCGCCGAGCTCAGGGTCTTCAGCACGGAACGGGCACGCGAGTTCATCGAATCGTCATCGCGTATGCCAATCTGATTGATCTCCTTGCCGAGGAACAGGTTCGAGGCCACGTCCAGGTTGTCGCAGAACTCCTGCCCCTGGAACACCGATGCGATGCCCATGCGGTCCGCCTCCCTGATCGAGGGAATGGTCACCTGTTCGCCGTTGAGATAAATATGGCCGAATCCCGGCTGCAGAAATCCCGCGATGACCTTGATCAGAGTGGACTTTCCTGCGCCGTTATCGCCCACGATGGCGATGACCTCCTGGCGCTGGATGGACAGATTCACCGATTTCAACGCCTCGACGAAGCCGAACTTCACACAGATGTCCTCCAGCCGCAGCAGAGGAGGTGTGCTCGAATTCCTCATGGTGTGTTCCTTCTTATCACTCTTCTCCTGGTACCGGTCACTGGCTGACGTCATTGCGAACCGAGAACTCGATGGCGCATAATGCGCCGCCTAGCGCGCAATTGTCGTCCGGGTGGGATGACACGAGTACATCGATGGGTGCCACGGCATCAGGGAACAGCATGCGCTGCAACGCTTCATTGAACGGTTGGATGAATACGTCGCCGGTCATGGCCAGCTTGCCGCCGAGCACAATGACCTCCGGATCCACGCTGATGCACAGATCAGCCGCCACCTGACCGATACGCACGGCCGCGTCGGCGATGATGCGACGGCAACCGGGGTCGCCTTCGTTGGCAAAGGACACCAGATCGTCCAGCGTCATATTGCCGTGTGTGACGCTGAGCAACTGCACCAGCCTGTTTTCCGCCACGACGGTGTCAAGGCAGCCGCGGTTGCCGCACGAACAGATGGCACCCAGCGGGTCGACCTGGATATGGCCGATTTCACCGGCCAGGCCGGTCACGCCATGCATGATTTCGCCGTTGATGACGATGCCTGCGCCAACCCCGTCGCTGGCTGAGATATATACGAAATTGCGTTTGCCTGCCGCCACGCCCATACGGGATTCGCCGTATGCCGCGAAATTCGCGTCATTATCGACGTATACGGGAACGTTGAACGCCGTGCGCAACGGGGACGTGATATCGACGCCGTCCCATCCGGGCAGAATGCCGGGAATCGCTATGGTGTGGTCGCTGGTGGCCACCGGTGCGGCCACGGCCACGCCGATGCCGACCAGCTCGCTGGCTTCGGCGTCGATGCTGCTCAGGGTCTCATTGATGAGCAGCATGGCGCGTTCCAGCGTTGTGTCCGCCTTGTGGCCCAACGGCAGGGGGAGCGTGTGCTCAGCGATGATTGACTTCGAGAAGTCAACGATAGAAAGCGTAAGATGACGTCGCGCGATCCAAAGCCCGACGCCGAGGCCCTGATGCCGTGCAAGGGTCACCAGAGTGGCTCTGCGACCGTTGCGAACGGTGCTTTTGGTCTCCAGCTGGTCTTCGTCGACGAGCTGATGGACGAGCGTGGACACGGTCGCAGTGGACAGTCCTGTCACCTCTGCGAGTTCGACCTGTGTCATGGCGCCGAACTTGTGGATGCTGGCCAGCAAGTTGGCGCGGTTTGCCTCGCGAAGCGAGGTCTGCGAACCGAAAAGCCTTGTTGCCATAAGAATCCAGTGTAGTCGTTACCGGCATGAGGCACAGCGAGGCGCAGAGCGTGGATTTTTCGGCGTGTCGCCTTGTGATGCGCGAAAAAAATCGCCATTGCGTTCATTGGTCGAACGCAAACGACGGGAAATTCGCTTTCTTGAGTTTGACAACTTAACTTAATACGGTATTCTATGAGATGAACCTGAGGTTATTCTCAGGTTCGGGCGACCAAGGAGGGTTCGCCATCCCCTCGAAGATGAAGGAGAGCAAATGAAGTTCACTAAGAAGATCGTCGCCGTGGTGGCAGGCGTTGCCATGTGCGCGGGCCTCGCGGCCTGTGGTGGCAGCCGTAGCGGCCAGGCAACTGGCGGTGATGCCAAGATCGAAAAGGGTGCCACTATCGGCATTTCGATGCCGACCAAGTCCGAAGAGCGTTGGAACAAGGACGGCAACAACCTGAAGGCCAAGCTGGAGAAGGCCGGATACAAGGTCATCCTGTCTTTCGCCGACGATAAGCCGGCCCAGCAGAACGCTGACATCGAGAACATGGTCAACAACGACGCCAAGATCGTCGTGGTCGCCTCCAAGGATGGCACCGCAGTGGGCCCCGCCGTTGAGAAGGCCCGCGATGCAGGCGCCAAGGTCATCGCCTACGATCGACTGATCATGAACACCGACGCCGTCGACTACTACGCCACCTTCCAGCTGGAGCAGGTCGGCGTGCTCGAGGCCACGTGGCTCATTGACCAGCTCAAGCTTAAGGATGGCGCCACCGGCCCGTTCAATATCGAGCTGTTCACCGGTTCCCCGGATGACAACAACGCCAAGTACTTCTTCAAGGGCGCTTGGGATCTGCTGCAGCCGTACTTCGAGAAGGGCGTGCTCGTCTCCCCGTCCCAGCACGGTCAGGGTGGCGTGACCAAAGACTTCACCGTTGAGGATTGGCAGAAGATCTCCGTGATGAGCTGGAAGACCGAGCAGGCGCAGAAGGACATGGAATCCATCCTTGACTCCACCTACGCCCACGGCGAGAAGCTCGACGCGGTCCTCACTCCGTACGACGGCATCGCCCAGGGTGTGATCAACGCCATCGAATCCAAGCGTCCCGACATGAAGCCGGGCACCGACTCCTGGCCGTATATCACCGGTCAGGACGCCATGGAGATCGCAGTTGCCAACATCGCCAAGGATAAGCAGGGCGAGACCGTGTTCAAGGACGTGAACAAGCTGGCTGACGCCGTGTACGACATGGTCGTCGAGATCGCCGAGGGCAAGGAAGTCTCCGGCCTGAACGGCAAGTTCAACAACAACAACATCGACGTCCCGTCCAAGCTGCTTGACCCCCAGAACATCACCAAGGACAACCTCCAGGATCTGGTCACGGCCAACTACATCACCCAGGATCGCTTCGACGAGCTGACTAAGTAGTCCTCATCAGGCAATCCGTAAACAAACACAATGACATGCGGCGCATAGCCGATATGCGCCGCATGTCCATGAACACAGAACTGTGACGAGGAGTGGTGACATGTCATCAAATGACACCATCTTGACGATGGAAAACATCACGAAGACGTTCGGTCCGGTCAAAGCCCTCACCGATGTGAATCTTTCCGTCGATCGCGGCGAGATCCACGCCATCTGCGGCGAGAACGGTGCAGGTAAATCGACCCTGATGAACGTGCTTTCGGGTGTGTACCCATACGGTAGCTATTCCGGCAAAATCACCTTTGATGGCAAGGAATGCAAATACCATACTATTAATGATTCCGAGGCCGACGGCATCGTAATCATTCATCAGGAACTGGCGTTGAGCCCGTTCCTGTCCATTGCGGAGAACATCTTCATCGGCAACGAGCAGGCCAAGGGTGGCGTAATCGACTGGGACAAGACCCGTGCCGAGGCGAAGAAGCTGCTCGATCGTGTGGGACTTCCCGAAGACCCGGATACCAAGGTTATGGACATCGGCGTCGGCAAGCAGCAGCTCGTCGAAATCGCCAAGGCATTGTCCAAGGACGTGAAGCTGCTCATCCTCGATGAGCCGACCGCTGCACTGAACGATGAGGATTCCGCCCACCTGCTTGACCTGGTTCGTCAGCTACGTGACGAGCAGGGCGTGACCAGCATCATCATCACTCATAAACTCAACGAGGTCGCCGCCATCGCCGACAATGTCACCATCATTCGAGACGGTTCGACCGTCGGTGTGATGTACGTGACGCCGGAGACGCCGCTCGACCAGGAAGAACTCATCCGCAAGATGGTGGGTCGTCCGCTGCACAACCTGTACCCGAACCACCCCTCCAATACCCCGGGCGAGGAATACCTGCGTGTCGAGGATTGGACCGTGCATCATCCGCTCGACGCGGAGCGCGTGATCGTAGACCATGCGAACATCAACGTGCATGCCGGCGAGATCGTCGGTCTGGCGGGTCTGATGGGTGCGGGTCGTACCGAGATGGCCATGTCCATCTTCGGCCACTCTTACGGTTCCAACATCTCCGGCAAGGTGTTCGTCAAGGGCAAGGAAGTCAAGATGCCCAACGTGCAGTCCGCGATTGACGCAGGTCTCGCCTACGCCACCGAGGATCGTAAGGGCAACGGTCTGAACCTGCTGCAGAACATCCGAGAGAACGCGTCCCTGGCCTCCCTGACCAAGATCAGCAAGGGCGGGGTTGTGGACGACAACCTTGAGCGCAAGGAAGTTGAACAGTACCGCAAGGACTTCAACATCAAGTGCCATGACATCGATGTGAATGTCTCCACCCTCTCCGGTGGTAACCAGCAGAAAGTGCTGCTCGCCAAGTGGGTTATCTCGCAGCCGGACATCCTCATCCTCGATGAGCCGACCCGAGGCATCGACGTCGGCGCCAAGTATGAGATCTACGAAATCATCGATAAGCTTGCCGATGCAGGCAAGGCCGTCATCGTGATTTCCTCCGAGCTGCCCGAGCTCATCGGTATCTGTGACCGCATTTACACGGTGTCCTACGGTGTCGTCACCGACAATGTTGAGAAGAATGGATTTACCCAGGAATACCTGATGAAGGGTATGACCAAGGAAAGGGAGGTGGCAGCCTGATGAGCGCCGCAACTGCAACACCTGCAAAGAAAGAAGAAAAGACCGGCCTGCTGGCCACGGTTGCCAACAATGCCCGTCAATACGGTATTGTCGGCGCACTGCTGAAGCCGAACTCCTTCGTGTCCCTGATTCAGCAGAACGCTTACGTGATCATCCTGGCCATTGGTATGGTGATGGTCATCATCGCCACCCACATCGACCTTTCGGTTGGTTCCTTGGTAGCCTTCATCGGTGGTGTGTGTGCACTGCTGATGGAACGCGCCGGAGTCAACTGGATGCTCGCCATCGTCATCGCTCTGGTCGTCGGCCTGATCGTCGGCGTCTGGCAGGGCTTCTGGGTCGCCGTCATCGGCATCCCGGGCTTCATTACCACTCTGGCCGGCATGTTGATCTTCCGTGGTCTCGCCACCGTGATCGTCGGCGAATCCGTGCCGATTACCTCCCTCGAATTCCGTGGCATTGCCCGTAACTACCTGCCCAACATCCTTGGCTGGTGGGGTCCGTTCGATGGTCTGACCATTGTGCTCGGCATCCTGTGCATCGTCGGCTTTGCCTGGAGCCAGCTGCGCAAGCGCGCCCGTGTGGCCAAGGTCGGCCTGGTGCCCGAGCCGATGAGCCTGACCGTCCTCAAAATTGTGCTTGCCGCGGTCGTCATCGCCTTCGTCACCTACCTGCTGGCTTCCTCCGGTAACGCTGATCAGGGTGGTACCCCGATCATGCTGGTGATCGTCGGTGTGCTGGTCTTCATCTACAACTTCATCCTGACCAAGACCGTGTTCGGTCGCCACGTGTACGCCGTTGGTGGCAACCGCAAGGCCGCCATCCTCTCCGGTATCAACACCCGCCGCGTGGACTTCCTGCTGTTCGTCCACATGGGCTTCCTGTCCGCAGTGGCCGCTGTCTGCATGCTCTCCCGTCTGGCTTCCGCAACTGCTCAGGCCGGTATGGAGTTCGAGATGGACGCCATCGCCGCCTGCTTCATCGGTGGCACGGCCGTTACCGGTGGTATTGGTACCATCCCGGGCGCTGTGATCGGTGCATTCGTGATGGGTGTTATCAACCAGGGTCTGTCGATCATGGGTGTTGACACCGCCGTGGTGAAGACCATCAAGGGCCTCGTGCTCCTGCTGGCCGTCGCCGTGGACATCATGTCCAAGCGCAAGAAGAGCTGACCTTCCCCTTTCTCCTCCTCGATGTGGGATTCGTGCCGGTGCCGCTGGTGCGGATCCCACACTGTTATCTGCCGTCATTCTTGTAATCAAAGGACTTTTTCCGCCATGAAACTCACCGCGCGCTCCACCTCCCGTATGTATGCATTGACCTGCTTGGCCTGCGTTATCTGGCTCTGGCAGTCACTGGTCGAGGCCAATAACGATGGCTCGCTGTTCAATTGGGCCACTATTGTCTTCTCGCTGTGCTTGCTAGTGGTCATCGGATGGAGTGGTTGGAATGCCGTCGCCGGGTGGAACGCCAAGGAGACTGAGGCCGCCACGGCAGGTGCCAAGGATGATGAGGGCAGCACTGATCGGTAGCGTATATACGGCTGTTGTTGCCGGGGACATATAGGTCCCGGCAAATCTGCAGCGATATGTGCATTGCAAGCCAGGGATTCCCTGGCTTTTTTATGTCGAAACGGAACTCGACACGGGCGCGCAGGCCGTTGGGTTTGTCTAGAGCCTGCATATAGTTACTTATGGTAATGACTATTGGTAACTAATTGGAGGTTGGGCCAGCGATGTGCGATTCCCGAACCGATACCAAGACCGGCTTGCTTCCGGTGAATGAGGTGCGGAGCCTCCTGGATGTCTGCTGGAAGGCCAAGACCATCACCGAACTGATGCCGGCATTGCCGAAAGGTATGAAACCGCGCTATGTCCACGTGATCGACGCCGTCTGGCATATCAACGAACCGAATGGGCAAGATACCGGCACCGCGCGCGTGGGCGACGTCAGCGCATTCCTCGGCGTCACTACGCCGAGCATCACCAAGCTCGTCGGCGAAATGGCCGACCTCGGACTCGTCGTCAAACACGCCGATGCCGCCGATCGGCGTGCGGTGACGCTCACGCTCACCGAACGCGGCTTGGATATCCGCCGTATCTATGTGGAGGAATATCACGCGCATTTGAGCCAACTGCTGGGCGGATTGACCTCGGACCAGTGCGAAACCACGGTACGCACCTTGACCGAGGCTCTGCGACTCATGCAGGAAGACTTCCAACGTCGTAGTCAGAATATCTGAATGAATGGAGGAGAGAACAAGATCGTGACTCATTCCGCAACACAGCTGCCTAACGGCGGCAAGCAACCGGTCTCCAACAAACTCGTCATCGCGGTCGTCTCGCTCGCGATCCTGACCTTCCTCGGCATCCTATCGGAAACGTCACTGAACATCGCCTACTCCACGCCGATGGAGGAGTTCTCCATCGGCGCCTCGGTGGTGCAGTGGCTTGTCACCGGTTATCTGCTCTTGCTGTCGGTGTCGATTCCGAGCTCGCCGTTCATGGTGCGCAAATTCGCCACCAAAACACTGTTCATCATGGCCATCGTGATTTTCACCGCCGGCACATTACTGGGCGCGCTCGCGGTCAACTTCCCGATGCTGCTCGCCGCCCGACTGGTCATGTCGCTCGGTACCGGCATCTCCCTGCCGCTTATCACCAACATCATTCTGGAGAAGGCGCCACTTGAACAGCGTGGTGCGATGCTCGGCATAGTCGGCCTGGCCACCTGTGCCGCACCGGCCATCGGCCCGGTATTCGGCGGCATGCTGAAGAACCACTTCCCGCCCAAGTTCATCCTTAGCGGCTTCGCCGGCACCATGATTATGGATGTGGTGTTCGTTGCGCTGTCCGGCAATGTGTGGGTGGTGGCCATCGCCGCGAACGATGGGGCGGACGCGGCCGGTTCGTATACGGCCGCGTTCCCGCGCAGCATGATGGTGTTCACCGGCATGGCCGTGCTTGGCGTGATTCTCGCCGCGCTCATGTTCCGATTCTCCACTCGCCGACCGCCGGAATTGAGAGAAGTCAAATAGTACGCCCGCAGCGGATTGGTTGGCTTTATGATGGAACCGATATTCCATCACAGGAGAAGCAGGGGAACTATCATGCTTGATGAACCACCAGTCACTCCGATCCGCAAGGCCAGTGACGGCCTCGAACTGCCCGCCACCGGCTTCGGTACGTACAAGGTCAACGGCCTAGCCGGTGTGGACGCCATCAAGTCCGCCATCCATCAGGGTTACCGCCTCATCGACTCCGCGTTCAACTATGAGAACGAAGGTGTGGTGGGTCGCGCCATCCGCGAATCCGGCGTGCCGCGCGAAGACATCATCGTCACGTCCAAGCTGCCCGGCCGCCACCATGCTCACGACGAGGCTCTGCTCACCATTGAGGAGAGCGTGTGCCGTATGGGCCTCGACTACATCGATCTCTATCTGATTCACTGGCCGAACCCAAGCCAAGGCCAGTTCGTCGAGGCATGGGAAGCGCTGGTCGAAGCTCGCGAACGCGGCTTGGTCAAGCACATTGGCGTCAGCAACTTCCTGCCCGGCCACATCGACCTGCTCATTCGCGATACAGGTGTGACGCCGGCCGTCAACCAGGTCGAGCTGCACCCGTACTTCCAGCAGCGCGAACAGCTGTCCTACGACAATGCGCACGGCATCATCACCGAGGCATGGAGCCCGCTGGGCCGGGCCAACCAGATGCTGCGCGATCCGGATCTGAAGCGCATCGCCGCCAAGCACGGTATTTCCGTGGTCCAGGCCATTTTGCGCTGGCACCTCCAATACGGCGACGTGGCCATCCCGAAGTCCCTGAACCCGGAACGCCAGCGCCAGAACCTTGACCTGACCGCTTTTGAGCTCGATGATCAGGACATGGCCGATATCGCCGCGATGGACAACCCCGAAGGTCACACCTTCGGCCAGAACCCCCATTGGCACGAAGAAGCGTGATTCCAGCATGCAACGTCCTATTATGACTTCGCGGTCGTTTTTGCGCACGCCGTCCGAAGCGGCCGGGCCCGGCGACGAGCAGGTGATCGAAGACCTCGTAGACACGCTGGAGGCCAACCGTTCACGGTGCGTGGGCATGGCCGCCAACATGATTGGCGTAGGCAAACGCATCATCGTCTTTGTGGATGAAGACCTTGGCGGGCGCATAACGGTGATGCTCAACCCCGTGATTACCGCTTCGGACGGTGCCTTCGATACCCAGGAAGGATGCCTGTCCCTGACCGGCGAACGCCGCACGCTGCGTTATCGACGTATTGAGGTCAACTACGAGAACCGTCGGTTCCGCGCCCGCCACGCCACCTTCGCCGGTTGGACTGCGCAGATTATCCAGCATGAAGTCGATCACTGCAACGGCATCATTATCTGATTCATATCGGTGCTCATTGCAGCCCAACTCCCGAGGCTGGTCATCGCGATTACGATGCGATTACATCGCAACCGCTATGACCAGCCTTTTGTGCACTGGTGGGGTGGGTGTTCTCATCGGTGTTGGGGTGCCATGCGCTGGCAGGTTGGCTTCGCTGAGGGGTGTGGGTGGTGTCATGTCGCCAGCGGTTGGCTGGTTGGCTTCGCTGGAGGTTCTCTCAGCGTCGGTGATGTGCCAAAGAGTGGCGGGCTGGCTTCGCTAAGGAGCGCTACCGTCGGTGGAGAACCAGTGCGTGACCTGCTGCCGACGCTAAGCGTTCATTAAGCGTCGTTAGCGGCCAAAACTTGGACGTGTAACGATGCTGGGCGGTTTTAGCGTCGTTGCTGTGCCAAGTCGTGGGCCTCTGCCGACGCTGCCAGTGCAGTAGCGTCGGCGTTGGGACAGGTGTTGGGCCTTTGCCGACTCTATAAGCGGGGGGGGAAATCATTCGCTGGTGCCTAAGTGGGTCTATTGCCATGCTGAATACATCTGCTGAGTGTAGCTATGCGTTCGAAGGCGATTTCGGGACCTTTCTCAGTAGCAAATATGCCTAATGCGCGGAGTTATACACTTCACCGTGCACTTATACACGCCAAAACGAAGCAGAAATCGACTGCTGACAGTGGACGACACGCCAGAGACGATGTGGATAACCCAGAGACGGTGGATAACAGCTGCGCGATCAGTGGATAACCTGCAAGAAAGTGCGGTTATCCACCGACGGTATCCACTGTTATGCACATTCCATACCCCTTGGAATCATTGGGTTTTCCACTTATCCACCATTTCGCCATGTGGGCTTGCGAGCCACCGCATGAGCGCCATACAGTGTGCCTCACGGCGGGCAACGTAGCCCGCCGTCCACATCACATGAAGGGGAAACACCATGAGCACCGCAACCACTACTACTGCCGAAAATGCCGGTTTGCCAGCAATGCTGGACACCAAAGACGTAGCCGAGATGTTCAAACGCTGCAATCTCGCCGTCTATGCCGAAGCGAGACGCATATATTATCGCGAAGTGAATCTGAACCCATGCAAAAAGTATCCGAAGCAGGTGCTGCAAAGGATCGAATGGTGGTTCTGGGATTGGTTTGCCTATGACTGCGCCGTCAGCGGTATTGGACTGACCGGCAATGAATCCGAAGATTTACGTATCGAATTGCAGTACGGTCCGGGCGCAGGTATCTCGCCATTCCTAGCCTTGGCCGAATTCATGTATGACAAGGACGAACGTATCGGCACACGCGAGATACGTGATTTTCGCGAACTTGATGACACCAATTTCGCTTCGATGTTCTGGATTCGCGATGCCAGCGCGGTCAAAGGTCGTCTGACAGTTGAGGACATCATTCATGGTGGTGTCTACGAGGTGGCGGACGTACATGCCGCCTCGCAATACGATGGTGCGCACGGCGGCATGATCGTCAATCGCATCGCACATGTGAGAGGCGTGTGGCGATCCTGTTCCATCCCGATCTATGAGGCACGAAGGCCTGATGACCCGCAAATCGGTGATTCGCTGGCCCGTTCATTCCGGGAAACCGGATATAAACCGGACTTTGCCGGTCTGGTGCGGTTTTTCTACGGGAGGGCCAAAGACACCGGTCTCGACTGGGAAGATGTGGAAGCCGCGCGCCAAGCCGGTACTTTGGACGCGCTGATCAAGAAGGCCAGCAATCGGTGAAGGATTCGCCTAACGCTGCTGTCCAAGTCGGCGGCCGCGATCACGAATGAAGAGTGACGCAACCAAACAGACCGCGCACACAATGGCGACCGTGCGGAACGAAGCCCGCACGCCAATGGCCGATGCCGCCGCTTCCGGCACTCCGGTGCGCATGGCCGCCGCGGTGTGCGTGTTCATGATGGTGACCAGCAGCACAGCCGCAGACGTCATGATCGCGAAGCCCAGTAAGGCGAGCGGCCGGCCACCGATACGGTCATACATCTTGCCTGCCACCGGGTTCAGGATGCCCATGGCGATGCCGCTCGGCATCATCACCAGACCGGACACCAGTGCATTAACGCCAAGATCATTCTGCAAATATGCCCATCGCGTACAGGAACAGCTGGCGGGTGGTGAAGGTCTCGATGAGGAACGCGGTGATCGGGATCATGATGCCGTTGGTAAGCATGAATCCGGTGGTCAGCCATTGCACGGTGCTGCTGGGCACGTCGAACTCGTGCATCAACGTGGGCAGGGCGGAGATCATCAGCGTTTGGTTGAGGATGGCCACAAACGAGCCGATCATCAGGGTGATGACCATGGCGGTGGTGTTGGCGGGGGTGGTGCTGTTGGGGTTGGCGGGGTGGTGGAGCCGGCCTCAGCGGTGGCCGGCGAGGAATTGCGTGACGTCAATTATCAAGTCTCGTTTCCTTGGCTGAGTTGTCTTTCTTGGCTTGCCCATACTATCTGTGCCTTGACTGCATTCGAAAACCATTGCAATGACTAGCAACACGCTGAGACGCGGCGTATTAATTCAATCATTTGACAAACTTAGTTCGTTCGTTTTATTATTGGTCCTGCAATCCGTAATATCGCCTACTGCAAAGGAGCGCCCAAATGGGTCTGTGGGATGTTGACAAGATCGAGTACGTCGGCCGCGCCAAAGGACCGAAGGAAGACTTCGCCTTCCATTACTACGATGCCGACAAGGTCGTTGCCGGCAAGAAGATGAAGGATTGGCTGCGCTTCGGCGTTGCTTGGTGGCACACCTTCAACCAGGAACTGGTTGATCCGTTCGGCACCGGCACCGCGCACCGCCCGTACTACAAGTACACCGATCCGATGGACCAGGCTCTGGCCAAGGTCGACTACGCCTTCGAGCTGTTCCAGAAGCTGGGCGTCGAGTACTTCTGCTTCCACGATCGTGACATCGCCCCCGAAGGCGACACCCTGCGCGAGACCAACGCCAACCTCGACAAGGTCGTTGACAAGATCGACGAGAATATGAAGTCCACCGGTGTCAAGCTGCTGTGGAACACCTCCTCCCTGTTCACCAACCCGCGCTTCGTGTCCGGCGCCGCCACTTCTCCGTTCGCCGACATCTACGCCTACGCCGGTGGCCAGCTCAAGAAGAGCTTGGAGATCGGCAAGCGCCTGGGCGCCGAGAACTACGTGTTCTGGGGTGGCCGCGAAGGCTACGAGAACCTGTGGAACACCGAGATGAAGCGCGAGACCGACCACATCGCCAAGTTCTTCCACATGTGCGCAGATTACGCCAAGGAAATCGGCTTTGAGGCCCAGTTCCTGATCGAGCCGAAGCCGAAGGAGCCGACGCTGCACCAGTACGACTTCGATGCCGCCACCGCCATCGAGTTCCTGCGCAACCACGACCTGACCGACGTCTTCAAGCTGAACTTGGAAGGCAACCACGCCAACCTGGCCGGCCACACCTACCAGCACGAGATCCGCGTGGCCCGCGAGTCCGGCTTCCTCGGTTCCCTCGACGCCAACCAGGGCGACAAGCTCATCGGCTGGGATATGGACGAGTTCCCGACCGATCTGTACGAGACCGTCGCCGTCATGTGGGAAGTCCTGCAGGCCGGCTCCATCGGACCTCACGGTGGTCTGAACTTCGACGCCAAGCCGCGCCGTACCTCCTTCTACGAGGAGGACCTGTTCCGCTCCCACATCGCCGGCATGGATGCCTACGCCGCCGGCCTGCTGGTTGCCGACAAGATGAACCAGGACGGCTTCATCCAGAATCTTCAGGCCGAGCGCTACAGCTCCTACGACTCCGGCATCGGCAAGGACATCGACGAGGGCAACGTCACCTTGGCCGACCTCGAAGCCTACAGCCTCGACAAGCCGCAGTCCGAGCTCATCGCCGCCACCAAGTCCGATCACCTCGAGTCCGTCAAGGCCACCATCAACAACTACATCATTGATGCCCTGGCTGAGGTCGAGTGACCATCGGTCTGACCGATTGAATTCGCTCCATCGGGCGTGTACACATCAATTATGATGCCAGTGCGCCCGATGGGCTGATTCGATAGTTTCGCCATGTGCGGTGTTGTGTTATGCCCGCATGGCACCTTTCCATTCCTTCTTTCTCCTTTCTCTCCTTCCGCTGAAAACGGGACTGTCTCTCGAAGTGTGTAACTGGCCTTAACTGGCCGGTCGTGTGGCCGGTCGGAAAGGCTGGTGGACGATGTCTGCTGGGACAAGGGGAAACATGACACCGACGAAGAAGCCGGACGCGGAAAAACGCAACGCCGAGCGGGAGGCGGCGCTCACATTCGTGCGCATGGCCAAGGAAAAAGGACTGGACCTGACAGGGCCCGACGGACTGCTCAAACAGTTCACCAAAAGCGTGCTGGAGACGGCCCTGGACGAGGAGATGACCGAGCACCTGGGCCGCGCCAAGCACAAGAAATCCAAGGACGGCAGGGCCGCGAACACGCGCAACGGCACCACCGCCAAGACCGTGGTCACCGATTCGGTAGGTCCGGTCGGGATCGAGGTGCCGCGAGACCGCGATGGCTCGTTCGAGCCGGTCGTCGTCAGGAAACGGCAGCGGCGGCTGCCCGGGGTGGACGAGGTGGTGCTGTCCCTGTATGCCAGGGGCCTGACCACCGGCGAGATCAGCGCCCACTTCCAGGAGATCTACGGGGCGGACGTGTCCAGGGAGACCGTCAGTCGCATCACCGAGCGGGTCGTGGCCGAGAAGGACGAATGGTGCTCGCGTCCCCTGGATCGTGTGTACGCGGCCGTGTTCATCGACGCGACCGTCGTCAAGGTGCGCGACGGGCAGGTCGCCAACCGCGCGTTCTACGTGGCCGTTGGCGTGGATCTGGAGGGCGGCCGCGACGTGCTGGGCATCTGGGCGTCGCCCGCCGCGGAGGGCGCACGCTATTGGCTGTCGGTGCTCACCGAGCTGAAGAACCGGGGCGTGGACGATGTGTTCTTCCTGATCTGCGACGGGCTCAAAGGCCTGCCCGACGCGGTGGGCGCGGTATGGCCTCTGGCCATCGTGCAGACCTGCGTGGTGCATCTGCTGCGCAACACGTTCCGCTACGCGTCGAAGAAGGACTGGGACGCCATCAAACGCGATGTCAAACCCATCTACACCGCGCCGAGCGCCGCCGCCGCGGCGGCGGCCCGCGACGCGATGCTGGACAAGTGGGAGGCGAGATATCCCGCGATCCGCAGGCTGTGGATGGACGCGTGGGAACGGTTCATACCGTTCCTGGACTATGACGTGGAGATCCGGCGCGTGATCTGCACGACCAACGCCATCGAATCGCTCAACGCGAGATTCAAGCGCTCCATCCGCGCCCGCGGCCACTTCCCCGACGAGCAGGCCGCGCTCAAGTGCATGTACCTGACCGTCCGCTCGCTGGACCCCACCGGCAAGGGACGGATACGATGGAGCGCGCGCTGGAAGCCCGTGCTCAACGCCTTTGCCATCACCTTCGCCGACCGCTGGCCAAGCGAGGGAACACAACAATGAAAACGCCAGTTACACACTTAACGAGACAGGCCCGGCATGAGTTCGAGATGGACGCCATCGCGGCCTGCTTCATCGGCGGCACGGCCGTCACCGGCGGCATCGGCACCATCCCCGGCGCCATGGTCGGCGCCCTGATCATGGGCGTGCTCAACCAGGGCCTGTCCATCATGGGCGTGGACGCCGCCTGGGTCAAGACCATCAAGGGCCTCGTCGTCATCGCCGCCGTCGCCTACGACCTGCTCTCCAAGAAAAAGAAAGGCTGAGCTAAACCTGGCCTCCGGGCCCGCCCGGTGGCCACGGGGATGGACCTGAGTTCCATTCCTCCTCCGAAAGGGACGCTGTTGCACGCAGCGTCCCTTTTCCGTTTGTCGCGATGGATGGATCCCGGTGTACGTTCTTCGCGAAATCAGCCCTGACTTGGGGTGTATTTCGACAATATGATTCGGCGATGTGCCTCAGCGGATATGTACGGCCAATGAAAAACGGGATACCGATGTCGATATCCCGCTTTCAGCGAATAGGTAAGGCCAGAGCTTACTTCTTCTTGGCTTTCTTGACGCGCTTGGGAGCGGGAGCCGCTTTCTTGGGCTCGAAGAACGGCCACTTGTGCAAAGCCCAGGCATGCAGCGCGGGAATCTTGGCAACGGCGAAGCCGATGACCAGACCGATTACCATGGCCCAGGTCTCCAGATCATGTCCTGCGACCAGCAAGCCGATGAACACTATGGCAACGATGAAGCTCACCATCTGCGAGGCCTTTGACTGCTTGGCGGTCACCAGGCCGGCCTTCATGGGAACGAGCCCCAGAAACAGGCCGCAAGGCGCGCATATGACGCCCAGCACCACGCTGATCACGGTTGACACGGTTGTTACTTCCATAATGTTCCTTTGCTGAAGTGGGATGATTCGCTTGATTCGGGCGAACGATAACGATGGTTACTGGCGATTAGTGGTTGGTGATGCATCGGCATCCGTGGTTGCGACGTCGGTTTCGACATCGTCATCGGTGTCGTCCTCGGATCCCTCGGCATCTGCGGTGTCGGTATCGGTGCCGTCAGGCGTATCCGCGGCGTCATCGTTCTCCGCATCCTCCTTGCTGGGTTGACGCCACCACAATATCAATGCGTTGGCGGCGCAGTAGACGGCGGCAATGCCGATGCATACCAAAAAGATGATGTTTGAGGTGCTGATCATCGTGCCATCGGCCATTGCTTCTTTGGCGGATTGCCATATCCACATCACGCAGGCGACGGCGGTCAGGGCGTACAGCATCATACGGGAGCGGTCGTTCATAGGATCATCTCCAGACTTGTTCAAACGACTTGATTATAGCCGCATTTGTGGATTGCGTGGGAAACGAAAAATGCCGCCATGTGTGCTTCAGCGAGGAGCGCGGTATAACAGCGGCTCTTCGCGATGCTTGCCATGGCGGCATTCATCAGGAATCGTTATTCAGTTGTTATCTCATGGATTGTGCTGGCAGCGTATCAGCCGCGCGCCTTGGCGTATGCCTCGTACACGGCTTCGGTGGGCTCGCCGGTCTCCACGCCCTCGATGGTGAGTTGCCAGGTCAGCGGTTCGGCCTCGCCGGACAGCACCCAGGCGGCCTGACGGGCGGCGCCGATGGCCACATATTCGTCGGTGGCCGGACGGGTCACGTCCATGCCGAGGATTGAGGGGGCCAGCGTGCGGATGGCCACGGACTTCGCGCCACCGCCAATGAGCAGGATGCGGTTGATCTCGGCACCCAGCGAACGAATCAGCTCGAGGCAGTCGCGCTGGGAACACAGCAGGCCTTCGACGAACGCACGAGCCAGATTCTCCTTGGTGGTGTTGTGCAGGGTCAGGCCAGTCAGCGAGGCGGTGGCGTCCGGACGGTTCGGCGTACGCTCGCCGTCGAAGTACGGCACCAGGGTGATGCCGCCGGCACCCGGCTCGGCCTTAAAGGCCAGTTCGGCCAGCTCGTCGTAGTCCACGCCAAGGGCGGCGCGACCGGCGTCCAGAATGCGCGAACCGTTGATGGTGCAGGCAAGCGGCAGATAATGACCGGTGCAGTCGGCAAAGCCAGAAATCGCTCCGGTCAGGTCGTACACCGGGTTTTCAGCGATGGCCGCGGCCACGCCGGAGGTGCCGAGCGATACGGACACATCGCCCACGGCCATGCCGAGGCCCAGCGAGGCCATGGCATTGTCTCCGCCGCCGGGGCCGATGATGCAGCCGCCTTCAACGTCCTTGCCGGCAATGGCGGGGTCGGCCTTGACGGCGGCTGCCTCACGCGGGCCCAGCACGGTGGGCAGCACAATGGCGTCGGCGTGGGCCTTGGCGGCTTCCTCGCCCTCGGCAGGGGCCAGCACCATGGCGATGAGATCGCGGCGGTACTCGTCATGCGCGGCATCGTAGTAAATGGTGCCGGAAGCGTCGGAACGGTCGGTGAACAGGGCTTCGAGATGAGCGTCCTCGCCCTCGGCCACCGGGCCATAGCCGGCGATACGCCAGCTCAGCCAATCGTGCGGCAGACAGACGGCGGCAATCTTCTTGGCGTTCTCAGGCTCGTTCTCGGCCACCCACGCCACCTTGGTCAGCGTGTAGGAGGCGACGGGGGAGGATCCGACGGCCTTGACCCAGCGTTGCTTGCCGCGGGCGGTCACGTCGTCCGGTTCGTCGCCCTCGGCCGGAGCTGCACCGAGCTTGTCGATCAAGGCGGCGGCCTGCGGGGCGGAACTGGTGTCATTCCAGAGCATCGCATCGCGAATCACGTTGCCCTGCTTGTCGAGAATGACCATGCCATGCTGCTGGCCGCCAACCGCGAGGGCCGCGACATCGTCAAGGCCGCCGGCCTGCTCGGCGGCCTTGGTGAAGGCCTCCCACCAGAATTCCGGGTTGACCGAGGTGCCATCCGGGTGCTTGGCCTGCCCGAACCGAACCTGTTCGCCGGTGGCGGCGTCCGTGATGCGGACCTTCGTTGATTGGGTTGACGTATCTACGCCGGCAACCAGTACTCTCGTCATGCATTCCTCCTCGATGAGGGTCGCGCTCAAAAGTTTCGGCGCGCCATAGCCAATAAGTTAGACGATTAAACTATACTGTATCTCAACGTTCGATTGCAAACGGAAACACGCGAAGGTGCGGTCCGATTCAATCGTTTGACGCACAATATCATGGTGTGATAGACGGATGTGAGCGCCTGTGCGGCGCTCGAGACTAGGGGTGCGAGGAGGTAGGGGCCAATGGCAAATCTACGCAGGATCAATCAGGAGGATCTGCGCAACCATAACCTGTCGGTGACGCTCGACACCTTATTGCGTGCGCAGAAACCGATGAGTCGTGCCGATCTGGCCAAGGAGACGGGCCTGACCAAGGCCACGCTCTCGCTGTTGGCCTCGATGCTCATTGAAAGCGGCGTGGTGCAGGAAGGCGAGCCGGTCGTTTCCACCACATATGGGCGGCCCAGCACGCCGCTGGAGATTCGCGGCGGATCCATCGCCGGCATCGGCCTGCAGATCAACACCGATGGTTACGGTTGCCTGGCACTCGATCTGAACGGCGACACTCTCGGCCGGGAGTGGGTGAGTGAGGATATGACCGGCACTGACCCGTACGAGATCTTCGCCAAGCTCGATGCGATGACTTTCCCGTTGGAAAGCCGGCTCAAACGACGCGGCTGCAAGGTGGTGGGAGCCGGGTTTGCGCTGCCGGGCATCGTCACCGACGACATGTGGCTGTTGGTGGCCCGCAATCTGGGTTGGGAAAACGTCAACCTCACCCGGTTCAACGTGGTGCGCCGGCTGGATGTGGTGGCCGGCAATGAGGCGAAGATGGCCGCCATCGCTCAGATTCCGGGGTATGCCACCGAACGTGCGCCCTTCCTGAATGTGGTGGACCGCACGGACTCCTTTATTTACCTGTCTACCGATATCGGCATCGGCGGCGCGGTGGTGCGCGACGGCGAAGTGGTGATGGGCTCGCACGGATTCGCCGGCGAGATCGGCCATCTGTCCGTGGCGATGGATGGGCCGTTGTGCAGCTGCGGGCGTCACGGGTGTCTTGAGGCGTTTGCGGGCCGTCGCGCTTTGGTCGAGGCTGCCGGCATTGCCGAGGATGGGGATGCCACCAGCAGCGAGGCCATCGATATGTTCCTCCAGCGTTGGCGAGCCGGGGATTCGGATGTGGCCAAAGTGGTCGATCAGGCCGCCGATGCGCTGGTTTCCGCCATCGCTTCCGCCGTGAATCTGGTGGATGTCGATACGGTGCTGTTGGGTGGACTGTGGACGCACTTCGGCGACGAGCTGGCCACCGTGCTTGAAGGCCGGCTGCGTTCGGAAATTCTGGGATACCCGAATGTGAAGATTCGCGTGTTTGTGCCGCCGGTGGCGCTGCATCCCTCGCTATATGGCGCGGCCGAAATGGGCTTGCGACGGTTCATCGAGAACCCGTTGGGGTACATGGGGGAGAAGTAGCGCCGGGAGATGCTGCTTGTTGCTGGCGGGTGCATGGTATGGGTGCATGGCGCGCGTGCCGGCATTAGCGGGCTCGTGCTACACTTTGGCAAGTTGGCTGTTTTACGCAGCGAACGTGGGGCCGTAGCTCAGTCGGTTAGAGCATGCGACTCATAATCGCCCGGTCCAGGGTTCAAGCCCCTGCGGCCCCACTCTTTTGCGTCGTCTCCTGCGGCGGCGCAGCGCGTCTTCACGTCCAGATAGGCGCGTACAATCCCTTAGGTTCCGGTTCACGTCTTGCCATAGGGGCATGACGACCCGGGTCCCCCGAATCCATAGGAGACGTAAAATGCAGCAGGGTATCCATCCTGATTATCACCCCGTTGAGGTGACGTGCTCGTGCGGCAACACCTTCGTGACCCGCACCGCTGGCAAGGAAGATCACATGTTCGTTGACGTGTGCTCTCAGTGCCACCCGTTCTACACCGGCAAGCAGAAGATTCTTGACACCGGTGGCCGCGTTGCTCGCTTCGAGAAGCGCTACGGCAAGAAGAGCAAGTAGCATACTTCACGCCAGTCCGATTCGATTTGGCATGCTCCGGCATACCCGATCGAGGACTGGCGTTTTTTGTATTCTTTGACAAGTTTTGTTGCAGCATTGACCTGCGCAATCGAATAATCGAACAGAACAGCACCATACAGAAGAAAGTGTGTTATGGCAGACGAACAGTTCCCGGCGGCGGCAACCGCGCTTGAGGAGTACCAGTCCATCGAAGAACAGATGGCAAGCCCCGAAGTCGTGTCCAACCCGGACAAGCTGCGCAAGCTGGGTCGTCGTCACGCCGAACTGGGTGCCATCGTGGGTGCCTACAAAGCCTGGTTGCAGGTGAAGGACGATCTGGCAGCCGCTCAGGAGATGGCCGGCGAGGACGCCGACTTCGCCGAGGAAGCCAAGCGTCTTGAAGACGAACTGCCCGGTGTCGAGGAGAAGCTGCGCACCGCGCTGATCCCGCGTGACCCGGATGATGCGCGCGACACCATCATGGAGATCAAGGCCGGCACCGGCGGCGAGGAAGCCGCACTGTTCGCCGGCGACCTGCTGCGCATGTACACCCGTTACGCCGAGAAGCGTGGCTGGAGCGTGAACGTGCAGTCCGAGAACACCACCGAGCTCGGCGGCGTCAAGGACGTGCAGATCGCCATCCGCGCCAAGGGCACGCCCGCTCCCGAAGACGGCGTGTGGGCTTCGATGAAGTACGAGGGCGGCGTACACCGTGTGCAGCGCATCCCCGTCACCGAATCGCAGGGCCGTATCCAGACTTCCGCTGCCGGCGTCATCGTGTTCCCCGAGGCCGACGAGGATGACGACGAGATCGAGATCGATCCGAAAGACCTGAAAATCGACATCTTCATGAGCTCCGGCCCCGGCGGCCAGTCCGTGAACACCACGTATTCCGCCGTGCGCATGACCCACCTGCCAACCGGAATCACGGTGAACATGCAGGATGAGAAGTCGCAGATTCAGAACCGTGCCGCCGCGTTGCGCGTACTGAAGTCCCGCCTGCTGGCCATGAAGCATGAGCAGGAGGCCGCCGAGGCCGCCGACATGCGTCACTCGCAGGTACGTTCGCTTGATCGCTCCGAGCGAATCCGCACATACAACTTCCCGGAAAACCGTATCGTCGACCATCGCACGAATTACAAGGCTTACAACCTTGACGCCGTGCTCGACGGCGACCTGCAGGCCGTCATCGATTCCGACATCCAAGCCGACGAGGCCGACCGTCTGGCCAATCAGAAATGACTTTGCCGGATGGCTCCCCTCTGTGAGGGGAGCTGTCAGCGAAGCTGACTGAGGGGAGCCTAATGTCCGATCAACGGAGACCGCCAGTGCTTATTACCGACATCATCAACCAAGCCTCTTCGCAATTGCGCGAAGCGGGTATTGAGACGCCTGAGCATGATGCCAAGTTGCTCCTTGCCGAGGCGGCAGGCGTTGAACTGCGCGACGTCGACAGGGCTCTGCTTATGGGGGAGGAACTTGGCACAACCGGACAGCTTGCCGTCTTCCGTGCCATGCTCGACCGCCGTGCCAAGCGCGAGCCGCTGCAATACATCACCGGGCATGCTCCTTTCCGCTACCTTGACCTGAAGGTCGGTCCCGGAGTGTTCATTCCTCGTCCGGAAACCGAAACCGTGGTGCAGGCCGGCCTTGACTGGCTGACAAAAAACGGCATGATCCATCCTTGTGTGGTCGATTTGTGCGCCGGCTCCGGCGCGATTGGGCTGTCCGTTGTCAGCGAGGTGCCCGGCAGCCAGGTGTGGGCGGTGGAGCTGTCGCCGAACACCGCCGAATGGACGCGAAGGAATCTGTCGGAAACCGCGAAAAAGTACCCATCCATTGCCTCGAATTACCATCTGGAAATCGCGGATGCCACGTCCTTCGCCACATTGGCCCAATTGGACGGCACCGTCGATATCGTCATCACCAATCCCCCCTACGTGCCGCAGACCGATATTCCCGAGCAGCCGGAAGTGCGTGATTGGGATCCGGAATTGGCTTTGTATGGCGGCTCGATGGACGGTACGTTGATTCCCGAGCGCATTATCGAGCGGGCCTGCCGTCTTCTCAAGCCTGGGGGCGTGCTTGTCATGGAACATGACGTGACCCAGGGGGATCGTCTCGTGGCCTTTGCCAGTGCCACCGGATTCGCTGCCGCATCGACCGGCCAGGACTGGACGGGTCGCGACCGCTACCTGTTTGCAGTGTCCTAAGCCCCACGAATCCCACATTTCCTTGGGATTGTATTCTCGTTTCCGTAATTGCGCTGTCTCATAATAAGAACAATTTATTGCGGGTTCAAAGCCGGTCTGGTTATAACAGTCCGCGACAAACATCGGATGAGAGAGACGTGAATGACGGTCACAAGCCGTGTGATGTAGTTCTGTGGTATGCGAATTATGTGAGTGGAACGTCTCACGCGCACATCCCGCGCGTTGGTTGACAGATGAACGATGTTGAAATATCCCAAGGAAGAAGGAAGAGGATGAACGTGAAGTTCTCCACTAAGTTCGTTGCGGCCAGCGCGGCCGCTGTTATGGCGTTGTCCCTCGCGGGCTGCTCCGGCGGCAGCATGGATGATTCCTCCAGCTCCAGTGCCAAGGCCTCCGGCGACTCCATCACCATCGGCACCGTGACCACCAACTCCGGTACCGCCGCCGCTTACGGCGAGGCCGAGGTCAAGGGCTTCGAGCTGGCGGTCTCCGAGATCAACGCCAAGGGCGGCATCAACGGCAAGAAGGTCAAGCTCGAGTCCATGGACGACAAGGGCGACGCCACCGAAGCCTCCAACGCCTACAACAAGCTCGCCGGCGACAACAACGTGCTCGCCGTGGCCGGCCCGACCATTTCCGCCACCACCGCAGCCGTGGCCCCGCTGGCCGACCAGTCCAAGCTGGTCACCATCGCCCCGGCCGCCACCTCCGACTCCATCGAAACCGGCAATTACCTGTTCCGCACCTGCTTCAAGGACTCCTACCAGGGTGAGGTGGCTGCACGCTTCGCCGCCGAGAACCTGAAGGTCAAGAAGGTGGCCGTGCTCTACGGCACCGGCGATCCGTACTCCTCCGGCGTGGGAGAGGCCTTCGCCAAGGCCGCCGAAAAGCTCGGCCTCGAAGTGGTGGACAAGGAAAGCTCCTCCTCCGCCGACGACACCGAGTACTCCGCCCAGCTGCAGAAGATCCAGGCTTCCGGCGCCGAGCTGCTCTACGCTCCGTACTACTACTCCGTGGCTGGCCCGTACATCATCCCGCAGGCCCGCTCCGTGGGTTTCGAGGGCTACGTGATGGGACCCGACGGATACGATGGCCTCAAGCTCACCGGTGACAAGTCCCAGTACAACAAGACCTACTACACCACCCACTACTCCGCCGACGACAACACCAACACCAAGGTGCAGGACTTCATCAAGTCCTACAAGTCCAAGAACAACGCCGAGCCGAACACGTTCGCCGCTCTGGGCTACGACACCATCTACATGATCAAGCAGGCCATCGAGAAGGCTGGCGAGAACGCCACCCGTGAGGATGTGCGCAACGCCGTGGCCGGCATGACCTTCGACGGTGTGACCGGCAAGTTCACCATGGACAAGTCCGGCTCGCCGACCAAGTCCGTGACCGTGCTGGAAATGAAGGACGGCAAGCCGGTGTACAACACCACCGTGCAGCCCAAGTGAATTCCATGAATTCCCACCGCATAATCACGATGTCCTAGCATGACTTCCGCATGAACAGGAGAGCGACCGGTTTTGCCGGTCCTCTCCCTTTCGTGTTTTCACGGGCTCGGATGCATAAGGACAGCCGTCGATATGCGGATATCGCCAGGCGCGGGCGTATCGCGCCATCAATCGCAAGACATACGAATATCTCTACGCGCGCAGCGGTAGAGAACCACAACATTGATAGAAAGGGGGAGCTATGACCGATCAGATCATCATGTTCATCAGCCAGCTGTTCAACGGTCTGAAAATCGGCAGCGTGTACGCGCTGGTGGCATTGGGCTACACCATGGTCTACGGCATCATCCGACTGATCAACTTTGCCCACGGCGATTTCATCATGGTCGGAGCCTACGTGCTCATGCTCACCATTCCGGCCATCGTGGCCATGGGACTGCCCGCCTGGGTGGCGGTCATTCCCGCCATCCTGGTATGCGTGGCCGTCGGCGTGATCGTCGAAAAGGCCGCCTATAAGCCGGTGCGTGAAAAGGGCAACTCCATGACCGCCCTGATCACCGCCATCGCCATGTCGTTGCTGCTGGAGAACGGCTCACAGGCCATCTTCGGCGCCGACTTCCAGACCGTCCCGACCATCTTCCACCTGCCGTCCATCGCGTTCGGCAAGCTCAAGCTGCCGGGAGACACCCTGCTGACCATCGTCATCGGCCTGGTCATCATGGTGGGCCTGCAGCTGTTCGTCAAATTCACCAGGCAGGGCAAGGCCATGCGCGCCGTCTCCGAAGACAAGGAGGCCGCCGTGCTCATGGGTATCAACGTGAACTCCACCATCGCCCTGACATTCGCCATCGGCTCCGGTCTGGCCGCGGTCGCCTCGCTGATGTACTGCGCCGCCTACCCGCAGGTCTCGCCTATGATGGGCGCCATGCTGGGCCTGAAGGCGTTCGTCGCCGCCGTGCTCGGCGGCATTGGTTCCATCCCGGGCGCCATGATCGGTGGTCTGGCCATCGGTCTGATCGAAAGCCTGACCAAGGCGTATATCGGCACCATCACGGCGGGCATCATCACCTCGGCGTTCTCCGACGCCATCGTGTTCGCCATCCTGATCATCGTGCTGCTCGTCAAACCGTCCGGCATTATGGGCAAGAACGAAGGGGAGAAGGTCTGATCAGATGAAGAAGACAATGCTTTCCACCAAACAGTCCTATCTTGTGTGCTTCATCGGCATCCTCGCCGCGTTCGGCATCGTGATGGCGCTGTGCGAATCCGGCTTGGCCGACTCCTACATCAAGGGCATCATGATGACCGCGTGCATCGCCATCATCATGACCACCTCCCTGAACCTCACCATCGGCGTGCTCGGCCAGCTGACGCTGGGATGCTGCGGTTTCGAGGCCATCGGCGCCTACGTGGCCGCACTGACCTCCAAATACATGGTCGCCGCCGGCATTGCCATCGACCCCACCGCCCGCTTCCTGCTCACCACGCTGATCGGCGGCGTGGTGGCCTGCGTGTTCGGCATCCTGATCGGCATTCCTGCCCTGCGACTGCACGGCGACTACCTGGCCATCATCACGCTGGGCTTCGGTGAGATCATCCGCGTGATCATCCAGAACCTCAAGGTAGCCGGCGGCATGGGCCTCGACAAGGGCGCCGCCGGACAGGCGCTGATCGGCATCGAACGCACCGCCAACCTGTACGTCGTGTTCTGGATCATGGTGGTCACCGTGGTCGTGCTCTTCATGTTCGGCCGCTCCCGTTACGGCCGTGCGGTCAAGGCCATCCGCGACGACGAGATCGCCGCCGGCGCCTCCGGACTCAACACCACGTACCTCAAGGTGCTCGTCTTCGCGATCTCCGCGTTCTTCGCGGGCATCGCCGGCGGTATCTTCGCCCAGTACATCGGCTCGCTCAACCCCACCATGGCCGGTTGGCTCAACTCCATCAACTACGTGATCATGGTGGTGTTCGGCGGCATGGGTTCGCTCACCGGCTCGATCGTCTCCGCCATCGGCCTGACCATCCTGCCCGAGCTGCTGCGCGCCTTCGCCGACTACCGTATGCTCGCCTACTCGGTGGTGCTGGTGCTCGTCATGATCTTCCGCCCGCAGGGCATCTTCGGATCCTGGGAGTTCTCACTGCCGCGTCTGGTCAACCGCATGCTGTTCCGCGGCGCCGCCGGCAAGGGCGCGAAACCCGCGGCCAGCGCCAAGCAGCATGACCAGTCCGACGACAAGACCGTGAAGGAGGCCTCACGATGAGCGACGCAACCCAGCCCATCCTCAAAGCCGAACATCTCGGCATCACCTTCGGTGGTCTGAAAGCCGTGTCCAACTTCAACATGACCATCAACAAGGGCGAACTCATTGGCCTGATCGGCCCCAACGGCGCCGGCAAGACCACGGTGTTCAACCTGCTGACCGGCGTGTACAAGCCCACCGAAGGCGAGTTCTGGCTGGACGGAACCCGGATGAACGGCAAGAAGACCTATCAGGTCGTGCGTGCCGGCATCGCCCGAACCTTCCAGAACATCCGCCTGTTCAAGCAGCTCACCGTCGAGGAGAACGTGCTCGTCGCCTTCGATGAGTCGTTCACCTACCACATGGGCAGCGCCATCTTCCGCACCCCGGGCTTCTGGAAGCAGGAGAACGAGATGCACGAGAAGGCCATCGACTTGCTGCGCATCTTCAACCTCGAGGGACTGGCCACCACCCAGGCGGCCAACCTGCCGTACGGCCAGCAGCGCAAGCTCGAGATCGCACGCGCCCTGGCCACCGGCATGAAACTGCTGCTGCTCGACGAGCCGGCCGCCGGCATGAACCCCACCGAAACCGAGGATCTGCTGCACTGTATCAACACGATCCGCGACCGTTTCGGTATCGCCATCCTGCTCATCGAACATGACATGAGCCTGGTGATGAGCGTATGCCAGCGCATCCAGGTGCTGGACTATGGCCGCACCATCGCATCCGGCACGCCGGAGGAGATCGCCAACAACCCGCAGGTCATCTCCGCCTACTTGGGCAGCGACAACAACGATGACGCGGACGGCGATTCCACCACCAAGGCGGAACCGGAGCCAAGCATTGCCAAGACACTGACGGAAGGAGCGCGCTGATGCTGGAAATCAAGGATCTATGCGTTTCCTATGGCGCGATCGACGCGGTCAAGGGCATTAGCCTCAAGGTGAACGACGGCGAGATCGTCTCCCTGATCGGAGCCAACGGCGCCGGCAAGACCACCACCCTGCACACCATCACCGGTCTGGTGCCTGCCAAATCCGGCAGCATTACCTATGATGGCCACGATCTGCTCAAAACGCATGCGAACAAGATCGTCACGCTGGGCATGGCCCATGTGCCGGAAGGCCGCCACGTGTTCACCCGCATGAGCGTGCAGGAGAACCTAGAGATGGGCGCGTTCAGTCTCAAAGACCAGTCCAGTCTGGGTAAGGATCTTGAGATGGTGTTCGACTACTTCCCGCGTTTGAAGGAACGTCGCCGCCAGCTGGCCGGCACGCTTTCCGGCGGTGAGCAGCAGATGGTGGCCATGGGCCGCGCCCTGATGAGCCATCCGAAGACCATCCTCATGGATGAGCCGTCGATGGGTCTGTCCCCGCTGCTGGTCAAGGAGATCTTCGACATCATCGTCACGCTGCGCAAGCGTGGCATCACCGTGCTGCTCGTGGAGCAGAACGCGAAGATGGCCCTGTCCATCGCGGATCGCGCCTACGTGCTCGAGACCGGCAAGATCACCATGGAGGGCAAGGCCTCCGACCTGCTGCACGACGAGAAGGTGCGCAAGGCGTACCTCGGCGCGTGACGTCTCACATTACTATGCTCCCGCTGGCGGGAGCTACCTCACGAAGTGAGGCTGAGGGTGGTTATCGGAGATTTCCGGCAACCACCCTCAGTCAGCTCCGCTGACAGCTCGCCAGCGGGAGCATTCATATATCACTGCGCGTAATACTGTAGCGCGGAAGCATCCTTATCCGTAATCTCGCGAATCGGACGGGCCGGATTACCCACGGCCACGGTGTGCGGCGGAATATCGCGCGTCACCACCGAGCCGGCACCGATCACGCAACCCTCGCCGATCGTCACGCCGCCGATTACCGTCACATTGCCGCCAAACCAGCAGTTCGAGCCGATGACAATCGGCTTGCCATACTCGCAGTCGTATGCGGAACCATCAGGTGCCTGCCTCACGTTACGATCCTGCCAACGCAACGGATGCATCGGTGGCAGCAGCGAAACGTTCGGGCCGAACAGCACGTCGTCGCCAATCGTCACCGGGCAACAATCCAGCACAGTGAAGTTGAAGTTGGCGAACACGCGCTCTCCGATGGTGATGTTGCAGCCATAGTCGAAGAAAATCGGCCCCATCACGTCAAGGCCGGCACCGTGGCCGGGCAGCAGCTCATCGAGAATCGCGGCACGGGCGGCATGATCGGTACGCGACGCGGCGTTGAAGCGCGCGCACAGGTCGCCGGCCTTCTCGCGCAGGGCATTCAATTCAGGGTCTACCGAATTGTACAGTTTGCCGGCGAGCATCTCCTCGCGCTCGCTGGCGCGCGGCATACGCAGTTCGACGGGAGGCATGGTGGTGGATTCAGCATTGATTTCGCTCATTGAACACTCCTGTAATTTCGCGAAAGAGCATGGATGGACTCATTGTATCTACGGTCTGTGCGTGTGGGGCGAATCGGAAAACGGCAGTACGGCAAACGAGCGATGATGAACTATGCAAGTCGGGGCGCAATGGTGCAATGGTAGATTGTGAATACACAAGCGAACGGAGGTGGCGTGAGCGTGGAAGGCGGAACAACGCTGAAAGTCACGGATGAATCGCTGGCACAGGCGGCGCGTGTCATCCGGGATGGTGGATTGGTCGTCATTCCAACGGATACGGTATATGGAGTGGCGTGCGATCCGCGTAATAAGGCCGCTATCGACCGTATCTACCGGCTCAAGCGTCGCCCGCGCTATAAGGCGTTGCAGGTACTGCTCGCATCCACCGACCAGCTTGATGAGCTCGGTCTCGACCTGCCGTCCCCGCTGAATCGTTTGTCGGCGGCGTTTCTGCCTGGCGCGTTCTCGCCGATTGCCGTAGCCCGGCCCGACTGCACGTTGGAGACTTTGGCCGACACCGCCGATGGTCGCCCCGGCACGCAAGGCATCCGCATCCCCAATTCGGCGCTGTGCCTCGCGATTCTCAAGGCGACTGGCCCGCTGGCCGCGTCCAGCGCCAACCGTTCCGGCGACGAAAGCGCGCAGACCGTCCAGGAGGCGGTTGACGCGTTCGGCAGCGAAGTCGACCTGTATCTGGACGGCGGTCCCACCCAAGGCCATGTCTCCAGCACCGTCGTCAAAGCCGATCCGTACGCGCGCGACGGCATCGAGATCCTGCGTGAAGGCGTCATCGCCCAAAACGTGATTCGCAAGGCCCTCCACCTCAACGGCGGTGGACTCGGCGCATGAGAATCTACCTACTGATTGCCGCCATCGCCGGTGGCGTCACCTGGCTGGTGACTCCGCTGATTCGCCACGTCGCCATCGAAATCGGTGCGGTTGGCGAGGTGCGTGCCCGAGACGTGCACACCATTCCCACGCCGCGCATGGGTGGCCTTGGCATGCTGATCGGTTTTGCCGTGGCTACCGTATTCGCCAGTCGGCTGCCTTTTCTCTCGGGATTGTTCAACGGCAATTACCAGATGTGGGTGATTCTTGCCGGCGGCATCATGATCAGTCTGCTGGGCATGGCCGATGACCTGTGGGATCTCGATTGGATGCTGAAACTTGCCGGTCAGCTGCTGATTTCCGTATTCGTGGCTTGGGGCGGATTGCAGATCATCTCACTGCCTTTGGGCGGTTCGCTGATTACCGCCTCGCCGAGTCTGTCCATGGCGATCACCGCATTCCTGATTGTCGCCTCGATTAACGCGGTCAATTTCGTTGATGGCCTCGATGGCCTGGCGGCCGGTATCGTGGCGATTGGTGGCATAGCGTTCGCCGCCTATTCGTATATCATCGCCCGGTCTTCCCCGAGTTATGCTTCGTTGGCCACGCTGATCGACGTGATGATGGTGGGTATCTGCGTGGGCTTCCTGCTGCATAATTGGCATCCCGCCAAACTGTTTATGGGTGATTCCGGTTCGATGCTGCTTGGCTATCTCATCACCTGCGCTTCGATTGTGATGACCGGACGTCTTGACCCGGCCTCGATTCATGCCAGCATCTATCTGCCGGTGTTCATGCCAATTCTGCTGCCGATTCTGGTGTTGTTCCTGCCTGTGCTCGACATGTGTCTGGCGATTGTGCGGCGTTTGGCCAAAGGCCAGTCGCCCATGCATCCGGACCGTATGCACCTGCACCATCGCATGCTGAAGATCGGGCATTCGGTGCGTGGCGCCGTGCTGATCCTGTGGGGATGGGCCGCGCTGATCGCATTCGGTTCGCTGACGATTCTGTTCTTCAAAGCGCAGCATGTGGCCGTGGGCATGCCCATCGCCGTGGTGGTGCTGACCATAGCCACGATGTACCCCTATCTGCGGCATCGTATTCCCGAGATCCAAGCCGAGAACCTGACGCTCGAATCCGCACGCAAGAACGCGCAGCATGCTACGGTTAAGTCGCAGTCTGCAGTAGGGGAGAGCCGGGATTCGATTGGCTCTCAGGCAGCGGATTCGATGACTGATTCGCCTGCGGATTCGCGGGACTCGCAGGCGGGTGAGGTGCAGGACCCGGCAGCGGATAAGTGAGCGCTCACAAGCGTGTGTCGTGAAGGTCAGCGCGTGTTCATATAGTGTTTGTATGGCTACAAACCTCGATGAATTGAACGCCCAATCGGCGTATGCTCCCCTTCCTCCGATTTTCGCCAAGCTCGGCCTTGCTTATGATGATGTGTTGCTGCTGCCGAACGAGACGGATGTCATTCCCTCCGAAGTGGACACCAGCACTCATCTGACTCGCAAGATCGTGATGAAGGCCCCGGTCCTCTCCGCTGCCATGGATACCGTGACCGAGTCCGAGATGGCCATCGCCATGGCTCGTAACGGTGGTATCGGTGTGCTGCACCGCAATCTGTCCATCGACGACCAGGCCGCTCAGGTCGATGTGGTCAAGCGTTCCGAGTCCGGTATGATCACCGACCCGCTGACCGTCAACCCCGAGGTCACTCTGGCCGACCTCGACAAGCTGTGCGGCAAGTTCCACATCTCCGGTCTGCCGGTTGTGGACAAGGAAAACAAGCTCGTCGGCATCATCACCAACCGTGATATGCGCTTCATCGCCTCCGAGGATTACGACACCCTGAAGGTTAAGGATGTCATGACCAAGGAGAACCTGGTCACTGGCCCGTCCAACATTTCCAAGGACGACGCTCACCGTCTGCTCGCCCAGCACAAGGTTGAGAAGCTGCCGCTCGTTGACGAGGAAGGCCACCTGACCGGCCTGATCACCGTCAAGGACTTCGTCAAGACCGAGCAGTACCCGGACGCCACCAAGGATGAGCAGGGTCGTCTGCGCGTGGCCGCCGGCGTCGGCTTCCTCGGCGACGCCTGGCAGCGTGCCTCCGCTCTGATGGAGGCTGGCGTGGACGTGCTCGTGGTCGACACCGCCAACGGTGAGGCCCGTCTGGCACTCGACATGATTTCCCGCCTGAAGCACGACTCCGCCTTCGACGGCGTGCAGATCATCGGCGGCAACGTCGGCACCCGCTCCGGTGCTCAGGCCATGATTGAGGCTGGCGCGGACGCCGTCAAGGTCGGTATTGGCCCCGGCTCTATCTGCACCACCCGTATCGTTGCCGGTGTCGGTGTCCCGCAGCTCACCGCCGTGTACGAGGCTGCCCAGGCCTGCCGTGCCGCTGGCGTGCCCTGCATCGCCGACGGTGGCATCCACTACTCCGGTGACATCGCCAAGGCCCTCGTGGCTGGCGCTTCCTCCGTGATGCTCGGCGGCACGCTCGCTGGCTGTGAGGAAGCCCCGGGCGAGAAGGTGCTCCTGCACGGCAAGCAGTACAAGCTGTACCGTGGCATGGGCTCCCTCGGTGCCATGGCCCCGCGCGGCAAGAAGTCCTACTCCAAGGACCGCTACTTCCAGGCCGACGTGACCTCCAGCGACAAGGTCGTGCCGGAAGGCGTGGAAGGCGAAGTGCCGTACCGCGGACCGCTGAACGCCGTGCTCTACCAGATGCTCGGTGGCCTGCACCAGTCCATGTTCTACATCGGCGCCCACAACATCGCCGAGATGCCGGAGCGTGGCAAGTTCATCCGCATCACCGACGCCGGTCTGCGCGAATCGCACCCGCACGATATCGTGATGACCACCGAAGCCCCGAACTACTCCGGCTTCCACAACAACTGATCGGTTGATGCCCGCTAGCTTGCGCTAGTTAGGGGTTGATTCCTTGTGAAAAGGGTCTGCTTATGCAGGCCCTTTTCGCGTATGTGGCTCGAGATAGCTTGTATGCGCTGGGGTATAGTCTGAACTGTTCTTGTAATAACGGGTGACATGACGAAAAGAGGCTTACCATGGTCGACAGCCATGATGCAGAAACTTACAGCGCAAAGGATTCGCGCCTGATTTGGATTGACTGCGAAATGACGGGCTTGGATATCTTCGGCGGCGACGAACTCGTCGAGGTGTCCGTAGTGCCCACTGACTTTGACCTGAATGTGCTGGACGAGGGCGTGGATTACGTCATCAAGCCGTCCGAGAAGGCCGTGAACCATATGAACGATTTCGTGCGCCAGATGCACACCCGTTCCGGCCTGATCAACGAGTGGGAGAATGGCCTGAGCCTGGCCGAGGCCGAGCAGAAGGTCACCGAATACGTGCTGCGCTTCACGTCGGAAGGCGTGCGCCCGCTGCTGGCCGGCAACACCATCGGCTCCGATAAGAAGTTCCTCGACCATTACATGCCGAACCTCATGAGCCACCTGCATTACCGCAGCGTGGATGTGAGCACATTCAAGGAGCTCGCCCGCCGCTGGTACCCGGCCGTGTACGAGAACCGCCCGCCAAAGAACGGTGGCCATCGTGCTCTCGCAGACATCATCGAGTCCTTGGACGAGCTGCGCTACTACCGTAAGGCGTTTATGGCTCCCGCCCCCGGCCCGGACGATGCCGCATCCAAGGCCATCGCCGCCGACATCGTAGCCACCAGCATCCTCAATAAGTAGTCCGCCGTACTTGGCTCCCCTCCCTGAGGGGAGTCTAGAGAGGTTGATATGCGCCAAACCGAAGCCCTGGCCATTCTGAACGCCGGCGCGAACGTGTTCCTGACCGGTGCGCCCGGTGCCGGTAAGACCTATGTCTTGAACGAGTTCATCCGCCAGGCTCGGGCCGACGGCGCCAGTGTAGCAGTCACCGCGTCCACAGGCATCGCCTCCACGCATATCAACGGCCAAACCATTCATTCGTGGAGCGGCGTCGGCGTGGCCACCGCCCTGAGCGCCAGCCTGCTCAAACTCATCAAATCCCGGCGCAAACGCAAGATTCAGGCCACGGACATCCTCGTCATTGACGAGGTTTCCATGCTGCACGCTTGGCTGTTCGACATGGTCGACCAAGTCTGCCGCGAAGTACGCCGTGATCCACGCCCGTTCGGTGGCATCCAGGTTGTCTTGTCCGGCGACTTCTTCCAGCTGCCGCCGGTTTCGGTGTCCGGGCGCAACCGCGACCTCATCGCCCCCACGCCCGAATTCATCGCCAGTCGCGAACGGTATGCCCGTGCCGGCTTGAACCCCGAAGGCTTCATCACCGAATCGCTGGTATGGCCCGAACTCAACCCGGTGATCTGCTATCTGACCGAACAGCACCGTCAGGATACCGGCGAACTGCTGACCGTGCTCACCGACATTCGCGAAGGCGACGTGACCCAGTCCGACCGTGACGTGCTCGTCACTCGTCTGGGCAAACTGCCCGAGCCCGGCCAGGTCGCCGTCCACCTGTTCCCGGTGAACCGGCAGGCCGACAATCTCAACGACATGCGCCTGAACCAGATCATGCTTGATCCACACGAGTTCCACGCCGAGACAGCAGGCCCTGCCAACCTGGTCGACCGACTCAAAAAGAACATGTTGGCCCCCGAGCGATTGATACTCAAGGAAGGCGCGGCTGTCATGGCCCTGCGCAACGACACCGATCGCCAGTACGTCAACGGCTCGCTCGGCACCGTGCGTGGCTTCGCACAGGAGAACAAGGGCGGCTGGCCGATCGTGGAATTCGAGAACGGCAACATCGTCACCATGAAACAGGCCACATGGGAGATGATGGACGGCGACACCGTGCTCGCCTCCGTCTTCCAGGTGCCGTTGCGCTGCGCGTGGGGCATCACCATCCACAAGTCGCAAGGCATGACGCTTGACCGTGCGGTCATGGACCTGAAGCGCACCTTCGCGCCAGGCATGGGATATGTGGCGCTGTCCCGAGTCGAATCGCTGGGCGGCCTCTATTTGGCCGGCGTCAACGAACGCATGTTCCTCGTCTCGCCCGATGCCGTGGTGCTCGACGGCGACCTGCGCGAAGCCTCGGCCGCGGCCTCCGACCAGTTGGCCGATGAAGGTGCAAACGCGTTCAAACCCGCCGAGCCGGACGAATTCGGTGCCAATCCCGACGATGACTTCGCCCAGGACGCGTTGTTCTGATCTTTAGAAGCGCTCCGTAGCAGCTACCATGGAATAAGAGGTGGTAGTTATGGTGCTATCCGAGATATTTCGTGGAAACAATGAGGTTCGCGAGGCCGCCCGAGCCGGTGTGCAAATCGATACGGTCAGTGTGGCTAGTGCGTCAGATGCAGCAAGCGCGGCAGACGGCAGCGGCAAAATCACTGGCGCAATACGTCCGTCAGCGGTGGCCGGTTCGTTTTATCCGGCTGACCGCACCGCGCTCAAACAGCTAATCAACCAGCAGCTCGATTACGGCCGAAAGCTTCTGCAACAGTTGGAGCCCACACTTCCAGCGTGGGTGCCGAGGGCGGTAATAGTGCCGCACGCCGGATACATATATTCCGGCACGGCAGCTGCGCTCGCTTACGCGCTCTTGGAGCGTGGGCGGGGGAGCGTGACTCGCGCGGTAATCGTAGGGCCGACTCACCGCGTGGCCGTGCGAGGCGTCGCCTGTTCCACGGCAGCGGCGTTTGAAACGCCGCTGGGCACTGTGCCGGTAGACATTGCAGCCGAGCGTAAGGCTCTGGGCCTGTCTGTCAATGAGCCATTGCGCTCCGGTACACATGCCCGTCCGGGCGCGCCGGCTCCCGCAATGATCGTCAATGCCCCAACCCACGCACAAGAACATGCGGTAGAAGTGCAGATTCCGTTCCTGCAGACCGTGCTCGGCCCAGACCTCACTATCGTGCCGTTGAACGCGGGCGATGCCACGCCACAAGAGGTGGGTGATGTGTTGCGTGCTTTGTGGGGTGGCCCGGAAACCGTCATCGTGATTAGTTCGGATCTCTCGCACTATCATCCGCACGAAGTCGCCCGCGCGTTGGATGACCAGACCATTGCGGACATTGCGGCTTTGCATCTGCCGATTCACCCTCGCCGGGCCTGTGGCGCATACCCGATCAACGGCCTTCTGGATGTGTTAAAAGGCCGCAAGGACATGAGGCTCTTCGAGCTCGGCTGTTCCACTTCCGGCGACGACGGCGTGGTGGCGCTCGCCGGCCAACCTCGCCCCGCAATGCGAGACGCCGACGAGCCGGTAGTGGGATATGTCTCGTTTGCCGCGTGGGAATCCAAGCCGGAAGCAGATGCTCTAGCCGGTGCAGATGACTTAGGCACATCGGGTACGCCATCCCACGGTGAGGTGCTGCTGAAACTTGCCCGTGCCGCTATCCGGGAACGGCTGCATATCGAGCATCCGACCGCCGCTGATTCGACCGCGTCCATTCTTGCCGCAAACCCATGGCTGAACGAGCCCGGTGCCTGTTTCGTCACCCTGACCGAGGGTGGCCGGCTACGCGGGTGCATTGGTTCGCTGGTCGCCCACCGCTCGCTCGGCAAGGACGTGGCCGAGCACGCAGTGGATGCCGCCACCCGCGACCCACGTTTCACCCCGGTCACCGCCGCGGAATACCCGCTGCTCAACGTGGAGGTATCCGTCTTGGGTGAGCCCGAGCCGATTACAGTGAACTCCTGTGACGCCGATTCGCGCGGTACCGGCTCGAAGACCGCGACTCTGGCATCGCTGCAATCCGGACCTCAGACCGACGCCGTCAAACGGGACGGCAGCAACGTCGAACGCCCGGTACGTTCGCGCACTGAACTTGAGGAAGTATTACGCCCCGGCAAAGACGGTCTGATTCTCGCCGACCGTCGTGGCCGCAGCGCCACATTCCTGCCACAAGTGTGGGATGAGCTGCCCGATCCGCACGATTTCGTCGCTCACCTGCTCGCCAAAGCCGGTATCCGCCCTTCCTACGACTGGACCGATAGCGAAATCGACTGTCAACGCTACGAGGTGACCGCCTATGCCGAGCATTAACGCAGCAACCATATCTCCTCCCGCTGGCAAGAGGTGGCGCGAAGCGCCGGAGGGTGGTCATCGGGAATCGTGCGGTCATACGGCGTCAGTCACAGATGTTCGTAACCCCGCCATAGCCCGCTGGCAAACGCAATTCCACGACGGTACCAACCGCGCTCGCTGCGAACTATGCCCGCGCCGCTGCGTCCTCAAGCCCGGCCAACGCGGCTTTTGCTTCGTCCGCTCAAACCACGACGGACTCATCGTCTCCGACACCTACGGCCGCAGCTCCGGCTTCGCCGTGGACCCAGTGGAAAAGAAGCCGCTCAACCACTTCCACCCCGGTTCCAGTGTGCTGAGTTTCGGCACGGCTGGCTGCAATTCCGGTTGCCGATTCTGCCAAAACTGGGATATTGCCAAAGCCCGCAGCTTCGACCGGCTCGGCATGGAAGCCAGTCCGGAGAAAATCGCGCAGGTCGCGGCCGACCGGGGCATCGATTCGGTGGCGTTCACCTATAACGATCCGATCGTGTTCGCCGAATATGCCATCGACACGGCCGAAGCCTGCCGAGCGCTCGGCATCCATCCCATCGCCGTGACTGCCGGATACATGAGCGCCGAAGCCCGGCCCGACTTCTACGCGGCCATGGACGCCGCCAACATCGACCTCAAAGGCTTCACCGAAGAGTTCTATTGGAAAGTGACCGGCACTCATCTGGCCGATGTGCTCGAGACCATCGACTATGCGGTCAACGAGGCACGCACACCAGAAGGCGAACACGTGTGGGTGGAGCTCACCACGCTACTCATCCCTGGATTCAACGATGACGACGCCCAGCTGCATGCTGAATGTACATGGATACGCGAGCACTTGGGTCCGGACGTGCCGCTGCACTTCTCCGCATTCCACCCCAGTTACCGCATGATGGACGTACCGCCCACCCCGCACGAGACTCTGACCCGCGCCCGAGACATCGCCCTCGAAGAGGGACTCAATTATGTGTACACAGGCAACGTGCATGATCGTGAAGGCGATACCACGTATTGCCCAAACCCTGAATGCCGGGCCAAGCTCGTGGAACGCGATTGGTATCGAATCATTGCCAATCGTTTATCTGCCGGATACGGTGGCAATGGGCACTGCCCCGTATGCAGGACTGCTATCGCCGGACGTTGGTAATCTGCCTCAGGTCGCCCGCGCGATTCACCGCAGATCGCCAATACGCGCGGCAATCGTCCTCATCGATTTGAGGCTCGCCTCATAGCGCGCGGCTGCCACAATCAGAATGATGCCGCCCAAAGCAAGCCACAATGCCGGCCAGCTACGCAGCATCGGGCGTACTTGCGGCAAACGCACACCCACAATCAGCGCGGCCGCTCCGGACAGGCCGGCGATAAGATCCACCGGGGCATACGGTTGCGGGTTGGTCCATGCAAGACCGAGGAGTATTACGCCGGCAAGAATGGTGGCGCATGTCTCAATAACCTGTGATGCGGTCAGCCGTCCCGACGAACGCCCGAATCGCTCTTGCGCGACTGATGGTTGGTTCGGCTGGGCCATTGCCGGATTCGGGTAGGGGCAGGGAGAAGCATAGGCCCGGCCCGGCTGTTACGGTTGATACGGGCAGGCCGCTTGTTCCGGGACCGACATAGGCGATTGCGCAAACGGTGGCATGGCCATTGGCTGTTGCGATACCGCTTGTTGTGGAACTGCCGTTGGGAATTGCGGGGGCTGCAGCAGAAAATTGCGGGGCCCATGCTGGGGCCGGTTGATACACCGGCTGCTCCGAGGATTCCGGCTGATTCCCCTGTTGCTCGGTCGGTTGCGTCATCGTGCCCTTCTACCCTTCTAGCCGTCATTGTTGCACGAGTGAGTCCGAATGCCAAGATGAAGGTCGGAATAGTGCGAATAGCAGGCGGGCTTGTCGGTTCACGCGAATATCGTGGAACACATGACTTCCAATACCCTTCGTATGTCAACCATGTTCCTGCGCACCCTGCGCGAGGACCCCGCTGATGCCGATGTCGATTCAGCCAAGCTGCTGCAGCGCGCCGGCTATATCCGCAAGGCCGCACCCGGTATCTGGACCTGGCTGCCGCTCGGTCTGCGCGTGCTGAACAAGATCGAGGCCATCATCCGCGAGGAGATCAACGGCATCGGCGCCCAGGAAGTGCACTTCCCGGCCCTGCTGCCGCGCGAACCCTACGAGGCCACCCATCGCTGGGAGGAGTACGGCGATAACATCTTCCGTTTGAAGGATCGCCACGAGGCCGATTACCTGCTGGCCCCCACCCACGAGGAGATGTTCACCCTTCTGGTCAAGGACATGTACTCCTCTTACAAGGACCTGCCCGTCACCCTGTACCAGATCCAGACCAAGTACCGCGACGAGTTCCGTCCGCGCGCCGGCCTGATCCGTGGTCGTGAATTCGTCATGAAGGACGCCTACTCCTTCACCATCGATGAAGAAGGCATGCGCAAGGCCTACTATGACGAGCGCGGCGCTTACGAGCGTATCTTCCAGCGTCTTGACCTGAAGTACGTACCTGTGTTCGCCATGTCCGGCCCGATGGGCGGCTCCGCATCCGAGGAGTTCCTGGCTCCGATGCCGATCGGCGAAGATACCTTCGCGCTGGCACCTTCCGGCAAGGCATGGAATGTGGAGGCCCTGAGCACTCCGGAACTACCGGAAATCGATGCTTCCACCACTCCCGCCGCTTCCAAGGAAGCCACCCCGGATGCCAAGACCATCGATAACATGATCGAGCGTGCCAACGCCGACCACCCGCGTACTGATGGCCGTGAATGGCAGGCTTCCGACATCCTCAAGAACGTGGTGATCACCGTCAAGCACCCTGAGGATGAAGAGCATGACGAGCCGTGGCGTGAAGTGATTGTCGTCGGCGTGCCCGGCGACCGTACGGTGGATATGAAGCGACTGGAAGCCCAGTTCGCGCCCGCCGAACTTGAGGAAGCCACTGAGGAAGACCTGAAGCAGCACCCCGAACTGGTGCCCGGTTACATCGGACCGATGGTGCTTGGCCCGCAGGCCGAGGCTGCTGGCGTGAAGAACCCGGTTCGCTACCTGATCGACGCGCACGTGGTCAAGGGTTCCGCTTGGTTCACTGGTGCCGATGAGAACGAGGTCGACTACTACAACCTGGTGTACGGCCGTGACTTCAAGGTCGACGGCGTGGTGGAAGCCGTTGAGGTTCGCCACGGCGACATGAGCCCGGATGGTTCCGGTCCGTTGAGCTTCGAGCGTGGTGTGGAAATCGGCCAGGTGTTCCAGCTGGGTCTCAAGTACTCCAAGGCACTGGACCTGAAGGTGCTCGACCAGAACGGCAAGGCCGTGCCGGTGTGGATGGGCTGCTATGGCATCGGTGTTTCCCGCGTGCTGGCCTGCATCGCCGAAACACACCACGACGAAGCCGGCTTGGCTTGGCCGTCCGTGATTGCCCCGGCCGCCGTGCACGTGGTGGCCACCGGCAAGGACGCCGTGGCGTTTGAAGGTGCCGAGAAGCTGGTCGCCGAGCTTGAGGCCAAGGGCCTTGAGGTTATTTACGATGACCGCAAGAAGGTGTCTCCGGGCGTCAAGTTCAAGGATGCCGAGCTGATCGGCGTGCCGCTGGTCGCCGTGGTCGGCCGCGATTACGTCAACGACGGCACCATCGAACTGCGCGACCGCAACGGCGAAAACAAGGTCGCCGTGCCCGCCGCCGAAGCCGCCGACGCGCTCGCCGAGCGCTTCGCCGCCCTCAGCTGAGTCCCACTTACTCAGCCTCGGCGTTAATCGCATCAAGCGCCATTCTGCCCAGTCGCAGAATGGCGCTTTGTTGTGGATAACCGAAACTTATCCACATTCTTAAAATTTCAACTGCGTCACAGTATCCACATTTGCCAGTTGCCCTTGTGCGCTTCAAACGTCATGCCTCACAGTGGAGGTACCGCTGGGGCGTGCAAGCCGGCAATGAAGCCGGAGACAGGCTCCGGCGGTCCACATCCAAACAACAGGCCAGCAGGCCGAGGAAAGGACCGATCATGGCAAATCAACAAGCAGCAGTGACCGTCACCGGCTTTGTGGCCGGTGATCCGACACTAGGCGGAACTGAGAGTTTCCGCGTGCTGACATTCCGTATGGGCAGCACCCGCAGTCGACTCAACCCGACTACCAGACAATGGGAGGATTACGGAACCGCATGGGTGGGCGTCAAAGCGTTCCGTGCTTTGGCCGTGAACGCCGCCAGTTCGGTTCGCCGCGGTGACCGCATCATTGTGGTCGGCTCACTCATCACCGAGCAGTGGACCAATGAGCAAGGCGAACCGCGCAGTAGAACCGTTCTCGAAGCCACCAACATTGGGCATGACCTGACCTTCGGCACCACGTCGCTGATCAAGCCACAGCGTGCCGGTAATGGGAACGGAGGCAATGGTGGCAACGGTAACGGCAATGTCAATGGTGCCGCCGAAGGCATGGATGGCGGAAACGGGCAACGAGCATCGTCACCGCACATGAGGCCAACGCAATATAGTGTGGACGGTGCCGCATCCGGTGTGGGCATTGACCCGTATGCGACCTCGTCGGAATCTGGCCCCGTCGAATTTGGGGTCACCTCCGATTCCGGCCAATCGCCGTCGCCATCAACCGAGTCAGCGGCTGCGTCCATGGCCGATGCCGTCATGTCGCAACCGGACGCTGGCGCTAATCAGCCACAGTCCGCAGCCCAACAAACCTACGTCGACGGTTTCGCCGAATCTTCCGATCCCAGCGAATCCGAATTCTGAGTGCCAACCATACATCATGAAAAACCGCTGTGTTCGCCTGTAATCGAGGCAAGCACAGCGGTTTTCTCTTACATAACGGGGATTACCAAATGCTCACACGGTCCTTGGGCGCGAGCCACATGGCGTCGCCTTCGGTCACGCCAAAGGCATCGTAGAAGAGGTCCACGTTGCTGGCGATGCCGTTGGTGCGGAATTCGGCTGGAGAATGCGGGTCGATCTGCAGGTACTGTTCGGCCAGCTCGTCGCGGTTCTTGGTGCGCCAGATGGAGGCGTAGCTCAGGAAGAAGCGCTGCAGGCCGGTGAATCCGTCCATTTCGGGGGCGGTATCGAGCAGTGCCTTGATGGCGGCGGGGGAGCCGTCTTCTTCGGCGTCGGGCTTACCTGCCGCCTTGCCGAGCGCGAATGCATACGCCTTGAGCGCGATGTTCACGCCGCCCAAATCGCCGATGTTCTCGCCGATGGTCAGCGCGCCGTTCACGTGCGGCGCCTTATCAGACTCGTCAGCGTACTTCTCTGCCAGCTGCAGCGGCACAAAGCTGTTGTACTGGGCGATCAATGCGCCGGTGCGGGCCTCGAAGTTCTTGCGATCCTCGTCGGTCCACCAGTTGTTGAGCTTGCCGTCGCCGTCATACTGCGAACCCTGATCGTCGAAGCCATGGCCGATCTCGTGTCCGATCACTGCGCCGATACCGCCATAATTCGCCGCATCCTCGGCCTTCGGGTCGAAGAACGGGGGCTGCAGAATCGCGGCCGGGAACACGATGACGTTCATGCTCGGCTCGTAGTAGGCGTTCACCGTCTGCGGATTCATCAGCCATTCGTCCTTGTCGACCGACTTGCCGACCTTGGCCAGCTGATAGCCGGTCTCGTACAGGTTCGCGGCCTTGGCGTTCTCGGCGGGCAGCGCATCCGCGGAAACACTCAGCGCCGAATAATCGCGCCAGTGGTTGGTGTAGCCGATCTTCGGCGTGAACTTGGAGATCTTCTCCAGAGCCTTGGCCTTGGTGTCCTCGCCCAGCCAATCGGAATTGGTGATGGACACGCGGTAGGCGTCAATCAGATTGGCGACCAGCTCTTCCATGCGGCGCTTCGAGCTTTCGGGGAAGTGCAGGCGCACGTATTCGCGGCCCACATCTTCACCACAAATGCCGTTGACCAGGCTCACCGCGCGCTTCCAACGATCGCGCTGCTTCTTGGCACCGGAGAGCACCTTGCCGTAGAAGTCAAAGTTGGTGGTGTCGAAGTCGCGAGACAGGGAGGAGGCGAAGCCCAGAATCATGTGAACACGGGCCCACAGCTTAAGGTCGGCCAGATCGGCCTCGGCCCAGAACGCATCAAGACCAGTGAGGAAGCTCGGCTCGTGCACAATGACGCGCGCGAACACAGACTTGAAATCAATCGGCTGAGCCTTGGCGGCTTCGGTGGCGTCATAAGCGGTCTGCCAAGCGTCGATCCAAGAACCGAGATCGAAGTTTTTCAGCGTGGCGGCCAGATCGGCGTAATCGGTGGGGTTGTAGGTCTTCACCGAGTCGCGCGTGGCCACATTGTCCCAATGGTTGGCGGCGATCTTGGTTTCCACGGCAAGGAAGTGGCGGGCCATGCCGAGCGCGGCTTCGCTGGGAACCGTGGCGGGAGCGTTGCTCTCGTCATCGCCGGTGTTGGACGGCAGCTCATCGCCACCGTTGGACTCGGCGGCGGGCGCGTATCCGGCGTTCACCAGCTGGGTGGCGACCATCGCCACGTATGCTTCGCGCACGGGAGCGTAGTGATCCTCGCGATAGTAGGCTTCATCCGGCAGACAAAGGCCGGCCTGCTCAAGGTGGGCGATGTTGCGGTCCGGGTCGCCCGGGTCGCCGTAAACGGCCAAGCCGAACAGATCGGGGCCGCCGGCTGGGTTGATCGTGCCGAGCACGCGCGTGAGTGCGGCCTTGTCGATGGCGGAATCGATGAGGTCAAGCTCGTCGCGGATTGGGTCAAGCCCGGCGGCCTCTATGGCGTCGGTGTTGAGGAATGAGCGGTACAGGGCCTCAGACTTGACAGCCGGGCAGTCGTCGGCGTCGAGGATGTCGCGTACTTGGTTTTCGGCGTCTTCGGCAAGCTTGTCGAAGGAGCCGTAGCGCGAACGATCGTCGGGCAATCGGTAGGTGTCGATCCATGGGCCATTCACGTAGCGGAACAGGTCGTTGGTCGGCTTGATGACGGAGGAGAACGATGCCGGGTCGATGCCCGACGTCAGCGTTTCGGTTTCGTTGGTCATGGCCCTAAGCCTAATCGCGGCGGGGGAGAAGCGTTGATGGTGCAGATATTGCGTTATGGGCATTGCGCTGTCAGTGAACTAGACAGATTGCCTAATTGTGGTGATGGTTCAAATTAGACAACTTGTCTATCATAGTATGTGGAATCTGAACATGGACCTTGAGCTAAGGAGTTACGATGAGCAATCCGAACGAGGACCAGTGGAATGGCCAGACGGGCCAGCCCAACCAGAGCCAGCCGAACCAGCCGAATCCGGCGGGTCAACCGGGCCAACCGCAGTATGGTGCGTATGACAGCAATCATGGCGGCCAATATCCTCCGCAAGGTGCGCCGGGAGCGCAAGACACTCAGAATCAGCATGCGCAGAACGGCCAGCCACAAGGCGAACCGAACCAGAACCCGTACTACGGCCCGTACGCCTACAATCCGAACTATGACCCGAACGGCCAGCCGGCATGGGGGCCGGACGGTCGGCGGTATCAGGCGGACGGCCAATCGAATAGCCAAGCGGACGGGCAGCCGAATGGTCCATGGGGCGATCAAAGTCAACCCGGCTGGCAGCAGACCAACTGGTATGTCGGCAATTTCAGTCCATTCCGCCTGATCGAGGAATGGCTGCCGGAAAAAGCCAAGACCAAGATTCGCATCATTTACGGCGTGGTGGGCGTGGCCGCCATCGCCTTGGGCGCTGCGCTGTTGCTGGTGCCGAACAAGACGCTGGCTTTGGCCGCATTGTTGCTCGGCGTGTATTTCGTGATTTCCGGCGTGGTGCGCATCGTCAGCGCTCTCGTGGAGCCGGGTCTGCCGGGCGGCTGGCGTGTGCTGGACGTGTTCGTCGGCATTCTGCTGACCTTTGGCGGCGTGGTGGTTGTGCGCAACTACGGCATGACCGGTCAGACGCTGGCATTACTCATTACTTTGATGGTCGGTTTCGGATGGATTATGGAAGGCGTGCTGTCGCTGGTTGAATCGTGGCGTATCCCGCATTCCGGCTGGGCCATCGCCTATGCCATCATCTCGATTATCGCCGGCTTCGTGGTGCTGATGAGCCCGCTGAGCTCCGCCGTATTCATGATTATCTTCGGCGGATGCGCCATGGTGGTGATGGGGATTACTTCAGTGATTCGCGCGTTCACTTTCGGCAAGCGTCGCAAGTAATCTCACGCTTCATGCAACCAGTCCCCAGACAATCAATCCAAAGCGCCCGTGCAGGCTATGTGCTGCCGGGCGCTTTTTCTCGGCCTTGGCTATTAATGGGCTGCGAGTGGATTTCAGGTAGGCTTCTGGCGGTTGACCTCGGGCTGGTCTAGAGTTGAGAACAAGTCTCAACAAGGTAGAAAGAATCTCATGATCGAACTGAAAACCCCTCGTGAAATCGAGGAAATGAAGCCGGCTGGTCGTTTTGTCGGCGGCATTCTGAAGGAACTGCAGGAGACCACCAAAGTTGGTACCAACCTGCTCGAAATCGACGAGTTCGTCCACAAGAAGATCGTGGACCGCAAGGGCGCCGAATCCTGCTATGTTGACTACGCTCCTGACTTCGGCACCGGCCCGTTCGCCCACTACATCTGCACCTCCGTCAACGACGCCGTGCTGCACGGCGTGCCGTACGACTACAGCCTGAAGGACGGCGACCTCGTCTCCCTCGATCTCGCCATCTCTGTGGACGGCTGGGTGGCCGATTCCGCCGTCAGCTTCGTGGTCGGCAAAGACCCGGACCCCGAAGACCTGCGCATCATCAAGTGCACTGAGGAAGCGCTCGCCGCCGCCATCGACGTGGCCAAGCCCGGCAACCGTCTCGGCGACATCTCCAACACCATCGGCGACGTCGCGCGCGAATACGGCTACCCGATCAACCTCGAGTTCGGCGGTCACGGCGTGGGCCACATCATGCACGGCGACCCGCACGTGCCGAACGACGGCCGCGCCCACCACGGCTACAAGCTGCGCGAAGGCCTGGTCATCGCCATCGAACCGTGGTTCCTCAAGACCACCGACGAGATCTTCCAGGATCCGAAGGACGGCTGGACCCTGCGTGCCTCCGACGGCTCGCGCGGCGCCCACTCCGAGCACACCATCGCCATCACCGAGAACGGCCCGATCGTCTTCACCGATCGCACCAACCTCTGATCGGCGTTTGGCGTATGGTAGGTGCCTGATTGGCCTGTGATGGGCGATCAGCGTCTCATTAGCCGTCCGTCTGTTCGCGGTTTTCCCGCGAATTCGAGACGTAACAAGCCGAAGTGCGTTTGCTTTGATAGCATGAGCGCACTTCGGCTTTCGTGTATCGACCGGCATTCGCCAGCGGTAACACAGAAGACATAGAGTACCGAACACTAGTGTTCGCGAACGCGTGAACGTTAATGTTTGGGGTAAGTGGTTCATGAAGAGGAAGGTGCGCGAATGGCAACGGCACAACTTGATGTCGATTCGAACAAGTTCAACCTGCCCGTGGTTAAGGCTAGTGCAGGGCCGGATGGCATCGTCGTTTCCAAACTGCGCAACGATGGCTGGGTAACGCTTGATCCCGGATTCCTCACCACCGCGCAGTGCGAATCGAAAATCACCTACATCGACGGCAAGCATTCGATTTTGCGCTACTGCGGTTACCCCATCGAGCAACTGTGCGAGAACTCCGATTTTCTGGAGGTGGCGTGGCTGCTGCGCCACGGCGAGCTGCCGAGCAGGGCTGAGTATGAGCAGTTCTGTGCGGACATCAATCACAAGACGATGGTTGGCGAAGACTTCCGTACCTTCATGGGTTCGTTCCCGCGCTCCGCTCACCCGATGAGCGTGCTTGCCTCCGCCATCAATGCGCTGGCCACGTTCTACCCGGACACCACCGATATTTCTGACAACGACCAGCTTGATGAGGCCGCCAAGATCATCATGGCCAAGGCCCGTACGATTGTGTCGTACATCTTCCGCCGTCGTCGCGATGAGCCGATGCTGTACCCCGATTACGCGCGCGGCTATGTGGACGACTTCCTGCGCATGTGCTTCGCTGTGCCGTACGAGCCGTTTGAATCCGACCCGCTGTATGTGCATGCTTTGGGTCGTTTGTTGATTATTCATGCCGACCATGAGCAGAACTGCTCGACCTCGGTGGTGCGTATCGCCGGTTCCGCCCACGCCAACCTGTATTCGGCGGTGGCCGCTGGCGTCAATGCGCTGTCTGGTCCGTTGCATGGTGGTGCGAATGAGGCCGTACTGCGCCAATTGAAGGCGATTCGTGATTCCGGCAAGTCTGTGGCCGAGTTCGTGCGTGATGCCAAGGAGAATGGCCAGAAGATTTCCGGCCTTGGCCACCGTGTATACAAGTCGTATGATCCGCGCGCGGCGATTGCCAGGAAGTATCTGGAAAAGATCATGGAGCGCGAAGATACGCAGAAGCTGCCGTCTGACGAGCGCGCGCTGTTCGCCGTGGCCACCGAGCTTGAAGATATTGCGCTGAATGACGAATATTTCGTATCGCGCAACCTGTATCCGAACGTCGACTTCTACACGGGCTTGATTTATCGGGCGATCGGCTTCGATCCGGCCATGTTCACCACGCTGTTCGCGCTGGGCCGCATTCCCGGTTGGATTGCGCAGTACCGTGAGATGTTGGCCGACCCGAATACCAAGATCGGCCGCCCACGCCAGGTCTACACCGGTCCGGTCGAGCGCGATTTCGTGCCGATGGACGAGCGGTGATTGTTGGTTTGAGAAAGCGCTTCGCTGGAGATTCCAGTGAGGCGCTTTCTATATGTACAGCGCAAACCAGCTATGCTGCGACGGCTGCATAAGAACTAGCAGGGCTAGTTCTGAAATTGAAATAATGTGTGCGGTATCGAGGCGCACCGAGGGAAGGCGTACGAAGGTACGTCGACCGAGGGGCAACGAAGATAACGCTCCATTATTTCAATTTCAGTTCTTGTGCAGCTTGGCGTTGAGCTTAATTCCCACCTTGCGGTAGCGGGCTTCGATGCGGCCGTTCACCGAGTTGCGGATAAACAGAATGTTGTCTTTGCCGGAGAGCTCAGCACCCTTGACCACTTCCAGCGGTTCGCCAGCGGCGGCCTTGGCCTTGTCCCAGATGGTGATCTTAGTGCCGGCGGTGATGTACAGACCGGCTTCGACGGTGCAGTTATCGCCCAGAGAGATGCCGATACCGGCGTTGGCGCCGAGCAGCGAGTGCTCGCCGATGGAATTGCGCAGCTTGCCGCCACCGGACAAGGTGCCCATGATGGAGGCACCGCCGCCGATGTCGGAACCGTCACCCACGACCACGCCTTGCGAAACACGGCCTTCGACCATGGAAACGCCGAGCGTGCCGGCATTGAAGTTCACGAATCCGGCGTGCATCACGGTGGTGCCGGAAGACAAGTAAGCGCCGAGGCGCACGCGGTCGGCGTCGCCGAGGCGCACGCCGGTGGGCACTACGTAATCGATCATGCGCGGGAACTTATCCACACCGAACACGTTGACAGTGGCGGCAGGAGCTGCGGCAGGCAGTCCGGCCTGGGAGGCGAAAGCGAGAGCGGCTTCGGTGGAGGCGCGTTCGACGTCGGCCTTGCGCAGCGTGAAGTCTTCAACGGCGAAGGGGCCGTAGTTGGTCCACACCACATTGGCGAGCTGGGCGAAGATGCCGTCGAGGTTCAGCGTGTTCGGCTTGGCCATGCGCATGCTCATCAAATGGAGCTTCAGGTAAGCGTCTGCGGCATTACTGATCGGCTCGTCCAACTGGCTGACGACGAATACCGGCACGCGGCGAATGCCACGGGCGTCGGCCTCATCGTGAGCCAAAGTACCGAAATTGTGGTTCGGGCGATCGGACTCGGCCGGTGCCTCACCGAGATTCAGTTCGGGGTACCAGACGTCCAGGGTGGTGCCGGCGGCGTCTACGCTGGCCAGACCCCAGCCCCATGCGGTACGCTCTTCGCTCATAGTTGCTCCTTATTGTTGTACGCGCTAGTGCACGCTTGTGGACGCGCGATGCGATTAATGATTCCCACCTTAGCCTTATGTGCGCCTAGGTGAGGGACGATGCCCGCGAAATGGCTTGAAATCGTATTTCCCGGTAAAAAATTACCGAGTGTGATTGGCGATGGGATGATAGGTTCTCCGGTGAAATTCGCTGGTGAACAACTCGACAAGGAGGTGTGCGATGTGATGTTGCATCATTCGGGAGCATAGGCTGTGGCCATGCGACGCCCGGCATCATAGAGTTTGCGCTTGAGCGAATCGGGCTCAAGAATCACTACGCGGCCATCCCAGGAATACTGCAATGCCCACCAGAACACAGCGCGTTCGGGAGCATCGACGATGACTTCGAACTGTGTGCCGTCCGGTGAATGTTTGATTTGAGGGTCGTCGAACCATTCGAACACGTTGTTGAGCATGGATTCGTCTCGTACGGCCATGCGGATGCGAATCGGGGCATCGGCTACGGGGTATGGACGGTGGCGCATGAAGTTCACTGCGTCAAAATCAGCTGGTGCTGGTTTTTCCAGTGGCACTGTGCCGTTCCTGCCTTTGGCGCTGACGTTGGCGATTCGGTTGACCACGAAAATGCGGAGGTTGTCTTCGCCATGCAGGTGGCAGATGAGGTAATAGCGTCCGTTCTTGTACACCATTTGGTAAGGGTCGGCGGTGTAGGTAATTCGGCCTGCACCCGTACGGCTTTTATGCGGTATCAAGGTGCCATCCGGTCCGTAATCACGGTATTGGAAGGTTACGCCGTGGCCTTCTTCGATGGCTTGATTCAGCTGGTCGATAGTGGATAGGAACTCACCGTTGATATGCGTGTAGGTGGCCACATGGTCCAGGTAGCCTACTGCCTGCCCGGCGGCGCCTGCGAGCTCGCGGATTTTACCGATGAGGTCGTCCATGGTGTCGAGGCTGATGCGAGATAGGGTAAGACTGTCTAGTAGCAGTCGCATTTCGGCAGTGGACAGGAATGCATCAAGATACCAGCCGGGTTGTGGATTCTTGCATTCGATGCCGGCAAGGTCGCTTTCGGTGAGATGCCCGATATGTCTGCCGAGAAATTCCGTGGAGGTCAGCTTTTTGAGCTGGTTTCGTATGGTCTTCTCGGTCGGCAGCTCGCTTGGATCTTCCAGCTGGTGTTTACGGGCAAGCTCATCGAGTATTTGCCGCACGGTCAGGCCATGCCCAAAGTAACTGTGACGCCACAGCACCTCGAAGATTTCGAGGGTGGTGTTCCCTGCATAGGATTTGCGTTGCGCCGGCTTGTCTGCATCCATACATTAAGGCTACCGCGCGCTTCGTCTAGGATGGAAACGTTGGGTTGAAATACATTCGCTGGAAAGGAGGCTCGCCCATGAGCAAAGGGTATGGTGTGTTTGGCCATGTTCCCGATAATGCGGATGACGATGGCCTCCTGCCTTATGAGGATGATGATTCCGGCGTTTCCTGGGGCCATGCGTTGCGTCGTCGCAATCCTTGGAAAAGAGGAGACGACGAAGATGCCGATTACGACGACGGTCGGTATGACATAGATGACACTGATGACACTAATGGGGGCAGGGGCATCTATGCCGGTAAAAGCGGCGGAGTAGGCGGCATTTCTGGTGAGACGGGTGGAATACTTGGTAGCTCAGGCGCGGCCGGCAGCAGAGACGTAACGTTTGGTGGAACGGACAGTTTGTCCGCCGCCGATGCGGTGATGCCCTATCGTTTCAGGCAAGGACGTTCCGTATGGTTCGACGATGAGGACGAAGGCCATTTCGCCGGGTCTGCGAAGCGTGCCGAAGCCCATGCCGTCCCTATCCTTGCGTTACGCAACGATGTGGAATCGTCATCGTCGAATGCCGTGCTCGCTCGTGCCCGTAGCATTGCGCGCAAAGCGGCCACCATGGTTATCAATCCGGTATACAGCGAAAATCATCGAACCGGGTATGCCGAGCTTGACGGTATTCTACGTGGCACCACCAGCCCATCGAGTAGGTATCGTACCAGCGTGCAATTCGACCTCGATACGGGAGAAGCCGTCGGCGGCAAGTGCTCATGCCCGGCTTACGGCCGTGGCTATGGCATGTGCAAGCACATGATTGCGCTCGCCTTCATATTCTGCGATGATCCGCAGCGTTTTGAAGGCTACCGTGCCGGGGCCGCACGACCGTCTCGGACGCTGATTGACTATATGGAGCACGCCGATAGGCAAGACGCTCAAGCCAAAATTCGTCGTCGCAATGCGGTTATGCGTCGGTTTGATGCCACGCAAGGGAAAAACGGTGCAAATGCTCGGCGTACAAAAAGCGGATACGGCTCTCGTGCCGGCACCCGAGGCGGCGGGTATCAGGGTGACAGCGAGACTGTGGGCTTGGGGCAGGTGCAGCTTGTCCCGATATTGAGTTTCATCGACGGCGTGTGGAGCGTGGAGTTCAAGATCGGCTCGGCTTCCAATGGGTCCAGCTATGTGCTGAAATCGATTCCGCAATTTGTGCTTGCCATGGCGAACGGCGACTATGCGGATTATGGGCAGAAGCTTGCCTTTATTCATACGCCGGATATGCTCGATGATGATTCGCGCCCCCTGCTGGACGTCCTTGATGATGCGATGGCCGTGCGTCGTGCGGCCGAGCAGCAGGACAGGTATTACGGGCATATCGCCATCGACCGTCATCTGACGCTTTCAGCACCGGAAGTGGCCCGGTTGCTGTCCGTACGTGAGGGCAGAGGCGTACAGCTCGTGCTGAACACATGGTTCTCCGGGCAGCCTGCATCGGTGCCAGTTGATGGTGGCGAGCCAGATTTTCTCATGCGCATTGCGCGGCGTGATTTCAATACGTATGGTCCGGATGCCGGATACCTGCTTACCGGAGTGCCAGCGGTGGAAACCGTGATTGACGGCGGCAAGAATGTATGGCTGTTGCTCGCCTCCACTAATCCGGCCGGTGCGGTATCCGCCATGGTGGCGGGCTCTCAGCGTAAAAGCGCAGCAGGATGCCGATTCGTCCGTTGCCCGAAACGATTGATTCCGTTGCGAGGACTATTGGGAGACCTGTTTGAACCCGATGGCGAGGGACAGGTCATTGCCGGCGATGACATCGCCCTATTCGCACGCACGCTATTGCCTCAGCTGGTTGGTGCCGGACTGTTGGAGGCCAGTGAGATTCCTCGCGAGCTGGCTGAATTAAGTCCTACGGAATGCAGCCTCCAGTTTTATCTGGATCGTGATGAGCATGGTGTGCAATGCGAGGTCAAGGCACGCTACGGCGATGCCATTGTCCCGTTGCTACCCGATGGCCCGACGGTGCATGCTGAGGGCGAGCGTTCCATCCCCTTGTCTCGGGGCGTGATTGGGCGTGATTTCGACGCTGAGCATCTTGCGATTGATGTAGTGCGTGAATTCTTTACCATGCCTGACCAGCGCAAGCGCGTTGCGGCCGCCACTCATCAGACGGTGAATGGGTTCCGAACGCCGGCCGCGCGAAAGGCCACCAAAAAATTCGTGTCTGATGCGGCCACTATCGATCGCGATGACACCACGCAGATCGTTCGTCTCTTTGACGAGGGATTGCCGGCACTAAAGGAAGTGGGGGAGGTCTTCACCACACCGGCTTTTGACCGGCTGATCGCGCCCAAGCCACCAAGCGTCAAAGTCGGATTGTCCATCAAAGGCAACTTGGTGGAGATATCACCCCTCGCTGATGAAGTGCCGCCGGACGAAGTGGGTGCCTTGCTATCTTCGTACCGTCGGCGTCAACGATTCCATCAGTTGAAGGACGGCACGCTTGTCAAACTCAGCGGCGCGAATCTCAGCACGTTGGACCGATTGGCCAGCGACCTCGATCTGAGCGAGCAGCAGCTCAACTCCGGACTGATCGAGTTGCCGGGCGGTCGAGCATTCCTACTGGATGGTGAGCTGCCGGATGACGGCTCCGATGTAGTCAAGGACGCTTCGTTCACCGAATACATCGACGATCTCAAGATCATCGACCCTAAGTCGTATGAAGTGCCGGATAGTCTCAAGCATATTCTGCGCCCTTATCAGGTCGAAGGCTTTCAATGGCTGAACACGTTGTGCGACAAGGGTTTTGGCGGCATTCTGGCCGATGAGATGGGCTTGGGTAAATCCGTGCAGCTTATCGCGTTGCTCCTGTCTCGATATCAGCGGAATACCGGCGAGATGGGCGACGGCAGCCTTGGCCCATCGCTGATCGTGTGCCCGGCGTCCTTGGTGTACAACTGGGGTGCCGAATTCACCAAGTTCGCCCCGAGCTTCAATGCCGTGGTGGTGGCCGGTACCAAAGCCGAGCGCCGTACCGCCATCGGCCGTGCGTTCCGGGCGGATGAACCCACCGTGCTCATCACCTCATACGACCTGCTGCGCCGAGATGTCGATGATTACACCGCCAATGAGCAACGTTTCAATGTCATGGCATTGGATGAAGCCCAGTACATCAAGAATCACACCACGAAAATAGCCAAAGCGGTCAAGGCCGTGGCCGCCGACCATCGTTTCGCCTTGACTGGCACGCCGATCGAAAACCGACTCTCCGAACTATGGAGCATTTTCGACTTCCTGATGCCGGGGCTGCTCGGCTCATATAAGCGATTCCATGAGCGTTATGAGTTGCCCATCTCCAATGCCCGGGCCGCGGATGGCAGCACGGCTGAAGGTCGGGCCGCCGCACAAGTCAATCCTGAGGCCGCTCGGGTATCTCGCCAATTGCAGTCGTTGGTGGGCGTGTTCATCAAGCGCAGGCTGAAGTCCCAGGTGTTGACCGATTTGCCGGACAAGCTAGAGACCACGCTGACCGTGCGGCTTGCCGGCGAACAGCGCAAACTGTATGCGGCTCACGAGCAGCGGCTCAGAATGCAGCTCGAACACAGCGAAGAAGCCGATTTCAACACGTCGAAGATTCGCATCCTCGCCGAGTTGACCAAGTTGCGCCAGATCTGCTGCGATCCGAGGCTGCTGTACGCCGATGCCAAGGATCAATCGGCCAAGCTTGCCGCCATCACCGAACTGGTGGAAACCTGTGTGAACGAAGGCAAGAAGGCGCTGATCTTCTCCCAGTTCACCAGCTTCCTTGATCTGATCGCCGAACGTTTCGACGCGCAAGGCCTGCGCTACTACACCATCACCGGCTCCACGCCCAAGAAGAAGCGTCTCGAACTCGTCGACCAGTTCAATGCGGACGATACGCCTGCCTTCCTGATTTCCCTGAAGGCCGGCAACACCGGACTGAACCTGACCGGTGCCAGCGTGGTCATCCACGCCGACCCATGGTGGAACGCCGCCGCACAGGATCAGGCCACCGACCGAGCACATCGTATCGGCCAGACCGAAGACGTCAACGTGTATCAGGTGGTGGCCAAGGACACCATCGAAGAACGTATCTTGGAGCTTCAGCATACTAAGAGCGAGCTCGCCCGCCAGTTCACCGACGCTTCCTTGCTTGCCGACGAAGCCGGCACCGGCGCCAGCGCCCTCACCGAAGCCCCCGCCTCCATCGCCACCCTCACCAAGGACGATCTCCTCAATCTGCTGGGGTGACAGAGCTTCTTTGTGCACTCCCCATCCCGATTAAGAACATGTGTATTCATGGGTTTGCGGATGTGTAGGTGAATGGTGAAAGTGTTTTTCGATATTTTTATATCGATATTCGATATATTATGATGGTGGCATACGGTGCAGTGCAGGTTCATCCATTGATATTGATATTGGATTAAGGAGCATAGCCATGAACGCTGGTATCGCATTCATTTCTCGTAAATCTCGCAAAACAGACGTCGCTTGGCGCTATGCCATTGCCGTGGTGCTTGTCGTGTGTTGTATTGGGCTCGCATATGTGGAGATTGTTGTGGCGCCGTGGTTTATCAATGAGGTGGTGTCTATGTTTCCGGAGACCACGTTGCTTAAAGAACCGTCCATGTTCTGGGAATGGGCGATTCTGCTCGCCGTTCAGGCGACTTTGCTGTGCACGGCGGCCAAATTGGTGGTACCGGAGCGTCTGTTGGCTCAAGCAGCTGGACTGCTGGATATGATTCGTATCGTCGCGCTTATCGTCGTGTTTTCGGTAACCACTACCGGTAACATCACAATCTGCCTCATGAATTTCGGAACTCCGGGCTTTGTATATGGCGTGGCCCTATGCAGCCTCGCTGCGATCATCGCCATCATCGTGCTGCTGAAACGGCGGCGCTACAGCACCTGCTCCATGCCGATGTAATATGGAGTGAGTCCCATGCGTTCGTAGAAGGCTTGGGCTTTGGGGTTGCAGGCCCAGACGTTGAGCGTTACGTTGTGGCAGCCGGATTGACGGGCGAAGTCGAGCACGTAGCGATACAAGGTGGAGCCTACATGGTGGCCGCGGGACCACTCGTCAACGCATAGATCATCGATGTACAGGGTTTTGATATCGGTCAGGATATTGCTGTTGAGGTGCTGCTGGAACACGCAGAATGCGTAGCCAAGCACTTGGTCGGTGGCGGGGGAGTCGGCGTTATGTTCGGCGTCATTGCCGTCATTGGCAGATGGCGCAACCGCCACGAACACAGGGGTCTGATCGTTGGCCAGAATCGCCTTCAATTCCTCGTCCGTGTATTTCTTGACACCGCCTTTGAACAGATCCGGTCGGCCGGCATGATGCACTTCGAGCACCTGCCGCAGCAGTTCGTCGATCTGGGGAATATCGGCCGCCGTGGCCCTACGAATCGTCATGTCATCCATTGAACTCAGTCTAATCGGGCAGTCTCGACCGGCAGATGATTGTTGCCCGCGATAAGAGACACGGACGGGCAAGATGGGTGATCGTTCGTTCAGGCTCTCATTCTCGCCGCAACGTCACGGTAGTCTGGAGTGCGTGAATCGCAAGAAACAGCCAGTGGAGAAGTATGAGCGGGGTACCCGTTCGTACACGATGTCGCATATTCGTGGCAAAGACACCAAAATTGAGGTACTGGTACGCAGCTACCTGTTTCGCAAGGGGTTGCGATTCCGCAAGAACGACAAGCGTTACCCCGGACACCCGGATGTAGTACTGCCGAAATACCACGCCATCGTGTTTGTCAACGGCTGTTTCTGGCACATGCATGAAGGATGTTCCAAACATTCGATGCCGAAATCGAACGTGGAATTCTGGCAGGCGAAACTACTGCGCAATCACAATCGAGACATCGCGCAGCGAGCCGAACTGGAGGCCGCTGGCTGGCGTGTAATTACCGTATGGGAGTGCGAATTAACGAAAGCCGTGCGCGACGAACGCCTCGTACGGCTGTATGAGCAGATTGTTGAAGGAGATGCAGATTCAGCGGAATAATTTCAGCTCCCCTCTGGAGGGGAGCTGAAATCAGGATTCAAACGGGAACTTCAGGCCCCAACGGTCACGAATCGCATCCATCAGCTCCATGATGCGGATGGTGTCGGCGTGCGGCATCGCCTCGCATTCGATCTTGCCGTCCAGCAGCGCGTTGGCCGCGTCGGCCACCTCATACTCATAACCGGTCAACTGCGGCGGCACCGCAATGCTGCGCACGGGCTTGTGGGCGTTGTCATAGATGTCGATGGACTCGGGATTGTTGATATTGGTGACCACCAGATAACCCTCGGTGCCCCACACATAGCCGCCGCGGTCGGAGGAAACCAGCATCGAACTGGTGGACACGGCCATCGTGCCGTCGCTGTAATACAACGTGGTGGAATTCTGCGCATCCACACCGGTTTCGGCGGGCACCATCGACGTATCGAAATGATCAAGTGTACGGCCATGGTCGGCGCCGACCGCCATATCCAGGAAGTTCAGCGGATACACGCCCACATCGAGCAGCGCGCCACCGGCACAGGCCGGATCGGTCATACGTGCCTTGCCGGACACCGGATAGCACAGGTTGGCGTTCGCCGCTTTCACCTCGCCGATCTCGCCGGACTCGATAACTTCGTTGATGAGCTTGCGGCTGGGCATGTAGCGCGTCCAGATGGCCTCCGTGCACAGCATGCCGGTTTCCTCGGCCACGGCCAGCGCCTCACGTGCTTGCCCGGCGTTCGCGGTGAACGACTTCTCCACCAGCACGTTCTTGCCGGCTTTCATACACAGGATCGCCTGTTCGGCGTGCAGACTGTGCGGGGTGGCGATATACACCAGATCCACATCCGGGTCCGCCACCAACTCCTCATACGATCCATAAGCCTTGTCAAAATGCCATTGGTCGGCAAAAGCCTGCGCGCGCGTAATATCACGGGCCGCTACCGCATACGGGTGAATCCATGAGGAATACAGTGAATCTTCAGCCATCTGGGTCAGGGTGTCGGCCATGGTGTGAGCTATGCGGCCCGCACCCAGAATCGCGACGTTGATCTTTTCGCCGCTGGCCTCGAACTCGGCGCGTTTGCCATTGAATCGACTCATTATTTCTCCTTGAATACGGGTTGGTGCACTCAATCGACCTACAGTGATTATAGAAGAAGAAACCTTGTCCCGTGAGGCGGATAGAACCGAAATATGGAAAACGAAGCAGCGCAGCAGCCCCAATCTCCGGCCGCGTCTCCAGTCATGTCCCGCCGAGCGCGTGAGGCCAATCCCTTCCGTGCCATGGTATTCGGCGAACAAGCAGACAAGATGATCGCCCAAGGTACCAGCGTCATCAAATTAAGCCTTGGCGAGCCCGATTTCGGCGCGCCGCCCGCCGTACGCGACGCCATGCGCGAACAGTACGACGGCCGGGCCCTGCCGTACACCGCCGCCATGGGCCTACCTGAACTGCGTCAGGCCATCGCCGACTTCTACCGCGAGCGTCATGACCTTGACATCGACCCCAAGCGTATCTGCGTGACCGCCGGCGGTTCGGCCGCTCTGCTGTTGGCCACCGCGCTGACCGTGGACCCCGGTGACGATGTGATTGTGGCCGACCCCTCCTACCCATGCAACCGCGAACTTGTGCGGTCGTTTGAAGGCCGGGTCATCGATGTGCCGACCTCGGCCGCCACCCGCTTCCACCTGACCGCCGACCTGTGCAGCCAGTACTGGACGAGCAAGACCAAGGCCGTAATGATCACGTCGCCGTCCAACCCCACCGGCACCACCATCGACTTCAACGTATTGGACGAGGTGTGCAAGTTGGCCGCCAGCCGCGGCGCATGGCGCATCGTGGACGAAACCTACCTTGATTTGGCTGACCGGGAGCCGGACGGTACCGAAGTCAAGTCCGTACTGGCCTGCGACCCCGATGCCATCGTATGCAACAGCTTCTCCAAGTTCTTCGGCATGACCGGCTGGCGCCTCGGCTGGGCGATTCTGCCGGACGAGCCCACTGTGCTGGAAGCGGTTGACGATCTGGCCACCAACTACTACCTGTGCGCCCACACGCCCACGCAACATGCGGCGCTCGCCTGCTTCACGCCGGAAAGCTTGGCGGAATGCGAAGCTCGTCGTCAGGAATTGCTGGCCCGTCGCCGCATTGTGATTGACGGGCTCAAGCGCATCGGTTTGCCGGTTGAGGTGGAGCCGAATGGCGCGTTCTACGCCTACTTCGACATCTCCCGCACTGGTCTGGATGCCTGGACGTTCTGCGAACGCGCGCTGGATGAAGCCCATGTGGCTCTGACTCCTGGCCGCGACTTCGGCGCGGCCACGGCGGATACGCATGTGCGCCTGAGCTATGCCGCCTCACGTGAGGCCCTGACCGAGGGGCTGGAACGTCTCGGAACGTTCGTCGAATCGCTGTGAACGGCGCGGCAGCCGGTGTGATTGTTGTACAGTAGTCGAGTTTGTGTGATGTTCGGCTGGCCTCACGGTGTTGGTTGCCGGCCGAACGACTCGCCATGGTGGCGCACGGCTGGCTGATTGCGATGGTCGGCCCGTTGTTCGGCCATCACGGGTTAGGTAAGGTCAGGAATAGGAATCATGGTCAATCTGCGTTCGCATACCACGCGACTTGGTGTGCTTGATATCGGTTCGAACACTATCCACATGCTTATCGTCGACGCCGCCCCCGGCGCTCGCCCTGACCCCGAGGCCAGCACCAAATCCACAGTGCGCCTGATGAAGTATTTAAAGGACGACGGCTCAATCAAGAAGTCCGGCATCGAGGCGATTCTGGAAGCCGTGTCCCAGTGCATGCGGCTGGCCGAGGAATACGAAATCACCCAGCTGCTGGTTATGGCCACCTCCGCCCTGCGCGAGGCGCCGAACGGCAACAAAGTGATTCACAAGATCGAGGAACTGATTGGTCAGGGCGTCACTGTGCTGTCTGGCACGGATGAGGCTCGCCTGACCTTCCTGGCCGCCCGCCGTTGGTATGGTTGGGATGCCGGCCGACTGCTGGTGCTGGACATCGGCGGCGGTTCGCTCGAAGTGGCGATGGGCTCCGACGAAGAGCCGACCGTAGCGCTTTCCGCCCCGGCTGGCGCGGGCCGCGTCACCACTGAATTTCTGCCTTCCGGCATGGCCACGCCCGACGAGTTGGAAGACGTGCGTAAGAACGTGCGCAAGATTCTGGAGCCGATGGTCAAGGTTTTCCCGCAATCCAAGCACCCGAATCATGCAGTTGGCACCTCCAAGACCTTCCGCTCGCTGGCTCGCCTGTGCGGTGCGGTGATGCGTGCGCCGGGCCGCGAAGATTCATGGATTATGACTCGTGAGCAGTTGGAAGACTGGATTCCTCGTTTGGCGGCGATCGCGCCTGAGCAGCGCGTGGCTTTGCCCGGCATCACGCCTGAACGCACGATGCAGATTGTGGGCGGCGGCGTGGTGGCCGACGAGATCATGAAGGCCCTGAATATTCAGGAAGTCGAGATCTGCCCGTGGGCGCTGCGTGAAGGCGCGATTTTGCGCTGGCTCGACCAATTCGGCCGCACCCGCCTCGGTTTCTAGTCCTATTGAGGGGAATCACCCAACCGCCACGGTAGCCAACAATGCCGCATGATCAGAGCCCTCGACTTTGACCACCTTGCATTGTCCGGCCTTCATGCCCTGATCAAGCACCACGTGGTCAATACCGGCGAACATTGGCACAGCCGCACGGTTCGTGGGCCATGAGAACGTAAACCCATGTCCGGATTCACGTGCGGCATCCACGAACCGGTCGCCAAGAAAATCACGGAATGGCGTGTGATCGTAAGTGGCGTTGAAATCGCCCATGAAAATATACCGTGTATCCGTATGCTCGCGCATCAGACCCAACTCATCCAGCGATCGCTTCCACTGCCGCCAGTAGCCGGGTACGGGAGCGGTGGTGTGCACGGATACGAATCGAATCTGCTGGCCACCCATATCCACCGTGCCGCCGGGCATGAATGAGGCGCTGGAATTCACGTCATCGTCGGTCGGATCGGCAAGTGGCGTGGCCGACCAGAGGCCGTTACCGAATACGCCGTCAGACGATGAGACCTGCGCATACGGCAGATAATGCTCAATACCAGCCTCATTGAGTTTTTTGACGAAATCCTCGGTGGTCTCCTGCAAAGCAAGCACTTCGACGCGCTGATCGCGAACCAGCTCGACGATGGCTTGCGGGTCGGCCTGCCCCTTATACACATTGAAGGTCATGACGCGCGCGTAGGCATCGCTGGTGTTGGGGGAGGCTGCGGCCACGGCGTTCTGCGCGGCTTGGGGGAGTGGATCGGTCGAGTAGAAGAACGGATATTGCCAATAGCCATTGCATGCGATTGCGGCGATGGCGATTAGTGCGGCAAGGATACGCCGCGACACGATGGCCAACAGCAGGGCAATCAAGCCAAGCAACGTGAACCATGGCGTTGCCGATACCACAATCGGCGCAAATGGCAGTTCCTGTAAATCGGCAGGCAGCGCGCGGGCGGCAGCGCCGGCAAGGGCAAGAAGCGCGAACATCGTGGCGAGAAAACCAAGCAGACGATGCCGTTTGTGTGGCTTCACGGCAGACTTGGATACTGGGCGTGCCGTGGCTCTGGCAGAGCGTGGCTTGGCAGCGGCGCGAGCTCGTACGCTTGCGCCTGTGGTAGTACTCCGTGCCTTTGCCATGCTGCCCTTTCCTCCGGCTTGTTTACTGTTACTTTGCTTTTCGTGCGATTTGCCACTGTACCGTGTACGGCTTGTCTTTCAGTGTCTTTTCGCCGTGCGCAAGAGCAGTTCGCACCAAACTGGCACGAAAGACCGGGCCATGACCTGATGTCGGGTTCCTCCATGTGGCTTGCTCAGGTTGCCGGATGGCTTGCGCAAGCTGCCACGCGAACATGATGCGACTGGGCGTGTGGCCGTGTACAATGAAACGTCGTTGCCCGAGTAGCTCAGTGGATAGAGCACCGCTCTCCTAAAGCGGGTGTCGTCGGTTCGAATCCGATCTCGGGCACTTGGCTTCGGAAACATGACGGTATCTCAGCCTCTATTCATCGGTGATGAGCCATGGGCATTAGGCATGTGTAAACGTATAGGTTCCACTATCCATCATCCCGTCGTGTGAAACTATGCAAAGACATGTGGGGCTTCACGGTTGTCGTGAGGGTCCATGGCTATCGAATACACGGAAGAGAAGCGGTTTACTGTTGAGCAGGTTGAGGCGCTGTTCAAGTCGGTAGGTTGGGAATCGGCGCAGTGGCCGGAACGGTTGTTCAAGGCATTGCAGCATTCGGATACGGTGATCAGCGCATGGGATGGCGGCCATTTGGTCGGCTTGGTTCGCGTGCTCGACGATACGGGAGGGGGCGAAAGTGGCGGAGTGTGCTGATCGGGGGCAACGTACGTAGTCATTGACGGTTATCCCGTAGTAATGTTCACGATACGACCCCTTGTCCATACAGTGAAAATAACGGCTGGCGTCCGACGCGGCTGCGCTATGACTAGAGACCATGAGTGAAGACAAACAGTATGACTTCTATGTGGCCGGTCCGTTCTTCGATCCTGAACAAACGGCAAGTATGGAACGTTTGGAAAAGATATTGGAAGACCATGGCAAGGTACTGTTCAAGCCGCGGTTTGTCAGCCAGATCGAAGAAGTAGGCCCTGAAGGATGCTTTGCGGACGATATCCATGGCATTAATGCTGCTAAAGCCGTGGTCGCCAATCTTATGGACGAGGACCCGGGCACGATGTTCGAAATCGGATATGCGCATGCGCTGGGAATCCCGGTGTACGGCTATTTCGAAAACCTTACGCCAATGGATCGTGTCAATCTGATGATTGCGCAAGCGGTCGAACTGGTGTTCGTCGGTCCTGATGATGTGGCGAAATACTTGGAAACCGGCGAGCATACGGAAGTCGATTACATCCAGTTCTAAACAGCTCTAACAGGTTCTCTGCAAGCAGGGTTGGCGGCGTTCTCGTACATAGTCATGTACGGGAACGCCGCAGTGGTATAGGGATATTCCAACAAGCGGCATAATGGAGTCGTGGGAAAACCAGTCGGATACAAGTGAAGTGTCTGAATTTCGTAAGGAGTGCCGTTATGAGTAACCACAATCCCATGAATATTGCCACCGACTTTGCCAAGGCCACGGGAGGAACCGCTCGCAAAGTTGTTGCTTTGACTGATAAAGGTCCGTTGAATGGCTTTAAGAAATTCCTGTCGCGCGGATCAATGATTGATATGGCGGTAGGTGTGGTGATGGGCTCTGCCGTTACCGCTGTGGTCAATTCCATCGTCGACAATCTCATCAGTCCATTAATCGGCATGATTGGCGGCGTACCGGATCTTTCCGGACTACTGACCATCACGTTCAACAACTCGACCGTTTCATTTGGTGCGATTCTTAACGCGCTGATTAACTTCCTGCTTGTTGGCGTGGCGGTGTATTTCTGCGTGATTTTGCCGATTAATAAGCTTCGTGATCTTACTGCTATCCAGGATGAGGCTGACGCTGAAGAACAGGGGCCTAGCGTTGAAGAGCAGACTCTCGCCACGCTGCAGGAGATTCGCGACGAGCTGAAAAAGGCCAATAACTCCGCCGAGTAATCTGCTGAATGTACGGTGCGGCAGATTTACCTGGTTTGCCCGAAATAACGGATTGCCGGGGCCATTTGGTCTGGACAATCCGCTGTTTCGCGCGTGTTTTGTAGCATCCGTGGAGTTACATGGGGAGTATGACTGAAAACATCGCTGATAAGGCCATAAACGATACTCGTATCGTCAAGCAGTTCACCAATCCCGTCAAGGAGCCGATTGACAGCGACATCAACCTGTTCGATCTGCTCGATAACCGCGCCAAGCGCGATCCCGAAGGTGCCATGATCGAATACAAGGGCGATGATGGCACTTGGCACCCGTACAGTGCCCAAGTATTCCGTGACATGGTCATCGATCTGGCCAAGGGCCTGATCGGACTTGGCGTCAATAAGGGCGATTCAGTCGCCATCGTCTCGCACACCCGCTGGGAATGGACCGCGCTGGATATGGCGATTATGTCCATCGGCGCGCTCACTGTGCCGGTGTATGAGACCAACTCCGCCAGCCAGGTCAGCTGGATTTTCAACGATTCCAAAGTCACGCTCGCCATCGCCGAAGATGACGGACAGCGCGACAAGATCGAATCCGTGCGCAGCGAGGTACCCACCCTGCGCAACGTGTTCGTAATCGAGGCCGGCGGCCTGAACGCCATCAAGACCTATGGCGAAAGCGTCACCGATGCCGAATTCTGGGAATACAAGGAAGCCTCCCACGGCGACGACCGCGCCACCATCGTCTACACGTCCGGCTCCACTGGCACCCCGAAGGGCGTGGAACTGACCCACCGCAACTTCGCTTTCCTGGTACTCTCCGCATTGCAGTACATGCCGCGCGCCGGCGCATGGCCCAACCGCCGCCTGCTGCTGTTCCTGCCGTTGAGCCACGTGTTCGCCCGATTCATGGAATTCTTCAGCTTCGGCGGCACGATTTCGCTGGCCCTGAGCTCCAATATGAAGACGATGGTCAAGGACTTCGAGACCTTCGGTCCCACGCTGCTGCTCGCCGTGCCGCGTGTGTACGAGAAGGTCTACAACGCCGCCTCCCAGCGCGCCGGCACCGGATTCGCTGGCAAGATGTTCATGCGCGCCGCCGAAAACGCGCGCGAATGGTCCAAGGCCGAGCAGAAGGGCGAACAGCTGCCGATTGCCGGACGTATCGCCCACGCCTTCTATGAGCAGGTGGTGTACAAGAAGATTCGCACGATTTTCGGTCCGAACGCCGACTTCGCCATTACCGGCGGTGCCCCGATGGACTCTGAGCTTTCCCACTTCTTCAACGGCATCGGCATGCCGGTGCTTGAGGGCTATGGCATGACCGAAACCTGCGGCCCGGTGTGTGTGAGCTTGCCAGAGGACAACCGCATCGGCACCATCGGCATGCCGATGTGCGGTATCACCGCCGGCATCGCCGAGGACGGCGAGCTGGTGGTCAAAGGACCGCTGGTGTGCAAGGGCTACCACAACAACCCCGAAGTCACCACCCAGCAGATCACCGATGGCTGGCTGCACACCGGCGATCTGGGCGATATCTCCGAAGACGGCTTCATCTCCATCACCGGCCGTAAGAAAGACCTCATCATCACCGCCGGCGGCAAGAACGTGTCGCCGGGTCTGCTTGAGGCTTCCGTAATGACCTCGCCCGTGGTCAACCAGTGCTTGGTTATTGGCGATAAGAAGCCGTTCGTGGCCGCTCTGGTCACGCTGGATCTGGCGGATGCCAACAAATGGCTGGAATCCCAGGGCGCCAAGCCGGAACCCGATCTGGCCTCGCTGGCCAAGAACGCCATCGTTCACGCTGAGGTGGAGCGTGCGGTGAACGCCGCCAACGAGGGCGTTTCCCGCGCCGAGTCGATTCGTAAGTTCGAGATTCTGCCAGACGAATTCACCGAGGCCAACGGCATGCTGACCCCGAGCCTGAAGACCCGTCGCGCGCAAATCGTTGAGCACTATCGCGAGCTCATTGACGACGTGATCTACGTGCCGTTGAAGAAGTAGCTATCAACTCCCTCTGATCCAAAAAATAAGCTCTCTCTGACGAGGGAACTGTCAGCCGCAGGCTGACTGGGAGAGACCGCGGCTAGCCCGCGAAACAACAAGGCCGGGTGCGACTTGCACCCGGCCTCAGCTTATTCAGTCCAAAATCGCCGAAACATAATCGGCGGCGGCCTGATCCAGCTCCGCATCGCCGATGGTGGCGGTGCCCTGCACCAGGAACGGCTCAGCATAGTTCATGCCGATCTTGTACGCCACGACCTCAAACGGGCTCAGCAGCTCCTCCATGGTGTGGCTGTACTCGCCATCCTTGCGGTACTTGGCGGCGTCGGAACCAGTGGTGACCACCAGCTTGAGCTCCTTGCCCTTGAGTGCGTGGCCTCCACCGTAGGCCCAGCCTGCGGTGATGACCTCGTCTTCCCATTCCTTGAGCAGCGCGGGGGAGGAGTACCAGTAGAACGGGAACTGGAGGATTACGCGGTCGGCGGCCTCCAGCAGCTCGTGCTCTGTGTCGGCGTTGACGGAGAAGTTCGGGTATTCGGCGTATTCGTCGCGCACGATGATGTCGTCCTCGCCCTGTGCGGTGAGTTCGGCGAGCAGGCGGGCGTTCACGCGCGAGCCGTCCTTAAGATGCGGATGGAATACAAGAATCAACGTTGACATGGGATTTCCCTTCTATAAACTGCTGCCAATGTGGCCTAATCACCACTATCGTATGCCGGGAAGCAGAACTCAGTCCAGTCCGGACTCAGGTGCGAGCCGCGGGATGCCGCGCCGGGAGGCAACTCAGTCGAGGTTGGACTGCGTGCCTGCGGTGGCTTCGTTGGCGGCTTGCTCGGCTTGTGCTTGGTCGAGCTTGGCACGGACGTCGTTGAGCAGACCCTGGGCGCGCTTAGCCAAGGCCTCGCCGATCTCCCATTGACGCATCGACTGGTCAAGATTGAGGCCGCCGGTTTCCAGTGCCTGGACAGCCTGAATCAGCTTGTCGCGCGCCTCCTCATATGGCATCTGGGCGATGAGCTCGCGTTCCTTGTCCGTCAGGGACGTGGCGGGGGTGTTCATGTCGGTGGATGTGGCGTTTTCGGTCATGATGTTCTCCTTATATATACGGTATATATGCGTGGCTGCGTATGGCGTGTCACGCGGTTGCGGATGTGGTGGTTGCGGTAATGACACCCTTCTTCAAGGTGACGGTGATGCCATCCCCAGGGCTTACCTGCGAAGCATCGTCTAGTACGTGGCCATCGGCGGACTGCACCACCGCATAGCCTCGGTTCAACGTGGATTGCGGGCTGAGTGCGGTCAGTGAGGCGTGAGCTCGCTCGACGGTGAGCTGGGCATCGTCCACGATGCGTCGCAGCCCGATATCGAGCCGTTGCAACGAGTCGTCAATTAAGCGCTGATGAGGCTCAAGCATGGTGTGCGGCTGTGTCAGGCTCGGGCGGTTCGCATATCCCTCGATAAGTCGAATCTCGTTCTCCACGCGCGAACGGACCCGCAGTCGCATACGGTCGATGGCACCTTCGATGAGCTGCGACTGCTCACGCACATCCGGCACCACGCGCTTGGCCGCATCGGTAGGGGTGGAGGCGCGCAGATCGGCGACCAGATCCAGCAATGTCCAGTCATCCTCATGCCCGATGGAGGAGATTAATGGTGTAGTGCAGGCATACGCCGCACGAACCACACGCTCATCCGAGAAACCGATGAGATCCTCAAACGAGCCGCCGCCACGGGCCACGATGATCACATCCACGCTCGGGTCGGCATCGAGTTGTGCAATGGCCTGAACCACCTCGGCCGGGCATTGCTCGCCCTGAACATGCACATGGACCACCTTGAAGGTTACGGAAGGCCAACGAAGGTTCACATTGGTGATCACATCGCCTTCCGCACGTGCCTGAGGTGCGCAAATCAGGCCAATAGTCTTCGGAAACTCCGGGAGAGGCAGTTTGTGATCGGCATCGAACAGGCCCTCGCCCTTAAGCTGCTTGCGCAATTCGTCGATCATGGCCTTGAGGCTGCCACCGGCTCCGACCTTGAGAATCGTGTCCCCGCGCAACGACAGCGAAGTGCGCTTCATCCACAGGTTCGGTTTGCCGTGAATCACCACGCGGTCGCCCTGAACGAACTGGCTGGCTGCGGCCGCGAACCTGCCGAAGCCATTGACTTCCATGGCGATATCCTCGAAGTCGTCGCGCAGCGTGATGTAGGCCGAGCCGGCGCGACGGGTATTGATCTGCGTGATCTGGCCGGTGACCCACGCGGACGGCCATCGTTCCACGGCACCGTAGAACTTCTGGCTCAGCACGCTTACCGGCCACGGATTTTGCGCGGTGGTTTCAGCGGCGCGTGCAGGCAGCTGATCGATAGGGCGAGGCTCATTCGGCAGATTGATGGCGCCCCGATCGGGCGCGAAAGTGCCTTGACCCGGCTCAAAGCCAGACGAGGCCAGTGAAGCGGCGGTCGGTGGACGGCCGGTAGATGAGTAGCCCATTGCAGTAGTCATGCACTCCACTATAAGTGCGTTGGTTGATGACGGTAAAAATTTACCGTCGCCTGAAAACGGTGTGATGATGAATGCAAGAACCGTACGAAGCGATGTATCAGCCGATGATGGAGATGGTCTGGTGCATCAGAAGAAAGGAGTCATTATGGCGAAGAAACGGGTGCTATGAAGAGGAGTGAGATATGCGTTGCACTGACGATTGAGAGTCGTCAGTGAGCTCGCTGTGCGACACGCGAGCAGAAAACAGTTACGCTAATCACACACTTGTAGTTTTGGCGAAAAATAGCCGAAAAACCCTATAAATAGTTCGACACACCACTGTTGAGCACTAGATATAGGGGTGGGGATGCCGTATTCTTCTAGAGGTTCAAGAAAACGATATCAATGTAATTTCGTGTGGCCCACGTCGAGTGCGGCCAAAATGCGGAACTCAGGAGAGTGTTCGCCTTATAGGAAAGGGGTGCCCGATGGGCGCACAGGTGCTGGAGGAAACCGTCACCGATAACGAGACCAAGGTGGCCGCCAAGGCCTCCACCGTGCTCGTTGAGAAGCGTGATGGTCGTGTGGTCGACTTCGACCCCATCAACATCATCTCTGCGGTCAAGTCTGCTTTCGGCGACCTGAACAAGGAAGTCGGCCCCGAAGAAGATGCCATGATCCGTGGTTTCGCCAACCAAGTCGAAGGCGAAATCAAGGGGCGTTACACCGGCCCCGCCAAAATCGAGGACATCCAGAATCTCGTGGAGCACGCCCTCATTGACGCCCACCTGTACGATGTGGCTCGCGCCTACACCAATTACCGTCTCGACAAAGACATTCAGCGTGCCAAGGCCACTGATGTCAACGAGGCCGTTGCTCGCTTCATTAATCATGACCCGACCCTGATTCACGAGAACGCGAACAAGGATTCCAACGTCTACTCCACCCAGCGTGATCTGCTGGCCGGTGCCGTGTCCAAGGCCGCCGCGTTCAACATGCTGCCGCCGGCGGTGTCCAACGCCCACATGAAGGGCGACATTCACTTCCACGATGCCGACTATTCGCCGTTCACTGCCCAGTCCAACTGCTCCTTGCCGAACTTCTGGGACATGTTGGCCAATGGCTTCACTCTTGGCAACGCTCCGATGGCTTCCCCGAAGTCCATCGCCATTGCGGCCACCCAGATTACCCAGATCATGAAGGACGTGGCCTCCAGCCAGTATGGTGGCCAGACCGCCAACCGTGCCGACGAGCATCTTGCCCAGTATGCCAAGAAGGATTACGAGAAGTTCCTTGAGGAAGCTCGTGAGACCATCCCCGACGGCATGCCGGTTGAATTCGCCCGTCGTCAGGTCGAGAGCGCCAAGAAGAACGAGCCCGCCAAGCTGCATTTCGGTTCCCGTGAACCGCTGCCGATGGACACCCCGTTCCACACCGACGTTGACGAACTTGAGCAAGAGCGTGAAATCCTCGCCAAGATTCGTACCCGCAAGGCCATCTATGATGCCATGCAGACCATGGAATACCAGATCAACTCCAACCGTGTGTCCAACGGCCAGACCCCGTTCGTGACTGTCGGCTTTGGTCTCGGCACCGACTGGTTCTCTCGTGAAGTGCAGCGCGCAATCCTGCTGAACCGTATTCGCGGCCTCGGCAAGGAACACCACACCGCCATCTTCCCGAAGCTCGTCTTTACTGTGAAGCACGGCGTGAACGCCGACCCGGGTGACCCGAACTACGATCTGAAGCAGCTTGCCCTCGAGTCCGCCACCAAGCGCATGTACCCGGATGTGGTGTTCTACGAGAACATCGTCAAGATCACAGGCTCCTTCAAGGCTCCGATGGGTTGCCGCTCCTTCCTGCAGGGTTGGATCAACCCGGAGACCGGCAAGGATGAAGAAGACGGCCGTATGAACCTCGGCGTGGTCACCGTCAACGTGCCGCGTATCGCCATCGAATCCCACGGTGACAAGGCTCGCTTCTGGAAGCTGTTCGACGAGCGTATGGAAGTCGCCCATCAGGCCCTCCAGTTCCGCATCATGCGCTGCAAGGAAGCCACCCCGGTCAACGCCCCGACCCTGTTCCGCTTTGGTGCGTTTGGTCGTCTTGGTGCCAACGACAACGTGGACCAGCTGTTCAAGAACGAGCGTGCCACCGTGTCGCTCGGCTACATCGGCCTTGCCGAGACCACTGCGGTCTTCTATGGCAAGAACTGGATTCGCGACCACGGCTGGGATCCGGAAGGCAAGGAGTTCGCGCTGTCCATCGTCAAGCGCATGAACGAGCTGTGCAAGCAGTGGAGCAAAGCGGAGGGTTACCACTATTCCGTGTACTCCACTCCGGCTGAATCCCTGACCGACCGCTTCAACCGCATGGACCGTGAAAAGTTCGGCCGTATCGAAGGCGTGACTGATCACGACTTCTACACCAACTCCTTCCACTACCCGGTGTGGTTGCAGCCCACTCCGATGGAGAAGCTCAGCTACGAGAAGGACTTCCCGTACTACGCTTCCGGCGGCTTCATCAACTACTGCGAGTACCCGTGCCTGCAGGACAACCCGAAGGCGCTCGAAGCCGTGTGGGATTACGCCTACAACATCGGCATCGGCTACCTGGGTACCAACACCCCGATCGACCACTGCTTCGTGTGCGGCTTCCAGGGCGACTTCGAGCCGACCGAGGAAGGCTTCAAGTGCCCGGAGTGCGGTAACTCCAACCCGGACAAGTGCAACGTCACCAAGCGCACCTGCGGCTATCTCGGCAGCCCGGTCCAGCGCCCGATGGTGCACGGCCGTCACGAGGAAATTGCCCACCGAGTCAAGCACATGAGCGGCGAAACCGGTCGTGTGACGCTGGATGACGGAACCACTCGCGAGTGGTTCGAAGAGACCAAGTAGGGTTTATACTTGCTCCCGCTGACGGGAGCTGTAGAGCGTAAGCGAGACTGAGGGCGGTCATCCTTTATGGTGTTGACCACCCTCAGTCCGTCTGATGACGGACAGCTCCCGCCAGCGGGAGCTAATGCTTTCCGTAAGGAGGGAATCATGCCGGAGCTGCATACGACCAAGCCCGAACCCAAGCGCCATGACTTTGCGGCCGGCGAGACCGGGCGTGGCCCCTCCGTACCCTCCAACGGTCTTGCCAACGATCCGAAAGCCGGTCAATGGGATGGCCGGCGCATGTCCAAGCGGATGATCGCCGACTACAAAACCTTCATTGTCACCGACGGAGAAGGCGTGCGCAACTCCCTTTACGTCTCCGGTTGCCCCTTCCACTGCGTCGACTGCTTCAACGCCTCCATCTGGGATTTCCAAGCCGGCCACGAATACACGCAAAAACTTGAAGACAAAATCATCGAAGATCTGAAAGCCCCATGGGTGCAAGGCATTACGTTCCTTGGCGGCGAGCCATTCCTCAACACTCCCGTGCTGGTGCCGCTCGCACAACGTATCCGCCAGGAATTCGGTCATACCAAAGATATCTGGTCGTGGACCGGCTACACATGGGAAGAACTCATGCGCCCCGGAGAAACCCCAGACAAGCTTGAATTGCTACATCTCATCGACATTCTCGTCGACGGCCGCTACCTCAGAGACCAGAAGGACTCGCTGCTGCAATTCCGCGGCTCCAGAAACCAGCGCATCCTCGATGTGCCCAAGTCTCTGGAAGCCGGCGAACCGGTCATCTGGGCCAAGCTCCACGATCAAGAACGAGATATCCCCGAAATCTATTTGAAAGACCGCGAAGCCGGCGAAGGCCAACAGGCCTCGTAGTAGCAGTTCTGGAATGCCGCACTCAGCAATATCGTTGGAACTGTTGGGAAAAGGCCTTCCCGTGAGCGAAATCGCCTCGCCTCGTGCCATGTTGGGCAGGTGGTCGGACTAATATTCCATAAGAAGTAGCCGGGCGAAGCCGTCCGCAGGGTATCTGCCAGCCGTCCCGAAACGGTTCATGATGCCTCAAAGCGTGCACTCCCGGAAGTCGGAATTAAGAGGAACACATGGTTGACATCGCCACTGACGCGAGCGTAAAGCCCGCTTCACACCCGAAGCCCCTGCGTGTGGGATTGGACATCGGTTCCACCACCGTCAAGGCCGTGGTGCTTGATCAGTCCGATTCCCTGGGAGACACCCTCTTCTCCGATTACCGACGCCACCACGCCAACGTGCGTGCCACCGTGGCCGGCCTGTTGGTCGACATCCACAAGAAGCTTGTGGACCTCGGACGCGGCGACGAACCGATTCGCCTGTCTATCACCGGTTCCGGCGGTCTGGCGCTTGCTGACAATCTGCATGTGCCTTTCATTCAGGAGGTCATCGCCGAAACCGAGGCAATCGACAAGGAATACCCGCAGGCCGATGTCATCATCGAGCTCGGCGGCGAGGACGCCAAAATCACCTACCTGAAACCCACGCCCGAACAACGCATGAACGGTTCGTGCGCAGGTGGTACCGGCGCGTTCATTGACCAGATGTCCACGCTGCTCGACACCGACGCCGCCGGCCTCAACGAGATGGCCAAGAGCTACGAGAACCTGTATCCAATCGCCTCGCGTTGTGGTGTGTTCGCCAAAACCGATTTGCAGCCGCTCATCAATGATGGTGCCGCCAAGCCCGATTTGGCCGCCTCCATCTTCACCGCAGTGGCCACGCAGACCATCGCCGGCCTGGCTTCCGGACGCCCGATTCACGGCACCGTCATCTTCCTCGGCGGCCCGTTGTTCTTCATGTCCGAGCTGCGCGCCGCATTCCAGCGCGCGCTTGAGGGCAAGGTCGACGAGTTCATCGTGCCGACCGACGCCCACCTGTATGTGGCCTACGGTTCGGCATTGCAGGCCGACACGGATTCCGACGATCAGGGCCACCATTTCGAGGCCTACACCTGCGACGAAATCCTGAAGCGTTTGGACGAGCTGAAGAACCTGCCCTCCAACACGCCCACCATGCCGCCGCTGTTCCCCACCGAGGCCGACCGCGAGGACTTCAACAAGCGCCACCACAAGGAACACATCCACATCGGCACCCTCGAAGGCGCGCATGGCCCGCACTTCCTGGGCATCGACGCCGGTTCCACCACCATCAAGGCCACGCTCGTCAACGACGACCGTGAAATCGTCTGGTCCAGCTACGCCAACAACGAAGGCAGCCCGCTGACCGCCGCCATCAACATCGTCAAGAAGATTCAGTCTGAGCTGCCCGAAGGCGCGTGGATCGCACGCTCCTGCGCCACCGGATACGGCGAAGGCCTCATCACCACCGGCCTGCACTTGGACGAGGGCGTGGTGGAGACCATGGCCCACTATCGTGGCGCCGAAATGGTCAGCCCCGGCGTCACCGCCGTCATCGACATCGGCGGCCAGGATATGAAGTACTTGGCCATCACCGATGGCGTTATCGATTCAATCGCCGTCAACGAGGCCTGCTCGTCCGGCTGTGGTTCGTTCCTGCAGACCTTCGCCATGTCCATGGGCCTGACGATTCAGGAATTCACGCAAAAGGCTCTGGCTTCCACCCATCCGGTGGACCTCGGTTCGCGTTGCACCGTGTTCATGAACTCCTCGGTCAAGCAGGCGCAGAAGGAAGGCGCCTCCATCGAGGACATCGCTGCCGGCCTGTGCTACTCCGTGGTGCGCAACGCCCTGTACAAGGTCATCAAGCTGCGCGATTCCGGCGAACTCGGCGACACTGTGGTGGTCCAGGGCGGTACGTTCCTCAACGACGCCGTGCTGCGCGCGTTCGAACTGCTCACCGAACGCGAAGTCACCCGACCGAACATCGCCGGCCTCATGGGCGCGTTCGGCGCGGCCCTCACCGCCCGCATGCACTACGAGGACATCGCGGACGACGACAACGCGCACGTCGGCGCGGACGGGCGTTCCGTCGACGCGGCGGCGGCTGAGGAGTCCGCCGCCGGCGACGAGCCGAACGCCGCCGCGCACGCCGGCGAAATCGTCGTCGACGGCGTGCGCCACACCGTCTCGTCAATCCTCACCGGCGAAGCCCTCAACGAAATGTCGATGACCACCGAACGCGACGTGTGCAAGCTGTGCCAGAACCACTGCAAGCTCACCATCACCACGTTCTCCGACGGCTCGCGCTTCGTGACCGGCAACCGCTGCGAACGCGGCGGCGACGCCAAGAAGAAACGCTCCGACCGTCCGAACCTGTACGACTACAAGTACAAGCGTTGCTTCGCCTACCGCCGCCTCACCGACAAGAACGCCACCCGAGGCGAAATCGGCATCCCGCGCGCCCTCAACATGTACGAGAACTACCCGTTCTGGTTCACGCTGCTCACCTCGCTGGGCTTCAAGGTGATGATCTCCGGCCGTTCCAGCCACGAACTGTTCGAAACCGGCATCGAATCGATCGCCTCCGAGAACATCTGCTACCCGGCCAAGCTCGTGCACGGCCACATCAAATGGCTTCTCAACAAGGGCATGAAGACGATCTTCTACCCGTGCGTCAGTTACGAGGACAACCTCGTGCCCAACACGGACAACCACTACAACTGCCCGGTCGTCGCCAACTATCCGCTCGTCGTCGGCGCGAACATGCCCGAACTGCGTGACCCCGACGTGCGCTACATGCACCCGTACTTCAACCTCGCCAACCACGAGCTCATGGTCGACCGTATCGTCGAGGAGTTCGCATGGGCGAGCGTCAGCCGCGAAGAGGCCGAAACTGCTGTCAAGGCCGCCTACGCCGAAGACAAGGTCTTCAAACACGACGTCCAGCAGGAAGGCCTCAAAGCCCTCGCCTACATGAAGGAGCACGACTGCCGCGGCATCGTGCTTGCCGGACGCCCCTACCACATCGACCCGGAAATCAACCACGGCATCCCCGAAACCATCTGCGCGCTCGGCATGGTCGTCCTCTCCGAGGATTCGATCTGCGAACTGCAGCCGGGGGAGAAGCTCGACCTGACCGACTTCCTGTCCGAAGGCGAAGAGGACCCGCGCAAGAAGAACGCGAACGGATTCCGCCACGTCGACGACCGCAAGGTCACCGTCAACCGCATGCCGTTGCGCGTCACCAACCAGTGGGCCTACCATTCGCGCCTCTACGCGGCCGCGCACTTCGTCGCCTCCTATCCGGGCCTCGAACTCGTGCAGCTCAACTCGTTCGGCTGCGGCCTCGACGCCATCACCACCGACCAGGTGGCCGAGATCCTCGCCGACAAGGCCGACGTGTACACGCTGCTCAAGATCGACGAGGTCTCCAACCTCGGCGCGGCGAAGATCCGCCTGCGCTCGCTCAAGGCCGCCGTCGAGGAACGCGAGGCGAACAAGGCGCGCATGGCCAAGGCCGCGCTCGCCACGTCCGACGAGTCCGGTTCCGCCGAGTCCGACGCCCCGCGCAACGCGGCTCACGCCGCCGCGCAGGCCGCCGCCCGCAAGGCGCAGGAGCAGGCCGAATCCGATCTCGCCACCGCGCAGGCCGCGCTCGCCGAAGCGCAGGCCGCCGTCGCCGCCGCCGAAGCGAAGGTTAAGGCCGCCGACAGGCCCGTGGACGCGGCCGATGCCGGCAGCGACGCCGCCGCCCCCGCGAACGCGCCGAAGTCCACCGGATTCCGCAAGACCGGCTCCAAGGCGCCCACGCCGGGCCGTCAGGTCCTGCTCGACGCGACGATGGCCGCGAACCCGAAGCTCACCAAGGCGATGCGCGACGCGTCCAAGCGCGCCGCGAAGCGCGACATCGCCGATGTGCGTCTCGCCGCGCTCGGCGACGGCACCACGAACGATGCCGCGAACGCCAAGTCGAAGTCCGCGAAGTCGAAGTCCGGCCACAACAACGCGACCATGTCCCGTTACGCGCACCGTGAGAAGTTCGTCAAGGACATGAAGAAGGACTACACGATCGTCGCCCCGCAGATGAGCCCGATCCACTTCTCCCTCGTCGAATCGGTGATCCGCTCCGGCGGCTACAAGTTCGACATCCTCAAGCACGCCTCGCGCGAAGACGTGGAGACTGGCCTCAAATACGTGAACAACGACGCCTGCTATCCGGCCATCATGGTCATCGGACAGCTCATCGACGCGATTCTCGAAGGCAAATACGATCCAGACAAGGTGTGTCTCGCGATTACGCAGACCGGCGGCATGTG